>JAGQRO010000171.1 GCA_020425315.1 Hyphomonas sp. | reverse complement strand
TCTTCGACATAGTCCGGTTCATCCAGCGTGATGTCGGGACCGCGCGAAGCGGGCAATGTCTCGCAGGCAGGAAGCGCCGAGGAAGCAAGCAGGATCAGGGCAAGGCGTTTCATGGGGGTAAGCTCCTATTGGTGGTCTTTCGACCAGTTGAGGCCGTGGACGTAGAGGCCGAGGGGATTGGCCCGGAGGGCCTCTTCGGTGCGGGGAGGATCGATGACGATTGAGAAGACGCCCGTATGGGTCGATTGGCCGGTCTCGGCCCCATTGCGGTAGGCGGTCTCGCGCCAGCGCACGGTGAAACTGTCATCGGACGCGCGCACGACGTTCGTCACATCGACCGAGACCGAACGCCTGCCGACCTCCGCAAACGGATCATTGTCGCGGGCGTAATCGTTGAGCGTCGCGGCGGCCCGGTCGGTTGCATAGGCGTAGGCCTTCAGCCAGTTCTGGCGGACAACAACCGGATCGATCGATATGGACCGCGTGTTCTTCACGAATTCAGCCAGATGATAGGCGATCTGCGCATCGGTCGGCTCATAGCGCCCGTCGGCGGGCCCGACGGCGCGCACAGCGCCTTCGCCGGTCAGTTCGACGACATAGGGCGTGACAATCGACTGGGTGGACCGCCAGACAAGGCCGCCGGCGAGCACGAAGGAAAGGCCAAGGCTGCCGAGAGCCGCGAGCCGCCAATTGCCTGCCTGGACCCGGGCCGAGCCGATCCGGTCGTCCCAGGCCTGCGCGGCGCGCTGGTAAGGCGTTACCGGTTCCGGTGTCTCGCCATAGCGGGTGGAATTGCGCTTCCAGAGCATTGCTTAGTCCTCGTCTTTCCTGAGTTCGATCGATGTGCCGCCACCTGGGCGATCGCCGTCGCGCACGGCCGCAGCCGCCATCATGCCGGCATCGCGGGTCGACTGGTCGCGCCTTATGCGCCGGGCCCAGTCGGGGGATACGTTGGGACCGCCCGTCGGCGCACTATTTGGCGCGCCGGTTCCGCCGGTCGCCGCAAAGGCGGCCCGCGCGCCTGCCTGATGACGCTCGCCGGGCGATCCGAAGGCGCGCCGGGCGAAGTTTCTTGCACCGGACGCTGCCGCACGAACGCCGGCGCCTGCGACCCCGCTCATGCCCGCCATGGCGGCTCCGGCCCCTGTCTTTCCGGAAGCGGCAGCATTCATCTGGTAGGCGGTCCGGGCGCCGCCCGTCATGGAAGCCGCCGCGCCAACGGCGCTGCGGGCTCCGCCTGCTGCGGCTCCGATACCGGCTTTGGCGAGGCTGCCGCCCGCGACAGTTCCGGCGGCAACGCCGGCTGCGGTGCCGATGGCCGCACCCGCGCCGAGTTGCGGGGCACCGGAGACCAGACCCGTCGCGATGCCGGGACCGAACAGGCCAAGCGCCAGCATGGCGAGTGAACCGAGGATGACGGAGGCGGCTTGTTCGAGCGTCACCTCGTCCGGCTGGAAGGTGGAGGTGATGGAGGAGAAGATCGTCGAGCCGATGCCGACAATGATCGCCAGCACCATGAGCTTGATGCCGGAGGCGATAACATTGCCGAGCACTTTCTCGGCGAGGAACGAGGTCTTGTTCCAGAGCGCGAACGGGATCAGCACGAACCCGGCCAGCGTCGTCAGCTTGAACTCGATGATGGTGACGAAGAGCTGGATCGCGAGGAAGAAGAAGGCGAGCAGCGTGATGATCCAGGCAAGGAACAGGACCGCGATGATCACGAAGTTCTCGAAGAAGGCGAGCGGGCCGGTGAGCTTCTCGATTTCGTCGAGGAGGGGCAGGGCGGCGTCGAACCCGGTTGCCGCGACGAAGCCCGGCTTCATGATGTCCTCGGCCGTGATCGTGCCGCCAGTCGCATTGAGGCCAAGCTGAGCGAAGCTCGTGAACACAATGTCCGACAGGAGCGCGAAATTGCCGAGGATCAGCGCGAAGGTGCCGACATAGAGCACTTTCTTGAGGAACCGTCCGACAATGTCCGTGTCCGGACCCATGGCCCAGAAAAGACCCGCCAGCGTGATGTCGATGGCGATCAGCGCACTGGTCAGGAAGGCGACATCCGGCTGCAGCAGGCCGAACCCGCTGTCGATGTA
>JAGQRO010000170.1 GCA_020425315.1 Hyphomonas sp. | reverse complement strand
AGTTTCTGTCCGGTCCGCATGGCCGGATAAGGCCACGGGATAAAGAACAAAGCAAGAACAAATTTAATGTCCCTGGAGACGTTTCCTGTGGATGGCGGGCGGGCGCCAGGGCCCTTTCCGGCGAGACCAGGCCCGCCAGTCGCCGAGATCGTCGATATCCGTCAGCATCGGCAACAGGCCGATGGAGGCATGATCGGGCAGGTTCGACCAGACATCCTCCATGGCGTGCGGGCCGGACCAGCGCACCTTGCGGAACGGTGCCCGGGCGCGGGAGGTCTTGTTCTGGCCGAACAGCCAGAAGCCGCCATCCTCGGCCGGGCCGAAGACCGCATCATGCCGGGCGAGCAGGCGCACAGCCTGCCTCAGCAGGGCGGGGGAGATATCGGGCGAATCGGCGCCGATGAAGATGACCGGGCCGGGCGGGGCCTCGTCCCAGCCCTTTTCGAGCCGCTCGGTCAGGCTGCCCTCGCCCTGGCTTCGGCGGGGAAGGTGGGCTGGCCAGAGGGCGGAGGCAGGCGCGGTGAGCGTCGTGTCCGGGGCAGCATAGAGGAACGTGCGGCAGCCGGCCTGCAGCGCGGCGCGGATGGCGCGGGCCTGGCAGAAACTGCCGATGCGGCGGGCGGCGGCGGCGCCGGCATCGCGGGCAAGGCGGGTCTTGGAGAGGCCGATGCGCGGCGGCTTGGCATAGATCAGCAGGGTTGGTCTGGTCATTCCCCTGCCTTACTTTCGTCTGCAGAAAAGCGGAAGATGCCAGAGAACCACAGGAGCGTGTGCCATGCGAAATCTGGTTTCTGTTGCAGCGATTGGGCTGGCCGGCCTGTTGTCTGCCTGTTTCATGAGCGAGACGCCGTTCGTGCCGGACGCGGACCTTGTCTCCCTTCCGGACGAGAATGTGCGGTTCTGCACCGATGAGGACGACTGCGCCGATGCCTCACTGGCTGAGGATGGCAGCTACATCCTGATGCCGCCACCGGAGGAAGATGACGCTCCGGTACCGATCCGTCTGGCGGCGCTGACGCAGAATGACCTTGGCCGGATCTGGCTCGCCGAAATTCCGATCGAGGAGGATGACGAGACCGTCTACACCGTCGGCGTGGTGCGCCGGGCGCCGGAATTCGACACCGGCCTGCCGGGCTATGAGATTGCCCTGCCGGACTGCCATGAATTCACTCCGGAAGAAGCCGAAGCCTATGGCATCGAGAAGATCGACAAGGGCACCTGCCATGTGCCGGCCTCGATGCCGGTGGCGGAGTTCCTGCGCGCCGCCTATGCGGAGCGGCTGAACGATCCCGAATGGTGGGTCGGCGAGGACTAGTCAGGCCCAATTGCCCCGCTCATAGGGCACGCCATGGGTGGCGCAGATATCGCGCAGCCGGTCGGTCGCGCGGGGATCATTGGCGAAGAATTCTATGGAGAGGGCCATCAGCAGCTGGCCCCACGACTCCTTGGGCACGATGGTCCAGAACTCATAGTCGGAATCGCCCCAGAACTCCTCTACCGTCGGGCCCATGTCCTGCGTGTCGATGGTGAACTTCTCTTCTTCCAGCGTAGCGCAGACGGAGCGGAATTCCTTGCCATCCTGACGGAAGAGTTCGACCGATTTGCGTTCCTTGCTCATGAGCGTCCCCTCAGGTGTAGCGTTTCGCCAGCGTTTCAGGTTTCGCGCCGAGAAGGAAGCGCGTGATCAGGATCGCATTGAGGAAACTGCGCGCGTGCCAACCGTCGCGCTCATATTTGGCGGCAGAAGTGCGCGCCTCGGCGGCGAGCTGGACGAGGCGGCGCTTGCCGATGGTGCGGACAATCATCACGTCCTCCATCAGCGGCACATCGGCATAGCCGCCGACTTCATCATAGAGTTTGCGGGAGACGAGCAGGCCCTGGTCGCCATAGGGCAGGCCCAGCATCCGGGCCCGGCGGTTGGCGCGTTTCTCAAGGCCGCGGGCGGCGCGGGCGTCGGAGCGGAACTTCAGTTCGAAATAGGCGGCCTTGTCCGGGCGCAGGTCGATATGGTCGCCCAAGCGCTCCGGCCAGTCGCGGGAGAGGGCGGTGTCGGCATGCAAGAAGAGCAGCCACTCGCCCCGTGCCTCGGCCGCCCCGGCGGCGAGCTGCGCACCGCGCCCTGTCGCGCCGGTCACCTTGCGCGCGCCCATGGCGCCAGCGATGGCGAGCGTCTCATCCTCCGACCCGCCATCGGACACGATCACTTCCCGGATCAGCGAATCTTCGAGCCCCGGCATCAGGCTTTCCAGGCACAGCGGCAGATCGCGCCCGGCATTCAGCGTGGGGATGATGACGGAAATCGGTGCGGGCATTCCGCTGCTTCTACCAGCTGAAAATCCATAGCGCATCCCAGATGCCCTCGGCGATCCTCCGGCCGCGCCGTGTCCCAGCCGCAACCGCGCCTGCGAGACAGCCCGTGACGGCGGCAAGGAGCGCCGCCTGGGCGAGCGGGATGCTGAACGGAATGCTGGCGACGGCAAGACTGACGCCGCCAGCAATCGCCCCGAAGATCACGAAAGCGAGGATGCCCCATGCAATTCCATCCGTGCCTGTTTCCCTCTGGTCGCTCATCCGCCCTCCAGTTCCCCCAGCCGTTCTTCGACCAGCAGCAGGTCGCGCCAGGCGCGGCTCTTTTCCTGCGGGCGGCGCAGGAGGTAGGCGGGGTGGAGCAGGGGGATCAGCGGCACGGCATAGCCGCCGGACGTGGTGAACACATGTTCGGTGCCGCGCAGGCGCATGATGCCGTCCGGCGTTTCCAGCAGCGCCTTGGCCGGCACGCCGCCGGCCGCGACGATCAGCTTCGGCTTGGCCAGTTCGATCATCCGCTCGACGAAGGGGCGGCAGACGGCGAGTTCCTCCTCGTCCGGGTTCCGGTTGCCGGGCGGGCGCCAGTAATTGACGTTGGAGATGAGGGCATTCGTCTCCCGGCTGCGCCCGATGGCGGCGAGCATCCGGTCCAGCAGCTGCCCGGCCTTGCCGACAAAGGGCAGGCCGCGCCGGTCTTCCTCCGCGCCGGGGCCTTCACCGATCACCATCAGGGCAGCGCCGGGCGTGCCGTCATAGACAACTGTGGTCTGCGCCGCGGCCTTCAGCGGGCTGCCGTCAAAGCCTTCAATGGCAGCTTTCAGCTGGTCGAGGCTGGCGCAGCCTGACGCAAGGGAGCGGGCCTCATCGACCCAGTTGGTGGGCTTGCGGCGGCGGGGGGCGGGGGCCGCGTCCTGTTGCGGCGGCGGGGATTCGGCGCCCTCGGCGGCCTTCAGATAGGCCTCGACCTGCACATGGTCGACCGCCACGCCCATTTCCTCCCACCAGTCGGTGAGGCTTTCCAGCGCAGGACTTGACGTTGGGGCGGGCATTCAGACGCTCTGGACCTTCGCGGCAGACATTGTAAGTGCTTAACTAATTGCACATACAGCCGGCAACTCAAACGCCGCAGCGAGGAGGACTACATGGCGGACGACGCGATGGAACGCGAGTCGATGGAATTCGACCTGGTGATCGTGGGCGGAGGCCCGTCCGGCCTCTCCGCCGCCATCAGGTTCAAACAGCTGGCCAATGAGGCCGGGCAGGACCTTTCCGTTGTGGTGCTGGAAAAGGGCGGCGAGATCGGCGCGCATATCCTCTCCGGCGTGGTGATGGACCCGGTCGGCCTCGATGCGCTGATGCCGGGCTGGCGCGAACGGGATGACCGCCCGCTGAAGACCGAGGTTACCGCCGACAAGTTCATGTTCCTCGGGCCGAAGGGCGTTGCCGACATTTCCTGGCTGCCGATGCCGGACTTCATGAAGAACCATGGCAACTATACCGGCTCGCTGGCGAACGTGACCCGTTGGCTGGGCCAGGAAGCCGAGAATCTCGGCGTTGAAGTGTTCCCGGGCTTTGCCGCTTCCGAAGTCGTCTATGGCGAGGATGGCCGGGTGAAGGGCGTCGTCTCCGGCGTCATGGGCATCGCCGCCGATGGCAGCCACAAGGGCGACTACCAGCCGGGCATGGAACTCTTGGGCAAATATGTCCTCTTCGCCGAAGGTGCGCGCGGCTCCCTCACCAAGGAGCTGATCGCCAAGTTCAACCTGGATGAAGGACGCGACCCGCAGAAATTCGGTATTGGCCTCAAGGAGCTATGGTCGGTTCCTGAAGAGAATTTCCAGGAAGGCTATGTCCAGCACACGATGGGCTGGCCGCTCGACAATTCCACCGGCGGCGGCAGCTTCCTCTACCACTTCCGCGACAATGGCGAGCCGTTCATCTCCATCGGTTTCGTCGTGCACCTGAATTACGCCAACCCGTACATTGCTCCGTATCAGGAGTTCCAGCGCTTCAAGCACCATCCGGCCGTGGAACCGCACCTGAAGGGCGGCAAGCGCGTGGCTTACGGCGCTCGTGCGATCACCGAGGGCGGCTTCCAGTCCGTGCCGAAGCTGGCCTTCCCGGGCGGCGCGCTGATCGGCTGCGGCGCGGGCTTCGTCAACGTGCCGCGCATCA
>JAGQRO010000169.1 GCA_020425315.1 Hyphomonas sp. | reverse complement strand
CCGAGCAGGACTGGCAGAAGCTCGCCCGACCGGGCAGCGCTGCTGCGATCTATATGGGGCTAAGGGCCGCAACCTTCATTCAGGGGCGGCTGATGATGCACGGTGCCGATGCAGCCACGCCGGTGACGATTGTCGAAAACGCCTCGCGTGACAGCCAGAAGGTTGTCTCGACGGTGCTGGGTTCGCTTGAACATGCCCTCAAGGCCGGCGGCATTGCCGGGCCGGCGGTCATTCTGTATGGGCTCAAGCCGCATGCCGCGCTCGGCGTGCTGGATACGATTGCGCCGGCAGGCACCCAGACGAGAACAGGAACACGATAGATGGCGCGTCCTTTCGTCCCGAAAATCATCACGGCCAACGATCTGCTTGAAGGCGACGTGATCTACCTGACCGCGGATGGCAGCTGGTCCCGCGCCTATGCGGATGCGCTGGTTGCAACCAGCCAGGAAGAAGCCGACGCGCTGTTGAACACGGCTGAGGCGCAGGCAGACCGTATCGTCGGCGCCTATTTCGTCGACACGGCGCTCGACGAGAACGGCAAGCCAAAGCCCGACCATTTCCGCGAGGTGTTCCGCGCCACCGGCCCCTCCAACTACCACCTCGGCAAGCAGGCAGAGGCATAGGTTTCAGGACATGTATACCTACAACGAATTCGACGAAGCGTTCGTGCGCAATCGCGTGGCCCAGTTCCGCGGCCAGGTGGAGAAACGTCTGGACGGCTCGCTCAGCGAAGACGAGTTCCGGCCGCTGAGGCTGATGAACGGTCTCTATCTGCAGCTGCACGCCTACATGCTTCGTGTCGCCATTCCCTATGGCACCCTCGACTCGCGCAAGATGCGCCAACTCGCGCATATCGCCGAGACCTGGGACAAGGGGTACGGCCATTTCACGACCCGGCAGAACATCCAGTACAACTGGCCCAAGCTGAAGGATGTGCCGGATATGCTCGACGCGCTCGCCGATGTCGGCATGCACGCGATCCAGACATCGGGCAACTGCATCCGCAATGTCACCGCCGATCATTTCGCCGGTGCCGCCGCGGACGAAATCGAGGACCCGCGGCCGACGGCGGAGATCATCCGGCAATGGTCCAGCGGCCACCCGGAATTCGCCTTCCTGCCGCGCAAGTTCAAGATCGCCGTCACCGGCTCGCCCAATGACCGGGCGGTGACCAAGGCGCACGATATCGGCCTGCGCATGGTGCGGAGCGCCGGCGGCGAGGTGGGCTTCGAGGTGATTGTCGGCGGCGGCCTCGGCCGCACGCCGATGGTCGGCAAGGTCATCCGCGAATTCCTGCCGAAGGCGCAATTGCTGCCCTATCTGGAAGCGATCCTGCGCGTCTACAACCTGCACGGCCGCCGGGACAACAAGTACAAGGCCCGCGTCAAAATCCTGGTGCACGAGGCCAAGCTGGAGACCGTCCGCGCCGAGGTGGAGGCGGAGTTCCAACGCCTGCTCGCTGGCGGGGACGGCCCGACCCTGGCGCTGAAACCGGAGGAAATCGCGCGCATCCGGTCCTATTTCGCGCCGCCCGCCTTCGACGACCTGCCGGACGTGGACGACGACCTGGACGCGGCCCTGGCCGCCGACAGCGCCTTCCGCGACTGGGTCGCGACCAATGTCAGCGGCCACCGCCAGCCCGGCTACCGCATCGTCACGGTCTCGCTGAAGCCCATCGGCCAGGCGCCGGGCGATGCCAGCGCCGAGCAGATGCGGGCGCTGGCCGACATCGCCGAACGCTACAGCCTCGACGAATTGCGGGTCAGCCACGAACAGAACATCGTCCTGCCCCATGTCCGCGCCGCCGACCTGCCGGAGGTGTTCGCCTGCCTGCAACAGGCCGACCTCGCCACCGCCAATGTCGGCCTGGTGACCGACATCATCGCCTGCCCGGGCATGGACTATTGCGCCCTGGCCACGGCCCGCTCGATCCCGGTCGCCCAGGCGATCTCGGAGCGCTTCGGCTCGGCCGAGCGCCAGGCTGAGATCGGCGAGATCAAGATCAAGAT
>JAGQRO010000168.1 GCA_020425315.1 Hyphomonas sp. | reverse complement strand
TCGAGGAAAAGCGCGACGCGCTGGCAGGTTGAGGCCCAAACACTTCGTTAACGGGCGCGCCCTATCGTTGGCGCCGGATTCCGGAGATTGCCGCCATGCGCCTTGCCGCCCTTCTCGCCCTCGCCCTGTTCGCTGCCCCGGCGCTCGCCGACAGCCCCGATGCCAAGCCGGAAAAGGCCAAGGAGCGCCCGGTCGTACCCGGCCAGGAAGCGGGCATTTACCGCTTCGGTGCCACCTATTCCGTCCTTACGGGCGACACGGCCGGCACCTGCCAGCAGGCCTGTTCCGATGACGGAGCGTGCTTTGCGTGGAGCTTTGTAGAAGGGTCCGGCGACGGCGCGGCGCGCTGTGAGCTGAAGCGCGGCGGCGGGCGCGTCTCGCCCGATCCGCTGGCGACGTCCGGCATCTCCTCCCGCCACGAGGATCTCTACTCTGTCCGCATCGTGCTGCCCGACACGCTGGCCGGCGGTCCGGACGAAGCGGACGACTAGAGCGCCCGTTCCTTCGTGGCCGTGAAGCGGATGTCCGGGTTCTTCTCCTGGGCATAGCCCACATCCCAGGCATTCTTGGCAAGATAGACCGGCGCCTCGTCGAGGTCCGTGCCGGAGGCCGCCTTGTTCTTGTCGAGGAAGGCTTCGAGAATTTTCGGATCGTCGCAGGAGAGCCAGCGCGCCACATTATAGGGCGCCGGCTCGAACACGACTTCGAGATTGTATTCCGCCGCCACGCGCTCGATCATCACTTCGAACTGCAGCTGGCCGACGGCGCCGACAATCATGTCGGAGCCGATGGTCGGCTTGAACAGCTGCGTCACGCCCTCTTCGGCGAGGCTTTCGAGCGCCTTGCGCAAATGCTTGGCCTTCATCGGGTCTTTCACGCGGGCGCGGCGCAGAAGTTCCGGGGCGAAGTTCGGGATGCCGGCGAACTGGATATCTCCGTTCTCGGACAATGAGTCCCCGACGCGCAGCTGGCCATGGTTCGGCACGCCGATCACGTCGCCGGCATAGGCGGTCTCGGCAATCTCGCGGTCCTGCGCCAGGAACATCAGCGGATTATGAATGTTCAGCTGCTTGCCGCCGGCCGTCTTCAGGCGCATGCCGCGCCGGAACTCGCCCGAGCAGAGCCGCAGGAAGGCCACGCGGTCGCGGTGGTTCGGGTCCATGTTCGCCTGGATCTTGAAGACGAAGCCTGACACGGCATTATCGCCGGCGTGGACGGTGATCGCCTCGCCCTTCTTCTCCGCCTTCTGGTCGCGCGGCGCAGGCGCATACATGTGCAGCGTGCGGAGCAGTTCGGCGACACCGAAATGGCGCAGGGCCGAGCCGAACACGACCGGTGTCATATGCCCGCCGAGGAAAGCCTCGCGATCGAATTCCGGCAACAGGCCGGTGGCCATGTCCCGGCCTTCGATGAGTTCGGCAAACACGCTCTCGTCGAGGCTGGCCTTCAGCGTGGCATCGTCACCGGCGATACGGGGCGCGTCACCGATCTTCGGGGGCTCGCCGGGGCGGCGCTCGAACTGGAGGAATTCATTCCTCGCGAGATCCGCCATGCCGGCAAAGCGCTGGCCGCTGGCGGCGGGCCAGTAAAGCGGTGCCGTGTCGAGCTGCAGGCGGTCCTGCACTTCGTCCAGCAGGGCGATGGGCTCCAGCGCCTCGCGGTCCATCTTGTTGATGAAGGTGACGATCGGAATGTCGCGCAGGCGGCAGACCTCGAACAGTTTCAGCGTCTGCGGCTCGATGCCCTTGGCCGCGTCCAGCACCATGACGGCGCAGTCGGCGGCCGTCAGCGTACGGTAGGTGTCCTCGGAGAAATCCTCGTGGCCCGGCGTGTCGAGCAGGTTGAAGACGAGGTTCTCGAACTCGAACGTCATGACCGAGGCCGAGACCGAGATGCCCCGGTCGCGTTCGATCTTCATCCAGTCCGACCGGGTGCGCCGCGCCTCGCCGCGCGCGGCAACCTCACCAGCCGCGCGGATGGCCCCGCCGGCCAGCAGCAGGTTTTCCGTCAGCGTCGTCTTGCCGGCGTCAGGGTGCGAAATGATGGCGAAGGTCCGCCGGCGGGCGGCTTCTGCTGCGTGGGACATTGGAAAAGGCTCGTTTCGTGTTCGGCCGAGCCCCTAGCCGATTTGCACCGCAGTTTGAAGGCCCGGTGTCAGGCCCTCAGATTTCACTAGGGATCAGGCGGCGGCCGGCCAGATGTCGCGCAAATTCGGCGGCTGGCCGTCATGGGCGTGCTTCTCGCGCAGGCTGGCCAGGATGGTCTCCGGCAGGATGGTCAGGCGCGCTTCGCCCACCGATCCGTTGATCACCGGGAACAGGGCCGCATTGGCGCCGGTCTTGGCGATGATCAGCGAGGCGAGATCCTCCAGCAGGGTCTCCTCCAGCTTCACGCCTTCCTTCACATGCTCGGCGATCACGCGGGCGGTGAAGTCCAGCGCCTCGCGGGCGCGCATGGCAGCCGGGTCGCCGCAGCCGAGCAGCTTCCAGCGCTTGCTCAGGTGGATCTCCGGGATCGCGACATCGGCGATCTGGTCGTTCAGCAAAAACAGCATGGCCCCGCAGCCTTTATGGGTGATTCGTAGGGCCAAGCTGCCCGCGCGGGGTTAACGCGATCTTACCGGAAAGACAGGAATTTCACCGAATTCACGGGCGTGCCACAGGGCTACTCACCTTCCTCCACCTTTTCGGTGAGGAAATGACGCCCGTCACGATCCTCGATCTCCACGATCCACATGTCGCTGTCGCGCTGGCGGGCGCGGCGGACATAATCGTCCACTTCCTTCTCGTCCGGGCCGATGCCCTGCACGCGCAGGTTCAGGAAGTGGCGGTTGCCGTCCATGTCCATGGCCGGCACGTAGACCGCCGCCGTGCCGTCCAGGCGGGCCACCTTCACCATCACATCCCCGCGCGCATCGTCGCCATGCTGCACGATGAAGCCGGACGCCCCGGCCACCTCGGCGCGGCGCACCAGCGCCTCGACCCAGAGACGGGTGGGCAGGCGGTCATCCATCATGTTCGGGCCTCCTTCGGGCGCAGCGGCACACCCCTTGCAGTTTCGGAATACGGGTTAACACCCTGTCAACCAAGGACGAAAGGGCCAGCGCATGAAAGCCGGCGACCTCATCCTGATGGCCCCGGCCATCGCCTTTGCGGGCGGACTGTCCGGTGTCATGAAGCATGCCGCCCATCCCGGCAGCACGCTCTATCTCGCCACGTCGATTACCCTGCTCCTGGTCGGCATCGGCACTTTTGCGGGCCTGTTGCTGCTCGTACGGGATATGGAAAAGCGTTCCAGACGCGACGACTGAGACAGGTCAGCTGATCACTGTGCCGCGTCTTCCAGCGGGGCGATGTCGGCCTCATCGGCGCGCGGCAGGCTGACGGTCACCTGCGTGCCCTTGCCCAGTTTCGAGTCGATCACGACCTGTCCGCCATGCAGTTCGGCGAAGCGCTGCACCACGGCTAGGCCGAGGCCGGTGCCCGGCAGGCCGCGGGCATTGCCGCCCTGGCCGAACGGCTCCAGCGCCTTGCGGGCATCCTCTTCCGACATGCCGGCGCCCTTGTCGGTGACGCTCAGCACGGCGGCGTTGGCCTCTTCGGTGGCTTCCAGCACGACCGTGCCGCCGCGCTCGGAATACTTGATCGCGTTGGAAACGAGGTTCTGCCAGATCTGGCGCACGGCGCGCGGATCGGCCTGGGCCCAGACTTCCACCGGTGCCTTCAGGCGCAGCTTCACGCCGGCCCGCTCGGCCTGGTTCTCCAGCTGGCGGATGACCGACTGGGCCGAGGCGGCAAGGTCCACCGGTTCGGGCTCCAGGCGCTGGCGGTCGGCATCGGCCTTGGCGAGGTCCAGCATGTCCTCCACCATCAGCAGCAATTCCTCGCCGCTTTCATGGATGATGTCGGGATAGTCCTTGTAGGGCTCCGGCATCGGGCCGCGCACGCCGTGGCGCATCAGGTCGGCATAGCCGATGATGGCATTGAGCGGGGTTTTCAGGTCATGGCCGAGGGAGGCGAAGAAGGCGGTACGGGCTTTCAGATGGTTCTGCGCGGTGGCGAGTTCGGTGGCGTCTGCGGCCTGCCGTGCGGCGTCTTCGGCGCGATCGAGGAACACGATATAGGTGCCGGTCTTGTGCGGTTCCAGCCGGTAGGCGACCGGGCGCCCATTGGCGAGTTCGGTGTCCCCGCGCGAGGCGCCGTCGCGCTGCTGTTGAAGCGCGGCGGCCTGCCCTTCGGCCAGAATGTCCCGGAACAGGGTGCCGACGCCCAGCGGCTCAAGCCCCATCCGGTCGCCCGACAGCGCCCGGACCAGCCCGTCCAGCGTCACGTCCAACAGCAGCATGCCCGAACCGGCCGGAACTGGCACAACCGGCTTTGGCGTCTCGGAAACCGCCGGAGCAGGGGTCCATTCGGCCCGTGCGACCACGCGGCGGTGCTCGTGAACCATGTACCAGACCAGCAATCCGGCCAGCACCAGCGCCGACAGGGTCAGCAGCTGCGCGGCAAGCCGGAAACCGGGGAACGGCTCGCCCAGCGGCAGGAAACCAACCCGCGACATGACAAGGCCCAGCACATAGGCGCAGACGGCGAAGAAGGCCGCCTCCGCCGCCATGGACAGGCTGCCGAGATTCAGGGCCACCAGGGGCGCAATCAGTAGCAAAATCACCAGAGGCGAGAGCGGTCCGCCGCCCAGGGCGAGGCCGAAAGTTGCGAAAACCGTCCAGGTGATGACCAGGAATGGCGGCGCAAACAGATTCAGCTGGCGATCGCGGCCGAGCAGCAGGAACCCTGCCAGGCCCGGCACGGCGGCCAGCCCCATCCAGGCGAACATGGGCGGTTCCGGCTCGCGCGAGAGGAGAATACCGAGCGCACTCGCGGCCACCATGCCCAGCCAGCCAAGGTGTACAAAGCGTAACCTTTGCCTCTGCTTCTGGGCGAGCATCTTAATGTCCCGGTGAGATTCATTAGGCATTGTGAGCGGGCCGACGGTGCTTGCTGTATTTGTAATGCAAGAACCGGGCAAGGCGAGGTTCCCCACGCCGGGAAGTTCGTGCAAGAGTGATCGCGTGTCGCGTGAGGAGGGATGAGCGAGAATGAAAACCATCAGAATGATTGGGGCTCTCGTCGCTGCAGCGGGTATGGCAGCTGGGGCCTGGGCACAGGAAAGCGGAGATACGATCTCTAATTCTGCCGCCGTTTACGCCACCTACCAGTCCGACGTTACGGACGTCAAAACCAAGCCGCTGGCCTCGGCCGGCGATATCGACAGTGCCCTGACCTCGCTTGGCGGGCACAATGCGGACCAGCTCTCCAAGGGCTGGATCTCCTACTCGGCACTGATCGCCTCGCAGGACCCGGAATTCCGCGCCGCCGTGCGCGATATCGAAGGCTTCTACGGCCGTGACGCATTCGTGGCCGGCCTGGCCAATGATGCCCGCTATGCCCGCAAGCTGGATGGCGGTGACAATGCCGTCAGCGCAGCCCTGGCCGCGACCGAAGTGGACAGCCGCCGCCTGAACAGCGCGGCCGCCTATGTGAAAGAACAGGCCTATTCCCTGCAGGCAGCCGGCTGGGCCAAGGCCAAGATCGGCAATTCCCGCGCCAAGGCGACCAGCCTGAACAGCACCCAGTCCGCCGGCATCCCGGCCAAGGCGCCGCTGCTCACCGCCTTCAACGCACCTGACATCGACAACGTGCTGGCCCAGGCCGGCATCAATGGCGCCCCGTCGCTGTGGGACAATGTCTCCAGCGCCGCCAGCGCCGTGAAGTTCCCGGCGGCTGTCACCACCGGGCTCAACCTCAATCGCAAACGCGTGAAATACGGCAAGGAACCGATCGCTGACCGCATCGCCACCCTCGCCGCCTTCCGCGTGCTGGGCTCTGAGGCCGCCACCACCAGCCAGCTTTCCTCGGCCATGTCCGAGCGGGAGACCAAGGGCTGCATGAATATGGCGAACCTCAATCTGCAACAATGTGTTGCGGCGGCGAACCAGCAGTACGAAGTTCCTTTCTGCATCGGCGAGCATGCGCTCTCGGATGTCGGCAAGTGCATCGGCGGGGTCTACCAGTAAGCCCCGTCTCTATCTCTCAAACTCCCACCCCCGGCGCCTCTGGTGTCCGGGGGTTTTCTTTTGTGCCCGGATGGCCCATCTGACGGCCATGAGCCTGACCGATGCCGCCGCCGACATTCGCGAAGAGTTCTCCTGGCTGGAGGACTGGGAAGCCCGCTACGCCCACATCATCGACCTCGGCAAGGCCAACCCGCCGCTGGAGCCGGACGAGCGCACCGAGGAAACCCGCGTGCGCGGCTGCGCCAGCCAGGTCTGGCTGGTCACGGCCTGGGACGAGGGCAAGCTGGTGCTGCGCGCGGAATCCGATGCGATGATCGTGTCCGGCCTGATCGCCCTGCTGATCCGGCTTTATTCCGGCGCGACGCGGGACGAGATCCTCGGCTTCGACGCCAAGGCCTTCCTTGACGAGATCGGCGTCAGCGGCGCCCTGACCTCCCAGCGCAGCAATGGACTTGCGTCCATGCTGGCCCGCATTCAGGCCGACGCGAAGGCGCTGCCGGCCTCCTGATCCTGCAAGGCCAAGCCATAGGCCGCCGCCAGCATCGCCGCCACGGCATAGGCCTCCTCCGGCCCGGCACGGAAGACATGCCGGTAGGCCGCCGGGGTCAGCCGGTCTATCAGCAGCGCCTCGGCCTGAAGCATCGTGCCGGGGCCCAGCTGCTCATCCAGCGCCATGAGGCGCGCCCGCGTCCCCTCGATCAGGGAGACCGGATAGACAGGCCCGGCGGACTGGACGGAGAGCTGATAGTCCGCCTCGAACCGCGCCGCCGCAGCGCGCAACCGCGTGGCGTCCGCCATCTCCGGCGCCTCCCACGCCTCGCGCAAGGACATCGGGCGCGCGTCCTCCATGTCCGGCACGACTGTCGGCAGCAGGTGACGCGCCGGGGCCTCGCGCACGGTGACCAGCCTGTCGGGGTCTCCCCGGTGGGGCACCAGCGCGCAGAGCGGGCGCAGCCGCGCCACCACATGCGCCGGCACACGGCCGCAACAGGCCCCGCGCTCATCGGGGAAGCGGTACAGCCGGAAGGCCGCACCGGCCCGCACGAACAGGCCGCCGCCCTCAGCCAGACGCCGGGCCCGCCAGCCCGTCAGGACCTTAAGCGCCCGGCTGCGCACAGGCCACTCTCGCGGTTTCCGGCTGCTCGCACAGCACCGCCACGCTGGTCAGGCCGAGTGTGAGCTGTTCGACCCAGACGTCGAAATCCGGATCGTCGCGCAGGTCTTCCACCAGATGGCAGGCATGCGACACGGTCGTGCGGTCGCGCCGGAAGACGCGGGCGACGCGTGCCAGGCTCATCCCGAGGCCGGTGCGCAGCAGGTACATGGCGATCTGCCGGCCCCGGGCATGCACCGGCGTGCCGCGCGAGCCGGTCATCACATCCTCGACCCGGAGGCCCAGGGCAAAGGCCGTCAGCGCGGTCGCGAGATAGGCGCGATCCTCGTCCTTGGCCGGGTCGAATGGGGACATTGTCTTCCTCCTGTCGTTGAACAGGCAGAAGACTACCCGATGACAGGCAGTGTAGGATAACTTTCCTAATTATATACTTGACAAAGCTAGCACCCTGAGGCACAAACGCCTCAGAGGATACAGCCATGACCAATCTCAACGCCCCCATCTTCCAGTACGAAGACGCCGCCCGCGAGCATCTGGAGGCCCAGCGCTGGCCTCACGGGCCTGTCTGCCCGCATTGCGGCTGCACCGGGGATAACCAGATCACGGCCATCAAGGGCGCTCGCTCCCGTCCGTCTGCCGCTCACCCGGAAGGGGTGGAGCGCAAGGGCCTCTACCAGTGCAACGGGTGCCGCAAGCAGTTCACCGTGACCGTGGGCACCGTGTTCGAGCGCTCCAAGGTTCCGCTCAACAAGTGGCTGCTGGCCACCTACCTGCTCACTTCCTCCAAGAAGGGCATGTCTGCCCACCAGCTGCACCGCACCCTTGGCGTTACCTACAAGACCGCATGGTTCATGTTCCACCGCATCCGCGAGGCCATGGGCGAGTCGGTCGATACGTCCGGCCCGCTGGGTGGCGAGGGCAAGATTGTCGAGGCTGACGAGACCTATTACGGCCAGGTCGACAACCCCTCCAAGACCCGCACCGATGGCACCCCTTACAAGGGCTCGAAGCGTGGACGCGGCCCGGCTAACAAGCGCGCTATCGTCTCCCTCGTGGAACGTGGTGGCTCTGTCCGCTCCTTCCACGTCAAGAAGGCCACCAAGGAGTCCGTCCGCGAAATCCTCGTCAAGAACGCCTCGCGCAAGTCGCGCCTGTTCATTGACGAGTCCAAGCTCTACACCGTCACGGGCCGCGAGTTCGCCCAACACCGCACTGTGAACCATGCCGCTGGCGAGTATGTGCGCGGCGAGATCCATTCCAACACGATTGAGAACTACTTCTCAGTCTTCAAGCGCGGGATGCGCGGCATCTACCAGCATTGCGGCGAAGCCCATCTCCACCGTTACCTGCGTGAGTTTGACTTCCGCTATAACCGCCGCTCCTCGCTCGGCGTGAATGATGACGAGCGCCATAACCAGCTGCTTCGCATGATCGGTGGCAAGCGCCTGACCTATCGGCGGACTGGTGAAGCCGGTCTCGCATAAGCAGCGAGTGAAACGCTTCAAACGCTGGCGCGACAAGGCGCGAACAAACCAAGAAACTTCGGGCTAGACTCTCAGAAGCAACTCGGTTCTCATAAGTTGCCCCCGAATCGCTGGCAGGCGACCGGGGGCGAGAGTGTTCAACCGCGTAGAGTTGCGATTGGCTTGTGATCACCCGGTCAGAATAAGGATTCGGAGAGTCCGGTCAATCGCCTTCCAACAAGGGAGGCCAAGGAATGGCTGATCAAGTCGAACTTATTCAGACCTCAAAAGAGGAAGTTGCCTACAAGCTTTACCGGGAAATCACTGGCGCTGAAGACCGCCCGATTGGGCGGGAGGAGGTGCGCAAGTATCTGCTGGATACCTATGCGGAGTGCCTTCACGCGACTCGTGGTCTTCGTGATTGGAAAGGAAGGTGAGGTAGCGGCGAGCCGCAGCGACCGGGTCAGGCTCTCGTGCCTGAATTGCCAGCTCAAGCACCTTTAGTCGAACTTCGTTCATGCGGCTTGCCTCCTTCCTTTAGTTCTTCCGCCAACGCTTCAGCGGATCAATCGGACCCTGCTTCTTCCGCCGTTCCGCTTCCCGCTTTTCGCGGGCGGCGTCTTTCACTTCCTCATGCGGCTTAGGCTTCGCCATCATCCGCTTGAGGGTTTCGTTGAACTCTTTGTCTTCTTTGGAATGCGCCATGCCGACTCCCAAACCACCGCTCTATGCATCATTCGAAAAGGTCAAAGGTGCTGAGCGCAAAATCACTGAACTGACAACCATCATCAACGGCTTCGTCCAGAACACCAAACGCACCGTGAGAGTCGAGCCAGCAGAGGGGCTTTTTTACGTAATCGCCGGGTACGCCTCCGAACCTTCGGCTGAGTTGGGCCTCAAGGTCGGAGAAATCGGCTCCGAACTCCGTGATGCACTCGACAAGATGACCGTATCGCTTGCCATCAAAAACGAGCGCGGCCCCTCCGGTGTCGGATTTCCGTGGGGAGGTCTGGACAAAACGACAGGGAAGCGCCAGCCATACCCAGATGTCAGACACAGGAACATTGAACAGAAACTTTCTCCCGACATGTGGAGCCTCCTGCTCGCGCAAAAGCCACATCCTGGAGGGAATGAGGCCCTCTGGGCTATCAACCAGATAGCCAACAATCATAAGCATTGGGAGCATCTCGTTGATGTTCGGATTACCCCCAGAGGCAAAAGAATGTCCTTCGACGATGGGTACATTGGCAAAATGATCTTCAGCCCCAACTGGCCTGACAGCATCGTTCGTCAAAATGAAACGGAACAAGCGATCTTCGCCTACTCCGGGAACACGACAGCGTCCACATATGGCGAGCTTTCCGTCCATGTAGTTTTTGGCGAACTCTATCCACTCACGGGAAAGCAAATCCTGCCCACGCTCAATGAGCAAATCCGTCTGACAGAAAGCATTGTGAAGCTTTTCCGCGAAACCTTCTTCTGAAAGTGCCGGCCTGTCAGGCATAGGATTTATCCTCCTATACGTGCTTTGTCACGTATATTATTGGGATAACTTTCCTATTCCAGCAAGGCAGCGCCCGCCGCCGCGGCAGGATCAGGCGGCAAAACGGCCCGTGCGGGCGTGGACAGGCGCCCCGGCCGGCGGGGTCAGCAGCAGGCGGCGGCTGACCAGCAACTCGTCATGGCACAGGACCTGGGTGACATGCCCTTCCGGCCCGGCCAGCGGCAGGCGCAACCAGGCGTGGAGCGGCCCACCGGTCTCGATCACCCCGCCGACCGGCGCGCCCCGGTCAATCGCGGTGGAGAGGCCGAGGGCATAGGTCTCGGCATGCTCGCCGACGACATCCTCAATGAAGCGTCCGCGCGCCTCGAAGCCGAACAGGTCGCGCAGGCGCGAGCCCGCGATTCGGAACCGGCCACGGCCCTCACGGTCGAATTCGACGATGGAAATGCAGGCCAGCATGGAGCGCAGATGCCCCGGATCGAGCGCGTCGCGGTGCACGACGCCGGACTCGTCCTGAAGCGCGCACCAATACCCGATCAGCTGTCGCTGCACAGCGGTTACGCCACCAAAAACATTCTGTTTGGTCATCTTCAGCCACCCCCGTGGTGATTCGATAGAATCACCTATCGCGTGAGTTGCCCCCCCGAATCAAGAGTCAATGTGATAATTTGTTAACCATAGTTACCGGAATACTTCATTCCGGAACCGTAATGATAAGTATTCGCAATGAATACTTCTACTTCTCGTTCTTGCCGAGGCCCATCTTCTTGGCCAGTTGCGAGCGCTGGCGCGAATAGCCGGGCGCGACCATGGGATAGTCCGCCGGCAGGCCCCATTTCTCGCGGTATTCCTCCGGCGTCATGTCATAGCGCGTGCGCAGGTGGCGCTTGAGGGATTTGAACTTTTTCCCGTCTTCCAGGCAGATCAGGAAGTTCTCGCTGATCGATTTCTTGACCGGCACGGCGGGTTTCTGGCGCTCGGCCTCGACCTCACCGTCCGTCAGAGCGGAAAGAGAAGCGTAGACCGTGCGGATCAGCCCGGGAAGCTCCTCGGTCGGCAGCTCATTATTGCCGACATAGGCGGCCACGATATCCGAAGCGAGCCGGACCATATCCGCATGCGCAGGTGCGCCGGAAGGCGTTTGCGACATCGCTTGTTCCCCCTGAACAATACTGCCAGTTTCTGGACTAATGTGCAGGTAAGAAACGTAAATACTAAAAAAGCAGCATCACATTCACTTGAATGTGAGGGGTCATTATTTGTCCCCAGATATAGTTACAAATAATCAGCCAGCTGCCGAGAATGACAATAGCAGCACGATGCCCAGCAGCACCGCCGTCCACACCGTCATTGCGCCGTTGAGGCCCCCACGCGCCAGTTCGCCGCGCGGGCTGAACGCCGCTTCGATCCAGGTATAGGCCTTGCCGGTCACGCCGAAGAAGGCCGCCGTCATGGCCGGCCCGGCCTTCTGCCACACCGTGCCCATCCAGCTGACAAGGCCATAGCCCGCCTTGCGGTAGACCCAGTCGCTGTCGAGGATCACGCCCTTCTTCTCGGGCGGGTAGATGTGGAACCGCTTCAGCACCACGAAGGCGAAGATGGCGAGGATCAGCAGCTGCATCTGCGTCAGGATATGCTCCCACGAGAACAGGTGGTGATGACTGTAGCCGATCGCCTCCTCGCGATAGGGCAAGAGGTTGTAGAGCCAGCCATGGCCGAAATTCGGCGTGATCGCCGGCAGGCCGAGGAACACGCAGATGAAGGCCGCCACGCCCATGGCGAGCAGCATGTTGAACGGCGCTTCCTTCACCCGGATGCCGCTGTCATGCCCGAAGAAGGCATAATACGGGATCTTGATGCCGGAATGCTCCAGCACACCGGCCGAGGCGAACATCAGCATCAGGAAGATGGCGACATAGCCGGCCGAAGCGACCTCGGAAATGATGATCGACTTGGTGACGAAGGCCGAGAACAGCGGGAAGGCCGAGATCGACATCGCGCCGATGATGCAGAACACGGTCGTCCACGGCATCGAGCGGTGCAGGCCGCCGAGCTCGCTCGCCTTCACCGTGCCGGTCCGGTAGAGCACCGCGCCCATCGACATCATCAGGAGGCCTTTGAAGAAGATGTCCGCAAAGGCGTGGGCCGTGACGCCATTGATCGCCAGCGGCGTGCCGATGCCGACGCCGCACACCATGAAGCCGACCTGGTTGTTGATCGAGTAGGAGAGCACCTTGCGCAGATCGTTCTCGATCACGGCGAAGAAGACCGGGAACACGGTCATGGTCGCGCCGATCCAGATCAGATGCTCCTGCCCCGGGAACATGCGCGCCAGCGCATAGACGGCAAGCTTCGTCGTGAAGGCCGAGAGAACCACGGAGCCGACCACGGTCGCCTTCGGATAGGCATCCTGCAGCCAGTTGTGCAGCAGCGGGAAGGCCGCCTTGATACCGAAGGCAAGGAAGATGAACATCACGCCCGGTTCGGAGAGGTCCGTGAACGCCTCCAGCGAGAGATGCCCGCGCGATTTCAGCACATAGGCAATGCCGTTCAGCAGCAGCACGCCCGACAGGATCTGCACACCGAGATAGCGCATCGCCGCGAAATAGGAGGCGCGCGTGCGGGCGCGCAGGATCAGGAAGACCGAGCTGATCGCGGTGACTTCCCAGAACACGAACAGCGTCATCAGGTCGCCGGCGAGCGTCGCCGACACGGCCGCGCCGGCATAGGCGAGCGCGGCGCCGTCCTGGATGCGGTCATCCGTGTGCAGCGCATAGATCGCGTTCAGCAGCGAAGCGATCAGGAAGGCGAGCGAGAACAGAAAGTTCAGGCCATCGACGCGGTAAAGGATAAGGTCCAGCCCCATCACATTTGCCGAGGCATGGGTGACATTCTGCACCGAGAAGATCAGCAACAGCACGCCGAGGATCGGCGCGACCACCGTCACCACCTGACGCACCTGGCGCATCTTGATGAACAGGCTGGCGACGCCAGCCAGGATCAGCAGCCAGCCCGGATTGAGGCTTTCGAGCAGTGCCGGCATCAGGCGTCTCCCTCGGCGGCGGAGTGCGCAGCAGGTGCGTCACCGCCAAGCGGCGCGTCCGGGTCGACCCCTTCGGGCGGCCCGCCCGCATCGCCGTAATAATTCTCGTCACGCCGCAACAGCCGGCCCAGCGGCCAGCCCATCACAACGGCGAAGGAAAAGCAGAGGAAGCCATAGATGCCGTAGAAGCCCGTGGCGTTCGCAAAGCTCATATAGTCGTGGCGCTTCATCGCGAGGTCCGCGACGATGGAGATCACCGCCAGCGCGCCCAGCACCCAGAAGATGATGTTGGCGATACCCTTGCGGTGAGTCCAGCCGAACAGGATTTTCGCCAGCGGATGGATGCCGTCGGCGCCCGGCGTGTGCAAATTGTGCACCTGCTCGGCGGCGCGCTTCACGAAGCGGCCGGATGTGTCGCGGCCGGAACCGGTCTCGTCGCTCATGGCAGAACTCCTGCGGCTACGTCTGCGGCGCGGTCACCCACGGAGGGCGACAGGAAGCCGGCAACTTCACCGGCGAAGAAGAACAGGACGATGCACAGCGTGGCCGTGATCAGCGGCGCCGCCACTGTTGGCATCGGCGCCCCGTCCGGCCGCTTGTAGGGCTTCGGCTCCTTCGAGCCCGGCGGCGGCATCAGCGCCAGGAACGGGATCGGCAGGAGGTAAGCGATGTTCAGCAGCGACGACACGATCAGCACGATGGAGAGGTAACCGTTGTCGCGGTCGATGGCGCCCTGCATCAGCTCGTATTTCGGCCAGGCACCGGCCAGCGGCGGAATGCCGATGATCGACAGCGAGCCGATCAGGAAGGCGATGAACACCAGCGGCATGCGGCGCCCGAGGCCCTTCATGTCCGAGATATTGGTCGCGCCGGTGGCGACATAGATGGCGCCCGCGCACATGAAGAGCGTCATCTTGCCGACGGCGTGCGCGGCGATCTGCAGGCTGCCGCCCATGAAACCAGCCGAGGTCGCCAGCATCGCGCCCGCCACGACATAGGCGAGCTGCGCGATGGTGGAATAGGCCAGCCGGGCTTTCAGATTGTCCTTGGTCATCGCCACCAGCGATCCGACGATCATGGTGAAACAGGCGACCCACAGCACGAATTCGCGCGACGGCGTCGCCTCCAGCAGGTCCGGCCCGAAGATGAAGACCGAGACCTTCATGATCGTGAACACGCCCGCCTTCACAACGGCCACGGCGTGCAGCAGGGCCGACACCGGCGTCGGCGCGACCATGGCGTTCGGCAACCAGAAGTGCACCGGCATCAGCGCCGCCTTGCCGACACCGAAAGCGAACAGCAGGAGCAGCGCGCTTGCCACAACGGGGCTGATATCCGCGCCTGCCAGCAGGCCGCCCTGCACGAAGTCGAGATTGTGCCCGGCCAGGACCCAGGTCCACATCACTGCCGGCAGCAACAGGCCGATGGACGTGGCCAGCAGCGTCAGCAGGTAGATGCGCCCGCCGCGCTGGGCCGCCGCATCGCCCTTGTGCGCGACCAGCGGATAGGTCGACAGGGTGAGGACTTCATAGAAGACGAACAGCGTGAACAGGTTCGCTGACATCGCAACGCCCATGGCGCCGAAGATGGCGAAGGCGAAGCAGATGTAGAAGCGCGTCTGGTTCCGCTCCCGGTTCCCGCGCATGTAGCCGACGGAATAGAACGAGTTCACGATCCAGAGGCCGGATGCGACGAGGGCGAACAGCGCGCCCAGCGGCTCCAGCTTGAACGCGAAGGCAAGGCCCGGCGCCGCTTCGCCGATATAGAGTTCCGGCCGTCCGCCGGCTGCCACCTGCCCGGCCAGCATGATGACGACGGCAAACAGAAGGCCCGCGCCGATGAAGGTGACGCCTTCGCGCAAATTCGGCGAGAAGCCCATCATCGCGATGCCGGCCGCGATCAGCAGCGGCAGGATGAGCGCGGCGGCGATCATCATGTCGGGGGTCATCGGAACGCCTCCACACCGAAGGCGGCGGCGGCCGCGTCACGCGCGAGCCCGAGCGGGATATCCGCCGCAATGCCGAAATAGATATTTGCAAGCGCCAGGATCCACAGCGGCACCAGCATCACCGCCGGGGCCTCCTTGCGGGCCTTGCGCGGATTGACCGGCGGCTGGAAGAACACCGCTTC
>JAGQRO010000012.1 GCA_020425315.1 Hyphomonas sp. | reverse complement strand
TCGAACCAGCCGCCGACATTCAGGCCCGGAATATGCTGCAGGCCCGAAAAGGCCGTGTCCGTGGTCGGGCCCTGAGCATAAAGGTCGTGATGCTCATGGTTCACCGGCGCCTGCAGCGCGTCATCGAGATGCGCCGCGCCATGCCAGACGCGATAGGCCTCGTTGACGAACATATGGTCCATCTGCACCGGGAAGAAGACATCGTTCGTCGCGTGCCAGGCCGTGTCATAGGCCGACTCTGATATCGGGAAGGCGGCGGTGCGCTGGCCGTCATATTCGAGCAGGTAGATGCCGGGCTCGGTGACGGTGGAGAAGTCGAACTTGGCATAGGTGTAGCGCAGGTAATTGCCCCAGACGCGCGGCGTGCCGGAAAGGACGGCTTCTTCGGTGCCATCCGGCAGCACGCGGATCAGCGCCATCGGCGCCGGCGGCCCGGCCTTGCGGTCGAGTTCCACCATCGCGGTCTTCGCCCGGCCCGGCGTGTAGCCGAGCTGGTTGAAGGAGACCACGGGCGGACGCGTCCAGCCTTCCGTCGAGACCGGGTCGAAGCGCCATTCAAGGAGGCGCCCGGTCTTGCCGGAGGGCAGGACGCCGCGGGCGACGAACCAGCCATTGCTGGCCTGATTGCGGCCGTCATACAGCGCAATCGTGCCGTCAGTGGAGGAAACTCTGACGGCATGGTCGGTGTCGCCCGCGGCGAGCACGAAATCTGTTCCGGTGGCGATGGGCAGCGGATCGGCCGATGCGCCATCGGGGCGCGCGCCGCCAAGACGGGGCGTCATGTCGCTCGCCGGATAGTCGGGCAGGATGGAGGGCTGGCCGTCCACCAGGATGCCCTTGCCGCCATAGACGGATGGCACGAATTCCAGGTTGAAGCCCGCCCGGCCCGCGAGGTTTTCCGGCACCGGCGTGTCGGAATTGACGGAGATGACATAGGCATCGCCATCGCGCTCCACGCGGATCGTGTAGTTGAAGCCGTCGGCCTCATAGGCGAGGTGGGCCTCGATCACGCCGGCGTCGCGGTCGACGGTGCGGTCCTTGAAACTGCCGATCATTTCCCACTGGCCGGGGGTGGCTTCGAGGCGCACATCGCCATTGGTGACGGTGCGGATGCCGTGATGGATCAGCTCGACGCCGGAAATCTTGGCGTCGGCGAACAGGCCATCATACCAGTTGGAGAAGACGAGCAGGTCGGCGCCCGGCTCGGAGAAGTACTCATTCTCGGTGATTTCCTGCGCGGCGGCAGGCCAGGCTGCGGCCAGAAGGGCCAGTGATACGGCAACGGCTTTCCCGGACAGGGGCCTAAGGATCATGGTTTCCTCCCGAAATCGCTGGCTGTCTTGCCGCAGCCTGTCCAGTCATGTTAGCGCAAACAATTCGAGGTCCACAAGGCCCGGCCGATCACTTTCGTGTGCAAAAGGTAAACGCAGCAGCCACACTTGCGACACGAATTCCTGTGCATAGACTTCGTCCTGCCCGAGGGAGAGTTCCGCCATGCGTCCAGTCCGTACAATCCTTGTCTCCGTTGCTGCACTGGCGGCTGCAGTCGTGCCCGCGCTGGCACAGGAGGGCGGGGCGACCGACATACAGGACAAATCGCTGGCGGCCGGCTGGATGGCGGCGTTCACCTGCTCTGACACATTCGTGGCCGGCATGACCCAGAATGAAATCGTCAGTAACGATCTCAGCGGCATCTATCCCGATTATCAGCGCGATTTCGACCGCCTGCCGGACGCCGTGGTCGACCCGCGCAAGCAGACCGTCTCGGTGCTCTACGATCCGGATATGCCGCCGCGCATTGCCGCTTACCGGCCGGGCTTTGGCTGCAGCCAGCTGCCGGCGGGCGCCGATACCGCCATGGCGGATTTCCTGCCGCGCTTTGCCGCCTGGCCGGTGACGGCCGGGGAAGACCGGGGCAGCGCCATCGGCTCCAATGTGAAAGTCAGCCTGCGGACGGAAGAGGCCGAGCGGCTCGAAATCCCGGTCTCCTTCGCCTTTGACGAGCGCACCTATGGCAATGGCACGCGCACCAGTGCCGTGCTGGTGGTGAAAGACGGCCAGATCGTTGCCGAGCGCTATGATCGCGGCATCGACCATGAAACGCCGCAGCGCACATGGTCGGTCGCCAAATCGATCACCGCCACCGTGCTGGGCGCGGCGCGCCGCAATGGCCTGATCGATATCGACTATCCCGCCGTGATCGAGGCCTGGTCGTCCGGCGCCGATCCGCGCCGCAAGATCACGATGCGCAACCTGATGCACATGGCCAGCGGCCTCGACAGCGGCGAAGATGGTTCGCGCACGGACCGTCTCTATTTCGGCGGCGGGCGCGTGGCCGACCAGTCGGCCAGCCGCGTGCTGGAGGCCGAGCCCGGCGAGCGCTTCAAATATGCCAATAATGACACGCTGATCGCCATGCGCGGCCTGCGCGAGGCGATGGGCAATGACAGTGCCTTCCATCGCTTCCCGTATGAGAGCCTGCTGCACAAGATCGGCGCCATGCACACGACGATGGAAGTGGACTGGAACGGCGATTTCGTTTCGTCCAGCCAGGTCTGGTCCACCGCACGCGACCTTGCCCGCATCGGCCAGCTCTACCTGCAGGACGGGATGTGGGGCAATGAACGCCTGCTGCCGGAAGGCTGGGCGGAATTCGTGCGCACGCCCGCCCCGGCCCAGCCCGCCGAAGGCCCTGGCTATGGCGCCCAGTTCTGGCTGATGAACAATGCGCCCGGCGTGCCGGAAGGCACCTTCTTCATGGCCGGCAATCGTGGCCAGTATGTCGTCATCGTGCCCAGCATGAATGCCGTCATCGTGCGGCGCGGCTTCGATACGATCGGCGGGGCGCGCTTCGACGTGAACTCGTTCACGCGCGATGTCCTTCTGGCCCTGCAGGCGGCTGAGGACGAGCGCCAGGCCGTGATCGCCGAGAACGAAGCTATCGAGGCGGAAATCGAAGCGCTGATCGAGGAGCGTCGCGTGCGCAGCGACAAGGGCCGCGCCGCCATCCGCACCGAAGTTCTGGCGAAATACGGCCGGACCGAATAGCGCCTATTTCTGGCCGCTGGCGGTTTCCGGCAGGGCGACCAGATTCGAGATCGTCTGGCGCTCGGACTGGGTGAATTTCTTCATCAGGGCGGAGCCGGAAATATCGACCGTCAGGTCGGTCACATGGGTGCGCCCGTCCGGGGCGAAGCCGCAGGCGACATTCATGCGGAACGACTCCACCTTGGCGATGGGCATCGGCTTGAACGCTTTCTTCGAGGTCAGCTCGAAGCCGACAATGCCGGGCGTTTCCTTGGAGACGGTCACGGCGCCTTTCATGTATTTGATGATCTTCCTGAGATCCTTGTCGGTCTCCTTGCCGGGGACCGGGGTAAATTCATAGGTCGCCGTGGTGCCGGTTTCCGAAACCAGCTTTGCATCCGTCGGAACCGTGTCGGCAAAATCGGCACACCAGATGTCGCCCTTCGATTTTTCCCGCATCGATTCGAACTGTTTGCGGCCCTCGTCGGTCAGGTCTGCGGCGGCCGGGGAGAGCAGTGTCATGCGCTCGCCCTCCGGCCGGGACGGGTCAACCCGCATCTTCGCGGTCAGCTCCTCGCCATCATAAGAGAGGTCGAACATGTAGGCCGGGCCGTCGGCGCTGGCGGCGAGGGCCTTTTGCAGCGGCGTATCCGCCACGGCCGGCAGGGCGGCGGCGAGCGCAAGAAGTGCGGCGGCGGGCAGGGCAGGGCGCATGGCAGGGTCCGAAGTCTGTGGATCGTCCTCACATTGCCGGATCGGGGCTGGAAAAAAAGCCGGAAACATCGTGTCTTGCTGTAGTTTAATGGAGCTCCATGCCTGACAGCGCCCGCCCCCCGGCCTTTGCCCTGCCCGAACCCTTCGCCGGATGGTTCGGCGCGCGCGGCTGGTCGGCCCGCCCGCACCAGCTGGCGCTGGCGGAGGCGTCGCTGGCAGGTGAGAGCGCGCTGCTGATCGCCCCGACCGGCGGTGGCAAGACGCTGGCCGGCTTTCTCGGCAGCCTGATCGAACTCAGCCGGATGGAGCGGAATAAGAATTCCGGCATCCCGGCCCTGCACACGCTCTACATCTCCCCGCTGAAGGCGCTGGCGACGGACGTGCAGCGCAATCTCATGGGCCCCGTGAATGAGATGGGCCTCGACATCCGGATCGAGACGCGCACCGGCGACACGCCTTCCCATGTGCGCCAGCGCCAGAGGCGCACGCCGCCCGATGTGTTGCTGACGACACCGGAACAGCTCGCGCTGTTCATTGCGTCCGATCATGCGAAGGAATTCTTCGCGGATCTCAAATGCGTGATCGTCGACGAGATCCACGCCATGGCCGCCTCGAAGC
Source organism: Hyphomonas sp. (assembly GCA_020425315.1). Classification (GTDB taxonomy): domain Bacteria; phylum Pseudomonadota; class Alphaproteobacteria; order Caulobacterales; family Hyphomonadaceae; genus Hyphomonas. The sequence continues at coordinate 5,996 of JAGQRO010000012.1, read as the reverse complement.
GGGGGGACTTGCTCTCCCTCGGCCTCGCCACGCTGGCACACTGGGCGCCGCAATGCCGCTTCCTCGGCCTCTCCGCCACGGTGCGCGACCCGCAGGGGCTCGCGGACTGGCTGGATGTGCGAGGAGGGGGCCGAGGTGTCCGTATCCTGACGGCCGCCGGCGGCGTTTCGGCGGAGGTCGATATCCTCATCTCCCGCGAGCGCATCCCGTGGAGCGGCCATTCCGGACGTTTCGCCGTGGGGGAAGTGTACGAGGCCATCAAGAAAGCGACGATGACGCTGGTCTTTGTCAATACGCGCAGCCAGGCGGAGCTGATGTTCCAGGAGTTGTGGAACGTGAACGATGACGGCCTGCCGATCGCGCTGCACCATGGCTCGCTCGCCCGCGAGCAGCGCGAGAAGGTGGAAGTCGCGATGGCGGCCGGGAGGCTGAAGGCGGTGGTGTGCACCTCCACGCTCGACCTCGGCATCGACTGGGGGGAGGTGGATCTTGTCGTGCAGATGGGTGCGCCGAAGGGGGCCGCGCGGCTCATCCAGCGCATCGGGCGCGCCAATCACCGCATGGATGAGGCGAGCCGCGCCATGCTGGTGCCGACCAACCGGTTTGAAGTGCTCGAATGCCGCGCCGCCGAGGCCGCCGTGGAGGCTGGCGAGATCGATGGCGAGGGCCTGCGCACCGGCGCGCTCGATGTGCTCGCCCAGCATGTCATGGGCCGCGCCTGCGGCGACGGATTCGACCTTGCCGAACTCCATGATGAGATCGTGCGGGCCGGGCCCTATCGCGCCCTCGACTGGGAGGCCTTCGAGCGCATCGTCGATTTCGTTGCCACCGGCGGTTATGCGCTGAAGACCTATGACCGCTATCACCGTATCGTGCGCCGGCCGGACGGGCGCTGGGTGGCGCGCACGGCGCAGGATGCCCAAGCCCACCGCATGAATGTCGGCGCGATTGTCGAATCCCCGATGCTCTCGGTACGGATGGCGAGTTTCGTCGGCAAGGCGGGGGAGGGCGAACAGCGCAGCGTCCGCGCCGGCTACAAGCTGGGCGAGATGGAAGAATATTTCCTCTCCCAGCTCACCCCCGGTGACACGTTCCTGTTCGGCGGGGAAGTGCTGCGCCTTGTCGGCATCGATGGGCTCGATGCCCTGGTCGTAAAGGCGGCGGGCGAGCGCCCGGCGATCCCGTCCTATAATGGCGGCAAATTCCCGCTGACCACGTTCCTCGCTGAGCGTGTGCGCCAGATGATCCATGACCCCGCCCAATGGGAAGCGCTGCCGGGCCCGGTGCGCGAATGGTTCGAGATCCAGCGCCTGCGCTCCGAAATTCCGCCGCCGGATCACCTGCTTGTCGAGACTTTCCCGCGCGGCGACCGGCATTATCTCGTCACTTATCCCTTCGAGGGGCGCCTGGCGCACCAGACGCTCGGTATGCTGCTGACAAGGCGGCTGGAGCGCATGGGCGCCAAGCCCACCGGCTTCGTCGCCAGCGAGTACGCCATGGCCGTCTGGGGCATGGAGGACCTCTCCCAAGTCGACATGGATGCGCTGTTCCATCCCGACATGCTGGGCGACGACCTTGAATCCTGGCTGGACGAGAGCGCCCTGATGAAACGCACCTTTGCGCAATGCGCGCAGATATCCGGCCTTATCCACCGCAATCTTCCGGGCAAGGAGAAAAACTCTCGCCAGGTGAGCTTCTCCACCGATCTCATCTATGACGTGCTGCGCAGCCATGAGGCCGATCATATCCTGCTGCAGGCGGCCCGGCAGGATGCCGCCACGGGCCTGCTCGATGTGCGCCGCCTTGGCGAGATGCTGGTGCGCATCGAAGGCAAGATTGACCATATCCGGCTCGACCGGATCAGCCCGTTTGCCGTGCCGGTCATGCTGGAGATCGGCAAGGAGCCGGTGATGGGCGCCAGCGTGCAGGACGCCATCCTCAGCGAGGCCGAAAGCGACCTCGTGCGGGATGCGATGCGGGTGGACTAGGCCGGCCCGGTCCCGCCGCAGGCGGTGGGGGATGAGGCCAATGGAATTCCCCATTTGACCGCCCCGGCGAGGCAGGCCAGAGTCGCGCCATGACGGCACTGGCAAACAAGCGGGCGGAAACGCTCCTGCATCTCGCCGGCGAGATGCTGGCCCCGCTGCCTGAGGGCGGCCTATGGTGGGCGGCCGAGCGGCTGCTTGTGGTGTCAGACCTGCACCTGGAGAAGGGCAGCGCCTATGCCGCGCGCGGCCAGATGCTGCCGCCCTATGACACGGGCGCGACGCTGTCCGTGGTGGAGCGGCTGTGTGCGGCGCTGCAGCCGGAGACGGTGATCTCCCTCGGTGACAGTTTCCATGACCGCGCCGCCGAGCTGCGCCTGCCGGAAGAATACGCCGCGCGCATCCGGGCGCTGACCTCGGCGCATGACTGGGTGTGGGTGGAGGGAAACCATGACCCTGACCCGCCGGCGCATCTTGGCGGGCGGGCGGCGAAAGTGCTGCGCCGCGGCGCGCTCGTCTTCCGGCATGAGCCGGAAGGGGAGGCGGGCGAAGTCGCCGGGCATTTGCATCCCGTGGCCAAGGTGAAAGGCCGTGGACGGACGGTGCGCCGCAAATGCTTCGCCAGCGACGGTGCGCGCCTCGTGATGCCCGCCATGGGCGCCTTCACCGGCGGCCTCAACGTGCTCGACGCGGCGTTTGCGCGCGTTTTCCCGGAGGGCCTGACGGCGTTTGCGCTGGGCGAAGGGAAAGTGTTCGTGCTGTCAGGTGCGACGCTGATTGGGGATGTGCCGGGCGTGGCGAAGTGGAAGTTGTGAGGGCGGGCTGAAGCGGCCATTTCCTGATGTGTTTCATGGCATGGAACAAAACGGGAAAATAGATTCGACATCGACCCCAAAATAGGGCAGCGTTCGAATCGGCTGAGTCGATCCAGCCCGAGTTGCGGTCAGGCTAGATCGACTGTCGGTAGAACCCGTTGCGGGGGTCTGTCACCGATTTGCGCTCATGAGTGAGGCGATTCCGAGTGGATCGCAAAGATGCACCACAGTCAACGGACCTCCGCGCCACATCAAGGAGACCAAGATGGCTTCGACAATTGACTGGGAAGGCGCATCCGGAAAGAAGTACCGGTATGAAATCCACCCGATGAGCGCATCGTTTGTTGCCAAGGCAGGCAATTACGTATTTGCCAAAGAGACGAACCCTGGATATTGGGCGCCCGTTTACATCGGGCAGACCGAAAATCTGAGTGAGCGCTTCGACAGTCATCATAAGATTGATGCGGCTCGGCGGAATGGAGCGACACACATTCACGCCCATTTGAACCCTTACAAGTCGGATCGCCTCGATGAAGAGACGGACCTCGTGCGTCGCTGGAATCCTCCGTGCAACGACTAGGACAATATTCCTTCCCCGCTTGACCCTAGGCAAATCTTCCTATAGCCCTCAAGGCCGCATCTTGCGGAGCCTTGCCTCATGCAGCACCGGGATATCTGGCGCGGAATTGACCAGCTGGCGGCCCATTACGGGCTGACGGCGTCCGGCCTTGCGCGCCGCGCGGGGCTGGACCCGACCGCCTTCAATCCGTCGAAGCGCGAGGGCGCCGATGGCCGCCCGCGCTGGCCGAGCACCGAGAGCCTTGCCCGCGTGCTGGAGGCCGTGGGCGCGGGCTTTGACGATTTCGCCGCCCTGATCGATGGCCGCCGGGGCGCGACCGCGCCGCTGATCGGCTTTGCCGAGGCCGGCCGCGACGGCTATTTCGACGATGCCGGCTTCCCGGCCGGGCAGGGCTGGGACGAGGTGCGCTTCCCCGGCCTCGGTCCCGAGCCGGTCTACGCCCTCGAAATCAGCGGCAAGTCCATGGAGCCCGCCTACCGCGCCGGCGACCGTATCATCGTCGCCCCCGGCGCCGAGGTGAAACCGGGCGACCGCGTGGTGGCCAAGACCGTGGAGGGCGAGGTGATGGCCAAGGTGCTCGCCCGGCGCAATTCCCGGCTGGTAGCGCTCGCATCGCTGAACCCGGATTTCCCGGTCCGTGAGTTCCGGCCCAGCGAAATCGCCTGGATTGCCCGCATTCTCTGGGCCAGCCAGTAAGCGGTCTGCTGCGCCTGCGAAGAAGGCTTTGCAAATCTGTCAAAAGCGGGCGAATACCGGCGCATGACCGACATGAATTACGACGAACCCTCCCCGCAGGAATCGCTCGACCCGGAAAACTGGGAAGAGTTCCGCGCCCAGGCCCGGCGCATGCTGGACGCCGCCATCGACCGGATGCAGGCGAGCCGCCAGGGCCGCGTGTGGACCGAGCTGCCGGAAGAGATCAAGGACACGCTGCGCGCGCCGCTGCCGCATGAAGGCTGGGGCACCGATGACGTGATGGCGCGGATGGAAACGCTGCTGCCCTATGGCGCGGGCAATACCAATCCGCGCTTCTTCGGCTGGGTGCACGGTTCCGGCACGCCGGCCAACATGCTGGCCGATATCGCCGCCTCCGCCATGAACGCGAACATGGGCGGGCGCGACCATGGCGCGATCTATGTCGAGAAACAGGTCATCCGCTGGGTGCGCGAACTGTTCGAGTTTCCGGACACCGCCAGCGGCATCGTCGTCTCCGGCACGTCCATGGCGACCGTGATTGCGATGAAAGTGGCGCGTGACGCACGGCTCGATTTTGCCAGCCGCAAGGCGGGCGTGTGCGGCCATGGCCTGGTCGGCTACACCTCCACCGAGACCCATTCCTGCGTCGCCCGCGCCTTTGACCTGATCGGCCTCGGCACCGATGCCTTGCGCAAGATTCCGGCGAACGACCGGTTCGAGATCGACATGGACGCCCTGCGCGCCGCCATCGCGGCCGACCGCGCCGCGGGCCTGACGCCCTTCGTCGTCATCGGCACGGCCGGCACGGTGAATGTCGGCGCCATCGACCCGCTGGACGAAATGGCAGACCTCTGTGCGCAAGAGGGGCTCTGGTTCCATATCGATGGCGCCTTCGGATCGCTCGGTGTACTGAGCGACCGGGTGGCGGGCCGCCTGACCGGCGTGAAACGCGCCGACTCGCTCGCCTTCGATTTTCACAAATGGCTGCATGTGAACTATGATGCCGGCTTCGCCCTGATCCGCGACGAGACGCTGCACCGCGCCGCCTTTACCGACAGGCCGGATTACCTGAAAGCCAAGGAGCGCGGCCTCGCCGGCGGCAATCCCTGGCCGGTAGAATATGGCCCCGAACTCAGCCGCGGATTCCGTGCACTGAAGGTCTGGGCCCAGTTTGCCGAATTCGGTGTCGACCGCCTCGGCCGCATGATCACGCGCAATTGCTACCAGGCCTCATACCTGGGCGAGCAGGTGGCGAAGACGAAGGGCCTGCAGCTGATGGCGCCGGTGGCGCTGAATATCTGCTGCTTCCGCTATGCCGAGCCCGGCCTTGCCGATGCGGTTCTGGACGCGATGAATGACGAGATCGTCATCCAGCTGCAGGAGCAGGGCATTGCCGCCCCGTCCACCACGCGCCTCAAGGGCCGGCTCGCGATCCGGGTCAACATCACCAACCACCGCACGGCGCGGCGCGACCTCGACATCCTGCTGCAGGAAGTGATGCGGATTGCGGCATCCCCGGAAGTGACCGCCGTGCGCGAGGCGGCATTGAAAGCTTTGCAGCAGTAAGCCATATGAGCGCCCTTGCCGTCAGGACAGTAAGGGGCCACAAGACTTCGCATGGACTGGGGCAAACTGAGATCCTTTCACGCCGCCGCCGAAGCCGGCAGCCTGACCTCTGCCGGGGAGCGCCTCGGCATTTCCCAGTCGGCCGTCTCGCGCCAGATCGCGGCGCTGGAAGAAGCGCTCGGCGTCTCGCTGTTCCAGCGCCACGCACGCGGCCTGGTGCTGACCGATGCCGGCCACACGCTGTTCCGCTCGACCATGGAAATGGCGCAGGCCGCCCATTCGGCCAATACGGCCCTGCGCGACCAGCAGGAAACCCCGCAAGGGGAGCTGATCGTCTCGGCGCCGGTGGCCTTC
>JAGQRO010000167.1 GCA_020425315.1 Hyphomonas sp. | reverse complement strand
GTCGGCGCCGGCGTCGTCTCGGCCATCAAAGAGTAAGCTCTCATCCGAGAGACAAACGAAAAGGCCGCCCCAAAAGGGCGGCCTTTTTGCATCCGGGCCCGACGAGGCCGGAAATGCCCGGTAGGCTGAAGCTGGCGCTTGCAGCGCCGGGCACTTTCGGGCAAACCCTCACCTCGCCTGAAGGGGTATAGCTCAGTTGGTAGAGCGTCGGTCTCCAAAACCGAAAGTCGGGGGTTCGAGTCCCTCTGCCCCTGCCAGGCCCTTGTTTCCCACCCGATGAGAGATGCCCCTGTGCACCCTGCACAGGAATTTCGCGTGCGCGCCTGCAGGCGTAAACGAGGTGTGAACGATTTCCGGTAAATTGATCCATTCCCGCGCCCTCCGGCGCCGCGATCCATCTCCAGCCAGAAGGCCCTGACATGACCGGCAAATCCCGCACGCCCGCCCCGGCAACCCCGTCCATCGCCCGCCTGATCGCCAGCGAACTTGGCGTGCAGGAGCGTCAGGTTCAGGCCGCCATGGACCTGCTGGAGGAAGGCGCGACCGTGCCCTTCATCGCGCGCTACCGGAAAGAACGCACCGGCGGCCTGGACGACACACAGCTGCGCACGCTGGCCGAGCGGCTCGACTACCTCACCGAACTGGCCAAGCGCCGGGATGTGGTGCTCGCCGCTATCCGCGAACAGGGCAAGCTGACGGCAGACCTCGAGCGCGAGATCATGGCTGCGATGACGAAAGTGGCGCTCGAAGACCTCTATACGCCCTACAAGCAGAAGCGCCGCACGAAAGCGACCATCGCGAAGGAAGCGGGCCTCGAGCCGCTGGCCGAGCGGATCCTCGCCAATCCGGCCCTGCTGCCGGCCGGCGAGGCGAAGGGGTTCGTCTCGAAGAAGAAGGGGGTCGAGACGGCTGATGCTGCACTGGACGGCGCGCGCGAAATCATCGTCGAAAAGATCGCCGAAACGCCACGCTTGGCGCGTCGTATCCGCGAGAAGGTGTGGAGCGACGGCCGGCTTGGCTCCACTCTGGTCAAGGGCAAGGCGGAAGAGGCCGCCAAGTTCTCCGATTATTTCGACTTCGACGAGCCGATTGCCAAGATGCCGTCGCACCGCGCGCTCGCCATGCTGCGCGGGCAGAAGGATGGCGTGTTGCGCGTGAAAGTCGCCGTTCCGCATGCGGAGGACCGCGGCCACCCGGCCGTGCGTGATATCTGCGCCGAGTTCGGCATCGCGAAGAAGGGCCGCCCGGGCGATGACTGGCTGGTGGAAACCGCCGAAGCCGCCTGGAAGAACCGGCTGGAACCGTCAAGCTCGCGCGAATCCATCAACCGGCTGAAGGAAGCCGCCGATGGCGAAGCGATCCGCGTCTTCTCGCGCAACATGAAGGACCTGCTGATGGCCGCGCCGGCGGGCCCGAAGACGGTGATGGGCATCGATCCCGGCATCCGTACGGGCTGCAAAGTGGCCGTGGTGGACGCAACCGGCAAGCTGGTCGAAACGGCAACGATCTATCCGCACGAGCCGAAAAAGGACTGGACCGGCGCGCTGACAACACTCGCGAAGCTCTGCAAGAAGCACAAGGTGGAACTGGTCAGCGTCGGCAATGGCACGGCAGGCCGGGAGACGGACAAGCTGGTCGCGGACCTCTCCGGCAAGATGCCGGACCTTGGCCTGACGCGCCTGATGGTGTCGGAAGCGGGCGCTTCGGTCTATTCCGCCTCGGAACTCGCCGCGAAGGAATTCCCGGATCTCGATGTCAGCCTGCGCGGGGCGGTGTCGATCGCCCGGCGCCTGCAGGATCCGCTGGCGGAACTCGTAAAGATCGAACCGAAGGCCATTGGCGTCGGCCAGTACCAGCATGATGTGGACCAGGCCGCGCTCGCCCGCTCGCTCGATGGCGTGGTGGAGGATTGCGTGAACGCCGTGGGCGTGGACGTGAACACGGCATCGGCCTCATTGCTCTCGCGCGTCGCCGGTCTCAACGCGGCCATCGCTGCGAACATCGTGGCCTATCGCGACAAGAACGGGCCGTTCAAGACGCGCAGCGAGTTGAAGAAAGTGCCGCGCCTTGGCGCGAAAGCTTTCGAACAGGCCGCCGGCTTCCTGCGCATCATGGACGGGAAGAACCCGCTCGATGCCTCCGGCGTGCACCCTGAAGCCTATCCCGTGGTGGAGAAGATCGCGAAGGCAACGGGCCGGAAGGTGGCGTCGCTGATCGGCGACAAGGCCTTCCTGGCGAAGCTGAAGCCTGAAGAGTTCGCCGATGCGGCCTTCGGCGTTCCAACCGTGAAAGACATCCTTGCAGAACTTGAAAAGCCGGGCCGTGACCCGCGCCCGGAATTCAGGACGGCGGCCTTCCGCGATGGCGTCGAGACGCTGGCCGATCTCAAATCCGGCATGCGGCTGGAAGGCGTGGTGACGAATGTCACCGCCTTCGGCGCCTTCGTCGATATCGGCGTCCACCAGGACGGCCTCGTCCACATTTCGGAACTCGCGGACAGTTTCGTGAAAGACCCGCATGCGGTGGTGAAGGCCGGGCAGGTGGTGCAGGTCACGGTCATGGACGTGGATGCGGCACGCAAGCGCATCGGCCTCAGCATGAAGAAGCAGCCGGGCCGCAGCACGCCGAAGCCGGCCGCGCCGCCGCCCCGGCGGGCGGAGGACAGTCCGTTTGGCGTCCTGTCGAAGCTGAAGTAATCCTGTTGCCCGGCGGGGAGGCGTGCGCGTGGCAAAGGCAACACAGATTGAAGGCGACTATGACTATGTCATTGTCGGTGCGGGATCGGCCGGATGTGTCGTGGCGAACCGGCTGTCGGAACGCGGTGATGCACGCGTCCTGCTGCTGGAGGCAGGCGGGCAGGATAACTGGATCTGGTTCCATATCCCGGTCGGATACCTCTTCGCCATCGGCAATCCGCGTTCGGACTGGATGTTCGAGACAGTGGCCGAACCCGGCCTGAATGGCCGCAAGCTGAACTATCCGCGTGGCAAGGTGATCGGTGGGTCGTCCGCGATCAATGCCATGATCTCGATGCGAGGGCAGGCGGGGGACTACGATTCCTGGCGCGACCTTGGCCTGCCGGGCTGGGGCTGGGACGATGTGCTGCCGGTGTTCCGTCGGATCGAGGATCATTTCCTGGGCGAGAGCGCCGTACACGGAACGGGCGGGGAGTGGCGGGTCGAGGCACCGCGCGTCAGCTGGCCGGTCCTCGATGCCGTGCGTGACGCCGCAGCCGAAATGGGTGTCGCCCCGATTGAGGATTTCAATACCGGCGACAATGAAGGCTCGGCCTATTTCCATGTAAACCAGAAGGGCGGTGTGCGCTGGTCTGCGGCGCGGGGTTTCCTGAAGCCGGTACGGTCACGCGGGAATTTGCGTGTGGAAACGGGGTGCCTCATCGACCGTCTGGCGATCGAGGGCGGGCAGGTTGCCGGTGTGGAATTCCTGAAAGACGGGCAGCGCCACCTCGTGCGGGCACGGAAGGAGACGGTGCTCTGCGCCGGGGCCATCGGCTCGATCGAAATTCTGCAGCGCTCCGGCGTCGGGCCCGGCGAGGTGCTGAAGGCGGCAGGCGTGGACGTGACGCAGGAAAAACCGGGCGTCGGCGCCAATCTGCAGGACCATCTCCAGCAGCGCGCCATCTATCGCATCAGCGGCGCACGGACTCTGAACGAGACTTATCACAATCTGTTCCAGCGCGGTCTGATGGGGCTCGACTATGCCCTGCGCCGGCGCGGGCCGCTGACCATGGCGCCCTCGCAACTCGGCATCTTCACCCGTTCCGATACAGCGCAAACGCGGGCGAATATCGAATTCCATGTCCAGCCACTGTCGCTCGACAAGTTTGGTGACCCCCTGCATCGCTTCCCGGCCATCACGGTCAGCGCCTGCAATTTGCGCCCCTCCTCACGGGGCGAGGTGCGTATCAGCTCCGCCGACCCGGCGACAAAGCCGGTGATACGGCCGAACTATCTGTCCACGGAGGAGGACCGGCAAGTCGCGGCCGATGCGATCCGCGTCACCCGGCGCCTGATGACGCAGCCTGCCCTCGCGCGCTACACGCCAGCGGAAATACTGCCAGGGCCGGAGGTCGACAATTCGGATGCCGCCCTCGCCCGCGCCGCCGGCGATATCGGCACGACCATCTTCCATCCGGTCGGCACCGCCCGCATGGGCCGGGCCGACGATCCGATGGCTGTCGTGGACAAGGACCTCAAATTCATCGGCGTGGGCGGCCTGCGCGTGATCGATGCCTCCGTCATGCCGCTGATCACGTCCGGCAACACCAATACGCCGACGATCATGATTGCGGACAAGGTTTCCCGGGAAATGGTGCAGGCCGGGCGGTGACGCGGGCGCTCAGCGCATTATGATCAGGCGTGAACAATCCGTGCGGCGGAGACGGCAGGCATGATGGATCGGGATTTCCGGGGCTTTGGCGGGCTGACGTTGCGCGCGGGCGTCATGGGCGTCAGCGATGACCCGTCCGTGCTGCTGGTGCATGCCGCCGGCCAGTCCCGTGCAGCCTGGCGCGGTGCAGCCGAAGCGCTGGCCAAGGCCGGCCGGCACGTCATCAGCCTCGACCTGCGCGGCCATGGCGCGAGCGACTGGGCGCCGGACGGGCGGTATGATTTCGAAGCCTTTGTGGAAGATCTGCGCGCCGTGCTGGCGCAGCTTGCCTCGCGCCCGGTGATCCTCGGCGCCGGGCTTGGCGGATGGGCGGCGGCAGTGGCGCTGGGAGAGGATGGCGGGCACATGGCATCCGGCCTGATCCTGGTGGAGTCCCAGCGGGGGCTGGATGCGGGCGGCATCGATACGGTCGCCGATGCCCTGAAGGCGCATGCCGCACAGGGCGATGTACAGCCGGACTGGGACACGGCGATGGCCGGCGGGCTGGACCTTTCCGAGGCGTCGCCGCGACTGAAATCCGTGGCCGGCAAGATCCGCCTTCCGGTGCTGGTGGTACGCCGCGTCGAGAGCGAATATGGCCTTGCCGGCGAAACTTGCGCGGCGATGGAGCAGGCCGAACTGATCGAGCTGCAGGGCGCCAATGGCCCGGTCGCGTTCGACCGGGCGGATGTGTTCAACGCCACCGTGCTTGATTTCCTTGAGCGCCGCGTGCCGCGCTTCCTGCCGGACTATCGTCAGGGTTCGGACGCGCGCACGCTGCGCGATGCAATGGGCTGCTTCGCCACCGGCGTGACGGTTGTGACGGCCATCGGGCCGGATGGCGAACCAGTGGGCCTGACGGCGAACTCTTTCACATCCGTCTCGCTGGAGCCGCCGCTGCTGCTGGTGTGCATCGCGAAGACGTCAGCCAGCCTCAAGGTGATCGAGGCGGTCAGCCATTTCGCCGTCAACGTGCTGCATATCGGCCAGCAGCCGGTCTCTGCTGTCTTCGCGCGGGCGGGCGACGACCGCTTCTCCGGCACGCCGTGGCAGCGCGGGCATCATGACACGCCGCTGATTGCCGGCGCGCTCGCCAATTTCGAATGCTCGCACTACGCCCAGTATGATGGCGGCGACCATGTCATCCTGGTCGGCCGCGTGGAGCGGGCGACCTATGAGCCGCGCCGCGATCCGCTGCTCTACTATAAGGGCCGTTACCGGCGCCTGCACTTCGCCTGAGCGTCAGCGCGCGCCGGGGGATTTCACCAGCGTCATGGAAAGTGCCGCGAGGCCGAGGCTGGCCGCGCCGAACAGCATGGCCAGCAGCGGCACACCGCCAACCGCCGGCGCGAGAGAGCCTTCGAGCGAGCGCAGCACCGGCCCCATCGTGCCGCCGACGAGAAGCTGCGGCAGCACGATGAAGAAATTGAAGATGCCCATATAGATGCCCATTTTCTTGACTGGCAGCGCGTCCGACAGGATTGCGTAGGGCAGGGCAAGGATGGAACCCCAGGCCATGCCGAGGCCGACCATCGGAATGAGCAGGCCCATCTTGGATGGGAAGATCAGATAGCCGAGGAAGCCGAGCGCGCCCATCAGCAGGTTGAAGGCGTGCAGGCGCCGCGTACCGACTTTCCGCGCGATGGCCGCGATGACGAAGGCATAGATCGCGGCAACGCCGTTCTGCACGGCGAACATGACGCCAACCCAGTCGCCGGCTGTCTGATAGGCGGCGCTGGCGGTGTCCGATGTGCCCCATGCCTGCAGCGCGACGGCAGGCGTCGTGTAGATCCACATGATGAACAGGGCGACCCAGGAGAAGAACTGCACCACCGCAAGGCGCGCCATGACCGAGGGCATCGTGGTGAGATCGCCCAGTACATCGGAGAGGAAGTTCCGCGTCTCGGCATCCTTCTGCACCAGCAGGCTGTTCACCAGGAACAGGGCGCCGAGGAAGGCAAGGCCGCCGGCAAAGACGAAGAATTGCTTGTCGCCATTGAAATGCTGCACCGCCCAGAACAGGGCCGCGCCGACAAGCGCGATCCCGGCGCCCCATTTGACGAAGAAGGCGCTGGCCGGGCGGCCCGTACGGGCGAGGCCGCCTTCAGCTTCGAAGATATTGTCTTCATCCTTGCCGAAGGCTTCGAGCTGATCGGGCGAATACTCTTTCGTCGTGAAGATAGTCCACAGCACGGCCGCCAGCAGGGCCGCGCCGCCGACATAGAAGGAGAGGCGCACATTGTCCGGTATGTGGCCGGCTTCGGCCGTGTTGGATACGCCGAGCGCGTTGAAGATATAGGGCGCGAGGCTGGCCGCGACGGCGCCGGCACCGATGAAGATGGTCTGCATCGAAAAGCCGAGCGGGCGCTGGCGCGACGGCAGCATGTCGCCCACAAAGGCGCGGAACGGCTCCATGGTGATATTGAGCGAGGCGTCCATGATCCAGAGCGTGCCGGCCGCCACCCAGAGCGCCGGTGAGTTCGGCATCACGAACAGCGCGAGCGAGGCGAGCAGGGCGCCAGCGAGGAAGAAAGGCCGCCGGCGGCCGAGCGGGCCCCATGTCCGGTCACTGAAATAGCCGATCACCGGCTGCACCAGCAGGCCCGTGACAGGGCCCGCCAGCCAAAGCAGCGGCAGCGCGTCGATATCGGCGCCGAGCGTCTGGAAGATGCGGCTGACATTGCCGTTCTGCAGCGCGAAGCCGATCTGGATGCCGAAGAAACCGAACGACATGTTGATGATCTGCGGCAGGCTGAGCGCGGGCTTGCGGCCTGTGGCGGTCTGGTCAGTCATCCGGTTGCCCTCCCGATGGTGCCGTTATGGTTGGTTGCCGGAAACAAGCACATGGAAGCCCCAGGCGGGAAGCGTCATCTGCTCGGTCGAAGCAAGGTTCAAGGTGACTGCGGTGTTGCTGCCGAGGTCGATATAGGTGCCATCAACGGGGCCATCGGTGAGGGTGAAAGCCGCTTCCCGGGGGCTCAGATTGAACAGGGCGACGACCTTGTTGCCATCCTTCTCCCGCGCGAAGCTGACGATCTGCGATCCGTTATCCGTGACGATGGGTTCGTAGGCCCCGCCGGCGGCGCCGTTCCAGAGGGCGGGGTTGTCCTTTTTCAGGCGGATAAGTTCCTGGATCAGGGCCTTCTGGGGATGATCCCGCCAGACAATCGGGTCCTTCTCGAAGAAGGCGAGGCGGTGTTCGTTACCCGCTTCCTGTCCGTTATGGATGACCTGCATTCCCTGCATCACGAATTGCAGCGTCATGAAGGTTTCGAGCGCCTCGCCGTAGAATTCGCGCGGCGTGCCTTCCCAGGCGTTCTGGTCGTGATTTTCCGTGTACAGCATCTGGTAGGCATCCTGCGGCCAGGAGCCGAGATTGCGCTGCATCAGGCCGGTCATCCGGTTCGCGTCGGCCTTGCCCTGAGCGATCTCATGGGCGGCATTCTTCCAGTCCCAGCCATAGGTGGCATCGAAGGCGTGCTGGTGCAGGTCGCGCGTGTCCCATTCGGCCAGCATGAAGACCGGCTTGATGGCATCGAGCCGTACGCGGACATTCTCCCAGAAGTCGAGCGGCACATAGCCAGCGACATCGCAGCGGTAGCCGTCAATGCCGACATCGCGCACCCAGTATTCCATGGCGCCGGCCATGTATTCGCGCAGCTCCGTGTTGGAATAGTCGAGGTCGATAATGTCGGCCCAGTCGGTCCAGGGCGTCGGGTGGAAGTTGCCCTTCCAGTCGGTCTCGTACCAGTCCGGATGTTCCGTCACGAGGGGATTGTCCCAGGCGGTGTGATTGGCGACCCAGTCGAGGATGACATGCATGCCCTCAGCATGGGCGGCGTCGACAAAGGCTTTCAGGTCTTCGGTCGTGCCGAATTCCGGATTGACGCCGAAATAGTCCTTCACCGAATAGGGGCTGCCGAGGCTGCCCTTGCGGTTCACCTCGCTGATGGGATGGACCGGCATCAGCCAGAGAATGTCGACGCCGAGGTCTTTCAGGCGCGGCAATTCGGCCTGCGCGGCGGCGAACGTGCCCTCCGGCGTAAACTGGCGCGTGTTTATCTGGTAGATCACGGCATCCTTCGCCCAGTCAGGATGTTTCACCTTCACATAAGGTTCCGGCGCCATGGAGAAGGACGAGGGTGCCGGTTCGGATGCCGGTGCCGTCGCGCAGGCGGCGAGGCCCATCAGGGCGGCAGCAATCAGCAGGCGGATCATTCCGCGCCCTCCGCTGTCTCGGCCGGCGTCAGCCACACCGCCGCGCCGCCGCCCGGTGCGAGCGTGAGGGTGAACGGATCGCCCTGCCGGATGGGCTGGGTGTAGATCGACAGGTCATAGGGCGCCGTCTCCCAGTCGGCGGCCGGGCCATCGGCCCAGACTTTCGCGGTGTAGGCCGTGTCCGGCTCCAGCCAGGACGTGTCGAGCGTCACGGTCCGGCCATTCTCGTCGGTGACGGCGCCGACGAACCAGTCGCGGCCTTCGCGTTCCTGGCGCGCATAGGCAACATATTCGCCAACCTGACCGGCAATCGCGAGAGATTGCTCCCAGTCGGTCGGCACGCGCGTGATGAATTCCAGCGCTTCGGGCCGGGCTTCGTAGTTCTCCGGCAGGTCAGCGGCCATCTGGATCGGGCTGTAGAGCACGACATAGAGGGCGAGCTGTTTGGCCAGCGTCGTCTGCACACGGTTGGGGCCATCGGGGCGGCCGGTGAGGTCGAAAATGCCGGGCGTGAAATCCATCGGGCCGGACATCATCCGCGTCCAGGGCAGGATGGTTTCGTGCTCCGGCGGATTGAGATGCGGATAGCCCCAGGCATTGTATTCCTGCCCGCGCGCGCCCTCGCGGCTGATCCAGTTCGGATAGGTGCGGCGCAGGCCGGTGTCCTTGATTGGCTCGTGGGCATTGATGGAGACGTGATACTTCGCGGCCTCCTCCACGACATGGAGATGATGTCGCGCCATGAACTGCCCGTCATGCCACTCATAGCGCCAGACGCCGTCTTCGTCCTGACGCTGGATGCCGCCGCCATCGGCGACATAGCCTGTCTTTACCTGCCGTATGCCGAGCTTTTCGTAGAGGGCAAAGGCATCCTCCAGCTGGGCCTCGTAATTGGTGACATTGCCAGAGGTTTCATTATGGCCGATGAGGCGCACGCCCTTTTCCGCGCCATAGCGGGTGATCTCCTCAATGTCGAAATCCGGGTAAGGTTTGGTGAAGCTGAACAGGGCGCCATTGTTGAACCAATCGCCATCCCAGCCAATGTTCCAGCCTTCGACGAGGACACCGTCAAAGCCATATTTGGCGGCGAAGTCGATATATTCCTTGGTCCGTTCAGTCGTGGCGCCGTGACTGTCGCCGCTGCCCCAGGTGCATTTGGCGATATGCATGCACCACCAGATGCCGACATAGCGGCCGGGCTCGACCCAGGACACGTCGCCCAGCTTGTTGGGCTCATTCAGATTGAGGATGAGATCGGAATTGAGCAGGCCTTTTGCGTCCGCAGACACCTGCACCGTGCGCCAGGGCGTGATGAAGGCGCCATCCTTCTTTACACGCACGCCGTCCGACCACGGAACGAGCGAGGCCTTGAATACGCCGGGGCGCTGCTGGTCCAGCCACATGCCGGCATAGTCGACGAGGGCGGCCTCGTGGAAGGTGATGTGGGTGCCCTTGTTGGTGCGCACGGTCATCGGCGTGTGGGCGCGGTCGACGGCAGCGGCGTCGGTCGTGTGATAGATGTATTCGTAGCGATTGTAGTTGCCCGCCTCGATCCACCAGGCCGTGTCATGATCGTCGATGGCGAATTCGGTGAGTTCATCGATGATGCTGATGGCGCCGTCGGCAGTCAGCTGCGGCACCTCATAGCGGAAGCCGAGGCCGTCATCGAAGACGCGGACGCGCACATCGAAATAACGTGCGGAGTCCACCGGATCGGAGAGGCGCACCAGAAGCTCGTTGTAGTGCTCCCGCATCAGGCGCTGTTCGCCCCAGGGCTGTTCCCATTCGGTATCGACACTGCGTGTTTCGGCGCCAGTGATGACGAGGCCGGCTTCCAGGTTTCCGGCTTCGAGGAAGCGGAAGCCGAGGCGGCCGGGGCGGAGGATCTCCTCGCCGGCGAAGGTCGCGCTCCAGCGCGGGGTGCCGCCTTCATCGCTGAGGGTCACCTGCAATCTGCCGTCCGGCGAGGCCACGCTCTGGGCGCCTTCAGCCTGTGCAATTGCCGGAAGGGTGGGGGCCAAAGCCTCTGGCGCGGCGGCGGGAGCGGGCAGGGCCGTGCAGGCGACCAGGACAGAAAAGGCAAGTCCGGCAAGGACGGTCAGGGCACGCATGGGAATCCTCCTGGGGCGTCTTGGGCGCCCCTCGGCGGGCGCTGGCGCTTCTGGTTCGGCGCCACCATTCCGCATATTGCATGATTTTGCAACCAGTCGGGGAGAGGCAGGAGGCCCGTTCTGTGACCGACACGTCTCGAGAAAATAAAAGTGCAAATAAAACAGAAGGTAATAAATCTGGATTGCAAAATTTGAGACGGTGCCTGCACCAATCACCGGCTCGCAATCTCCCGATTTTCACTGCAAAAAAATGCAAACTTTAGCAAATGCTGTTGCGTTTGTCGGTTGAACTGCGCCATAGAATTGTTCCATATCTTGCCTGCCTGCCCGCATTCCGGGGCAGGACGAGGCGGTCAGGGGAGGAAGCGGGATGCCGAAGCGGCCCTACACTTGTTACCTGGCGGGCCTGGTCCTGCTGGTACTGGCGGCATGCGCGCCGGCGCAGAAAACGGGCCCGGCGGATGCGGTCGGCGCGCCGGCCGCAAGTCCCGTCAGCAATGCGGCCTATACGGCCCGCCTGCCGCAGGATGAAATCGTCTATTTCGTCATTCCTGACCGGTTCGAGAATGGCGATCCGTCAAACGACACGGGCGGCATTGACGGCGGACGTCTGGAGCATGGCTTCGACCCGACCGCCAAAGGCTTCTATCATGGCGGCGACCTGCGCGGCCTGATCGAGCGGCTGGACTATATCCAGGGCCTCGGTGCGACGGCGATCTGGCTCGGCCCGATCTATCAGAACAAGGCCGTGCAGGGCACGCCCGGCAATGAATCGGCCGGCTATCATGGCTACTGGATCACCGATTTCACGCGGCCCGATGCGCATCTCGGCACGGACGCCGACATGAAGGAACTGGTCGAGGCCCTGCATGCGCGCGGCATGAAGATCTATCTCGACATCATCACCAATCACACCGCCGACGTGATCAAGTATCGCGAATGCCCTGAGAACAATTGCGCCTATCGGTCGGTGGCCGATTATCCGTATACGGTGCGTGGCGGCGTGGAAGGCGAGGCCATCAATGCCGGCTTCATGGGTGATCGCCCGCCTTTCCAGACGAAAGAGAATTTCGCGAGGCTGACGGATTCGTCCTACGCCTGGACGCCCTATGTTCCGGAGGGTGAGGAAGACGCCAAAACGCCAGCCTGGCTGAACGATATCCGCGTCTATCACAATCGCGGCGACACGACGTTCGAGGGCGAAAACTCGCTCTATGGGGACTTTTCCGGCCTTGATGACCTGATGACCGAAAATCCGGAAGTCGTGGAAGGCTTCGTCGAAATCTATAATGACTGGATCACGCGCTACCGCGTCGATGGCTTCCGCATCGATACGGCGCGGCATGTGAATCCGGAATTCTGGCGGGCCTTCAATGCGCAGGTCATTCGCCATGCCGCCGATATCGGCATTCCGAACTTCTATGTGTTTGGCGAGGTCTATGATCCCGATCCCGGCGCGCTGGCGCGGTTCACGCGGGTGGATGGCTTTCCGGCCGTACTGGATTTCGGCATGCAGAGCACCCTGTCGCGCGTGTTGGTCGATGGCGAAGCGACCAGCGCGTTCGACAAACTGTTTCGCGCTGACGATCTCTATGCGGATGGCGCTGCTGCCATCGCGCCGACCTTCGCCGGCAATCACGATATGGGCCGCTTTGCCGGTTTCCTGAGGGAAAAACACCCGGAGATGGGCGCGGAGGAACTGCGCAAGCGCGTAGAGCTGGCGCATGCGATCCTGATGTTCTCGCGCGGCGCGCCCGTTATCTATTATGGCGACGAGCAGGGCTTCGTGCCGGATGCGGGCGGGGACCAGAATGCCCGCGAGGACATGATGCCGAGCGAAGTCGACATCTACAATGACAATGTCCTGATCGGCACGGCCGCGACGACGGCGGACTCAAATTTCGATCCGGGCCATCCGATCTATCAGGCGATTGCGCAGATGGCGGAAATCCGCACCGCCAATGAGGCGCTGCGCCGCGGCGCGCAGGTCACCCGCCTGACGGAACTGGGGGGCGGTGTACTGGCCTTCTCGCGCCTCGATGGCGACAAGGGCGAGTTCCTGGTGGCGTTCAACACCCGCACTGAGCCGCGCACCGTAAATATTTCCGTGGACGCACGGTCGGCATCCTTCGACTCCGTAGCGGGCGCCTGCCCAGCGGAGGTGGCGGCGACCGGCACACTCACCCTTTCCATCGAGCCGCTGAGCTGGACGATCTGCCGCTCTGCAGACTGGCAGGCCAACTGAATATGAGTACGATTTTGCAGCACCCCCGACCCATGCCCGCGACCGACGACCACCCCTGGTGGCGTAGCGCGGTGATCTACCAGATCTATCCTCGCTCCTATCAGGACACGAATGGCGACGGCATCGGCGACCTCAACGGTATCACCGAAAGGCTGGACCACATTGCCTCTTTGGGCGTCGCCGGCATCTGGATTTCGCCCTTCTTCAAATCCCCAATGGATGATTTCGGCTATGACGTCGCCGATTATTGCGATGTCGACCCGATCTTCGGGACACTGGCGGATTTTGACCGACTGCTGGAAGCGGCCCATGCGCGCGGCCTGAAAGTCATCATCGATCAGGTCTATGCCCACACGTCCGACCAGCATGCCTGGTTTGCCGAGTCCCGCGCCAGCCGGAACAATCCGAAGACGGACTGGTATGTCTGGAAGGACGGAAAGCCGGACGGCACGCCGCCGACCAATTGGCAGGCCGTGTTCGGCGGCCCCTGCTGGACCTGGGATGCCCGGCGCCAGCAATATTACATGCACAATTTCCTTCCGAGCCAACCGCAACTGAACGTGCACAATCCGGAGGTGCAGCAGGCCCTGTTGGATGCGGCGCGTTTCTGGCTGGACCGCGGCGTTGACGGGTTCCGTCTCGATGCGATCAATTTTTCGATGCACGATCCGGAGTTCCGGGACAATCCGCCCTGGGAACCGGCGGGCCGTACGATCACGCGTCCGTTCGATCTGCAGCATCACACCTACAACCAGTCTCACCCGGACATCGTCACATTCCTGGAAAAGATCCGCCGCCTGACGGATTCCTATGGCGCGGTGTTCACCGTGGCCGAGATTGGCGGGCCGGATCCGCTGCCGGAAATGCGGGCCTATACAAAGGAAGGTGTGCGCCTCAACTCGGCCTACAGTTTCGATTTCCTGTATGCGCCTGAACTCACCGCGGAGCGCGTGCGGGCCTCGCTGGGCAACTGGTCGGGGCCGGGCAGCGAGGGTTGGCCGTCCTGGGCGTTCTCGAACCATGATGCACCGCGCTGTGTCAGCCGCTGGTATCACGGCGCGGACCGACCGCGCTTTGCCAAGCTGACCAATGCGCTGCTCCTGTCGCTGCGCGGCAATCCGATCCTGTACCAGGGCGAGGAGCTCGGCCTGACGCAGGTGGATGTGGGTTTCGAGGATCTGCAGGACCCGGAAGCTATCGCCAACTGGCCGCTGACGCTCGGCCGGGACGGGGCGCGCACGCCGATGGCCTGGTCGCGAGGCAACACCTACGCCGGCTTCTCCGAAGCGAAGCCCTGGCTGCCGGTCGGCGATGACCATGAGGCGGCCTCGGCGGCCGAGCAGGAGCGCGATCCGGACTCGGTGCTGAATTTCACGCGTGACTTCCTGCGCGTGCGCGAAGCATCGCCGGCGCTGCGCTGGGGCGAGGTTCAATTCGTGGATGCGGCCAAAGAACTGCTGATCATGCGCCGCACGCATGGGGAGGACGCCGTCACCTGTGTCTTCAATCTCGGAGCAGAGGCGGCGGAGCTGCCCGCGGGCCTGAACCTCGGCTCAGAAGTGCTGATCGCGTCCGGATGGGATAGCGGCGTCAGTGGGCAGACAGTACCGCCCTATTCGGTGGCATTGCTGAGGGGCTGAGCCGGATCAGGCGAGGCCGCAGGATTCGCGCACGATCAGTTCGGTCGGCAGGCGCTCGGAGCGCATGATGCCGCTTTCGCCGGAGGCGAGCAGCTTCGACACCATGATGCGGCCGGCTTTCGCCATGTCCTGCGAAATCGTGGTCAGCGACGGGTGCGAATAGGCGGCGAGCTGGAGGTTGTCATAACCCACCACCGACACATCGCCCGGCACCGACACGCCGGCCTTCAGCAGGCAGCGGATCACGCCGAGGCCGATCAGGTCGGACGCGGCGAACACGCCATCGAACGGGATCTTCCGGTCGAGCAGCATGCTGAGCGCGGCTTCGGCGGATTCAACCTCGAAATTGGCCGGCACGGTGAGTTCGGGATCGATGGTCAGCCCGGCGCGGCGATGGGCATCGACATAGCCCTCATAGCGCTGCAGCACTTCCGGCGCGTCCGTGTCGCCCAGGAAAGCGATGCGGCGGCGGCCGAGGTTCAGCATGTGCGAGGTGGCGCGCATGCCGCCACGAACATTGTCCGATCCGATGGAGCAGTATTTCTGGCCCGGCAGCTCAGCACCCCAGACGATGAACCGGTTCTCCGTTTCGGCGAGGCGATTGAAGCGCTCATGCAGGAAGCTCTGGCCGAGGAAGATGACGCCATCTGCGCGGTTCGCCGTCATCAGGGAGGCGAGGTCGTCCTGGCTTTTCGGGGCGAGATGCGAGATCAGCACGTCACAGCCCGAATCGCGGGCCGCTTCGCCGATGCCGCCGATCAGTTCCTGGAAGAAGGGGTCCGACACCTGGGTCTGGCGGCCGAGCGGAGTGGGGATGACCACCGCAATCGTCGCCGCCGCGCCGGACAGGAGGGCCGGCATGGAGGGGCGGAAATTGTAGTTCTGTTCCCGGGCGATCTTCCAGACGCGGCGCTTGGTTTCGTCGTTCACGGCGGGGCTGTTGTTCAGCGCGCGCGACACGGTGGCGATGGAGACGCCGGCAATGGCGGCGAGGTCTTCCAAACGGGTTCTGCTGGACATGACGCAACGGCTCCGGCTAGTAGGTGTGTTTACAACGTTGTCACAAATTTTGTGCCAAAGTCTAGAGGCAAGTATATTATCGCTGCAAAAAGTTGCAAAGATTCAAATGCGCGCATCGGAAGTTTCACGGGTCATGCTGAAAAGGAGCAGTAAAACAGTGCATTGCTGCCTCATTCCTTGCCCCAATCCAATCAAAACTTACAAAGCGCTCGGTTAACATCTAGCCTGAAACGGGGTCTCCCCATAAAAGCCGCGTACAGGGAGCGCGCAAAATGGCCAAATTCATTCCAGTCGACCCGTTCGATATCGTCATCTTCGGCGGCACCGGCGA
>JAGQRO010000166.1 GCA_020425315.1 Hyphomonas sp. | reverse complement strand
CCTGGTTCTCGGCCGGGGTCGCATCCTCCATCCAGAACAGGCGGTAGGGCTCCAGCGCCTTGCCCAGCCGGCCCGCCTCGATCGGCGTCAGCCGGTGATGCACGTCATGCAGCAGCTCCACATCCGGCCCGTGCGCGTCGCGCAGCGCGGCGAAGAGTTTTGGCGTGAAATTCAGGTACGACGCCGTGTTCCACACGGTCTCCTCCGGCAGTTCCGAACTCGCCGGCTCGTAATACATCTGCCCCTTGGCGACACCATAGGTGCCCTTCACGCCCGGCACGGCGCATTGCGCGCGCACGGCCTTGTAGCCGAGCCCAATATAGCGCCCGACTTCCTCGACCGTCTCTTCGACCGTCTTGCCATTGGCGTGCCCATAGACCATCACGCCATCCCGCGAGGCGCCGCCCAGCAGTTGGTAGAGCGGCAGGCCAGCGGCCTTGGCCTTGATGTCCCACAGGGCTGTGTCGATCGCGGCGATGGCCGACATGGTCACCGGGCCCCGGCGCCAATAGGCGCCCCGGTAGAAGAACTGCCAGATATCCTCGATCCGGTGCGCGTCGCGGCCGATCAGGTTGGGGATGAGATGGTCTGTCAGGTAGGAGGCGACCGCCAGCTCGCGCCCGTTCAGCGTCGCGTCGCCAACGCCATGGATGCCGGCATCAGTCTCGATCTTCAGCGTCACGAAGTTGCGCCCCGGACAGGTGACGATGACGCGTGCATCTGTAATCTTCATGCCGGGTTCCCTCCGTGACTGCTCTGGTTCCTAGAACCGGATTGCCGGTTGGACAAGAACAATGATAGCGTTATCAAAACCGGGCGCCCTCAGACCCGGAGCCGATACAGGGGAGGCAGGATTGGCCGCGAAGCTGCAATTGCATGAGGACCGGCTGTTCCCCTCCGACCCCGTCCAGCGGGGCATCGCGCGGGAACTCTATGCCTCCATCCGCGGCCTGCCAATCGTCAGCCCGCACGGCCATACCGACCCGTCCTGGTTCGCCGGCAACGCGCCCTTCCCGGATCCGACGAACCTGCTGATTGTGCCGGACCATTACGTCCTGCGCATGCTCTACAGCCAGGGCATTCCGATGGAATCGCTGGGCGCCCCCCGCCTCGATGGACGGCCCCACGAGACCGACATGCGCAAGGCCTGGCGCCTGTTCGCGGAGAATTACTTCCTGTTCGCAGGCACGCCGTCGCGCATGTGGCTCGACTGGGTGTTCCACGAAGTCTTCGGCCTTCGCGAGGCCCTCTCAGCGGACACCGCAGACACCTATTTCGACACGATCGATGCGGCCCTGAAGACCGATGCCTTCCGGCCCCGCGCCCTGTTCGAACGTTTCAACATCGAAGTGATCGCCACGACAGAAGACCCGCTCGACCCGCTCCCCCACCACGCCAAACTCATCAAGGACGGATGGGGCAAGCGCGTGGTGACCACGTTCCGGCCCGACAATGTGCTGAACCCCGAAGTCCCGGGCTTTGCCCAGAATCTCGACCGGCTGGGTGTCCTCACCGGCTGCGACACCGCCTCTTATGCCGGCTATATCGCCGCCCTCGAAAACCGGCGTGCCTACTTCAAGGCCCATGGCGCGACCGCCAGCGACCATGGCCACCCGACCGCCCACACCGCCGACCTCACCCGCCGCGAGGCCGAAAACCTGTTCATGCGCGTGCGCGATGGCGGCGCCTCGGCCGGCGAGGCGGAAACCTTCCGCGGCCACATGCTGATGGAAATGGCGCGGATGAGCCAGGAGGACGGCCTCGTCCTGCAGATCCATCCCGGCGCCTTCCGCAGCCACAACCAGCCAGTGCTGGCCGCCTATGGCCCGGACAAGGGCGGCGACATTCCGATGCGGACGGACTATGTCACCGCGCTGCGCCCGCTGCTGGGCAAGTACGGCAACAATCCGGACTTCACCATCATCGTCTTCACGCTCGACGAGTCCGTCTATGCCCGCGAGCTCGCCCCGCTCGCCGGCCATTACCCTGCCCTGAAGCTCGGGCCTGCCTGGTGGTTCCATGACAGCCCCGAAGGCATGCGCCGCTTCCGGGAACAGACGACCGAGACGGCCGGTTTCTACAACACGGTCGGCTTCAATGACGACACGCGCGCCTTCCTGTCCATCCCGGCCCGCCACGATGTCGCCCGGCGCATGGATTGCGGCTTCCTCGCGCGCCTCGTGGCCGAGCACCGCATCGGGATCGATGAGGCGCACCGGATCGCCGAGGACCTGACCTATAATCTCGTGCGCAAGACCTACAGGTTCGCATGACGGGGCCCGCCCTTCCGAGCCGCCGGCATGTGCTTGCCGGGGGCGCCGCGGCCGGAGGCGTCGCCCTTGCCGGCTGCGGCGGGCTGGACCGTTCGCTCCTGCGCGCCGCCGATGCGCAGCCGGACGGCTACCCCACAGTGGAAGCCGTGCGTGAAATGGGCCGCCTCCTGGCAGAACGCACCGGCGGGCGCCTCCGCATCAAGGTCTATGCCGGCGGCCAGCTCGGCAATGAGAAGGATACGCTGGAGATCACCCTGTTCGGCGGGCTGGATCTCAATCGCGTCAGCATCGCGCCGCTCGGCTCCATCGTGCCGGAAGCGGTCGTGCCGACGCTGCCCTTCCTGTTCCGCTCGACCGCCCACATGCGCGCCGCCCTCGATGGTGCGCCGGGCGACGCCATCCTTGCCGCGCTGGAGCCACACAAGCTGGTCGGCCTCTGTTTCTACGATGCCGGGGCGCGCAGCTTCTACACATCCAAGCGGCCGGTTCACGGGCCGGACGATTTGCGCGGGCAGAAGATCCGTGTCCTGAACTCCGACCTCTTCGTCTCCATGATCGAAGCCTTCGGCGGCAATGCAACGCCGATGGCCTTCTCCGAAGTGTATCAGGGCCTGATGCAGGGCGTGGTGGACGGGGCGGAGAACAACCCGCCCTCCTACGAAAGCACGCGCCATTTCGAAGTCGCGCCCTATTACAGCCTGACCGAACATGTGATGGCGCCGGAAGTGCTGGTCATGTCCCTGCGCACCTGGCGCACCTTGTCAGAAGCCGATCAGGCTCTCGTGCGCCAGTGTGCGCGCGACAGCGTGCCGGTCATGCGCCGCATCTGGGATGCGCGCACCGACAGCGCCATGGCAAAGCTCATCGAACAGGGCGTGGAAATCATCCGTCCGGACCGCGCGCCGTTTGCGGCCAAGGTGAAACCGGTCTGGGACAGATACTTGTCCACCCTGCAATTGCGCGCCCTCGCCACCGCAATCGAGAATGTGGAGGCCGCCGACGATGCTTGAGCGCTACACCGCCTTCTGCGCCGCTCTCGCCCGGCTCGCCATGACCGTGGCCGGCGCGGGCCTCGTCGCCATGACGGCGATCATCAGCTGGCAGGTCTTCGCGCGATATGTGCTGAACAACTCGCCATCCTGGACGGAACAGGCCGCGCTGCTGACGCTGATCTGGTTCATCCTGCTGGCCGGGGCGGCGGGCGTGCACCAGAATTTCCACCTGCGCCTCTCGCTCCTCGAAGACAGCCTGCCGGCGCCGCAGGCCCGGCTGTTGAAGACGGGTGGCCATTTGCTCGTCGCCCTGTTCGGCCTCGCCATGACGATCTCCGGCGCCGGCCTGACGGCTGCGACCTGGACCCATGTCCTGCCGGCGCTCGGCATCTCTCGCGCAGCGACCTACATCCCCGTCGTGCTTGCCGGCGCCCTCATCACCCTGTTCGCCATCGACCGCGCCATCGGCGCCTATACCGGCCGCAAGGAGGTGAGCGAATGGAACTGATCCTGCTCGTCGTCCTCCTGTTCGTGCTGCTGGCCTGCGGCGTGCCGGTCGCCTTCTCGCTCGGCATTGCCAGCGCCGCCATGTTCCTGATGCTCGACATTCCGGTCATCGTCGCCTTCCAACAGATGACCGCCGGCATGAATGTCTTCTCGCTGATGGCCATTCCGTTCTTCGTCTTCGCCGGGGAATTGATGGCGCGAACCGGCATATCGGACAGGATCGTCCAGATCGCGGAGGCCTCTTTCGGCCGCTCGCGCGGCGGCCTCGGACAAGTCACCGTCGGCGCCAGCCTAATGTTCGGCGCTGTCTCCGGCTCGGCCGCCGCCTCGGTTTCGGCCATGGGCTCAACGCTGATGCCGATGATGCGGGAACGGAATTACGATGCGGACTTCGCCGTCAACGTCACCGTGACGGCCGCCATTCTCGGCATCCTCATTCCGCCCTCGCACAATATGGTGCTCTATGCCGTCTCCGCGCCGGTGGGTGTGAGTGTCGGGGACCTGTTCCTTGCCGGCATCCTGCCGGGCCTCATCGCGGCGACGACCCTCATGTTCACCGCCTGGCTGGTCGCGGCGCGGCGCAATTATCCGCGCGGGGAATTCCCCGGCCGGGCCGTCTTCCTGCGCGCGCTCGTCTATGCGATCCCGGGATTCCTGACGGCGCTGATCATTGTTGTCGGCATCCTGGCGGGCGTGTTCACGCCGACCGAAAGCTCCGCCATCGCGGTGGTCTATACCATCCTCATCGGCCTCTTCGTCTATCGCAGCCTCGGCTGGAAGAAGTTCCGCGAGGCCGTGAACGGGTCGGTGCGTACCACCGCCATGATCATGCTGATCATCGGCGCGGCCGGCATGTTCGGCTGGCTGTTCGCCCTGCTCGACGGCCCGGGCGCCATGGTCAGCCTGCTCACGGCCGCGTCCGACAATCCGCAGGTCATCCTGTTCCTGATCCTGCTCATCCTGCTGGTCCTCGGCGCCTTCATCGACATGGCGACGCTGATCGTCATCATGACGCCCATCCTGCTGCCCGTGGCGATTCAGGTCGGCATCGATCCGGTACATTTCGGCGTGGTGATGATGCTCGCCCTCGGCATCGGCCTCGTCACGCCGCCAGTGGGGGCGGTCCTCTTTCTCGGTTGCGCGGTGGGCAAGATCCCGCCGGAACAGGCCGTGCGCACCATCTGGCCGTTCTATCTTGCGCTTGGGATCGTATTGCTCGTCGTCACCTATGTGCCGGCCCTGTCGCTCTGGCTGCCCGGAGTGTTCCGATGAGCGGGCACCCCCGGCTGTCGAACGTCACGCTTCATCAGGCTCCGGAGCAATTCCTGCGGCCCGCCTATGACCGCACCGCCCAGAAGACCGGCTGCGTGCATTTCGGCGTCGGCGCCTTCCACCGCGCGCATCAGGCCGCCTATCTCGACGCCCTGATGAATTCCGGCGCGCGGGACTGGAAGATCCTCGGCGTCTCGATGCGTTCGCCGGCCGTGGGCGAACAGCTCAATCCCCAGGATGGCCTGTTCAGCGTCAATGCCCGCAGCGCCAGGCAGGACGAGACACGCATCGTCGGTTCGCTCGGCCCTGTCCTGCTCGCCGGGGCGCAATCGGCGGAGATCGTCCGCGCCCTCGCCGATCCGGCTATCAGCCTCGCCACCATCACCGTGACGGAAAAGGGCTATTGCCTCGATCCAGCCACTGGCCGCCTCGATGAAGGCCATGCAGCCATCCGCCACGATCTCGAAAATCCGTCTGCACCCTCATCTCTTCCCGGCCTGCTGACCGTCGGGCTCGCCGCGCGGCGCGCCGCCGGGGCCGGGCCGCTCACCATTCTCAGCTGCGACAATCTCTCGAACAATGGGTCTGCCACACGGGCAGCCATACTCGGCTACGCCACTCTCATGGATGACAGCCTCGCCGGATGGATCGAGGCGGAATGCGCCTTCCCCTCTTCCATGGTGGACCGGATCGTCCCGGCGACTACGCCGGCCGATATCGACGCGCTCGAACAGGAACTCGGCCTGCACGACGAAGGCATGGTGAACACCGAACGCTTCATGCAATGGGTGGTCGAGGACAAGTTTGCCGCACGCCGGCCTGCGCTGGACACGGTCGGCGTTCAGTTCACGAACGATGTCGCCGGATGGGAACACGCCAAGCTGCGCATGCTGAACGCCGTGCATTCCACCATGGCCTATCTCGGCGCGCTGGGCGGGTTCGACTTCATCCACGAGGCCGTCGCCTTCGCGCCGCTCCGGGCACATGTCGAAGCGCTGTGGGACGAACAACAGGCGACGCTGGCCCCGCTGGCGGGCTTCGACCCGGCCGCCTACCGGGCCGAGCTGCTCGACCGGTTCGCCAATCCGGCGCTGCATCACAAGACCCGCCAGATCGCCATGGATGGCAGCCAGAAACTGCCGCCCCGCCTCGTGACGCCCCTCAGGGAGCGGCGCGCGCAGGGCCTCGACTGTCCGCATGAATGTCTCGCCATTGCCGCCTGGATGCGCTGGCAGATTGGCAAGGACGAAACCGGCGCGTCTTACCGCGTCGACGACCCGATGGCCGAGACGACAGCAGAGCTAGTCGCGCGGTCCGGCGGCGATGCGGCGGGCATCGTCCGGGCGCTGCTGTCGATCGAAAGGATATTCCCTGTGGGGTTCGCTGAAGACGCCTACACCGTCAGCGAACTGACGCGCGCGCTGTCAGACCTTCTGACCCTCGGCGCGCGGGAGACCCTGCAGCGGCGGATATGATCCGCCGCCACAGTACGCCCCACTACTTGATGGAGTGATTGATCAAATTCTCCAGGTATTCCTGGCGGCCCGACACATGCCCGGCATCGATGTTCTGCTTCGCCGCTACATCGGCGATGCTTTCCAGCGACGCACCTTCAGACAGCATCATCCGGCCGATCTCGCTCTCGGTCCAGCCGGCATAGCGCTTGGCCTTCAGGGCGGCAATTTCGCCCTTCTCGATCACGTCGGCCGCCGCCAGCAGCGCGCGGGCCAGCGTATCGACACCGCCAACATGGGCATAGAACAGGTCTTCGGCCGTGCTGGACTGGCGGCGCACCTTGGCGTCGAAATTGAAGCCGCCGGTATCCAGCCCGCCGGACGGCAGCAGCTCGATCAGCGCCAGCGTGATGTCACGCAGGTCGAGATTGAACTGGTCCGTATCCCACCCATTCTGGTAGTTGCCGGAATTGATATCGATCGAGCCCATGATGCCCAGCGACACGGCCGTCGCAAGCTCGTGCGCAAAGCTGTGCCCGGCCAGCGTCGCATGGTTCGGCTCGATATTCACATGCACTTCCTTCTCAAGGCCGAAGCGCTTGAGGAAGCCATACACGGTCGCCGTGTCGAAATCGTACTGGTGATACATCGGTTCATGCGGCTTCGGCTCGATCAGGATCTTCCCCTTGAAGCCGATCTTGTGCTTGTGCTCGACCACCATGGCGAGGAAGCGGCCGAAATTGCTGAGTTCCCGGCTGAGATCGGTGTTCAGCAGCGTGTCATAGCCTTCACGCCCGCCCCAGAGGACATAGTTCGCCCCACCGAGCTTGTGTGTTGCATCCATGCATTCGCGGATCTGCCGCACGGCACAGGCCGCAATTTCCGGATTGGGATTGGTCAGGCCGCCGGCCGCAAAGCGCGGATTGCCGAATAGGTTGGCCGTACCCCAGAGCAGCTTCACGCCGGTGGCTTCCTGGTAGGCCCCAAGCCGATCGACGGCGCGCGCGAAATTGTTCGACAGATCAGACGGCGTCGGCGAGGCCTCCGTTATGTCCACATCGTGGAAGCAATAATAGGGCGTGCCGAGCTTGGTGAAGAATTCGAACGCCGCCTGCATCTTGCGGTCGGCCGCCGCACGGTCATTCGCCGGGCTGTGCCAGTCGCGCGCGAAGGTGCCGGCGCCGAAGATGTCGTATCCGTCCCAGCAGAAGGTGTGCCAGTAACATACGGCCATGCGCAGATGGTCTTCCATCCGCTTGCCGAGCACCACCCGGTCCTTGTCATAATAGCGATAGGCGAGCGGATTGTCCGACGTCGGACCTTCGTAGCGGATCGGCTCAATGCCTTCGAATATCGGGTCACCGTCGACCTTGATCTGTCCGTCGGCCATATCAGTCTCCTTTGAAGGCTTTTTTTACTGTGTGATAGAGTGAAGTGAATTTCTCGTATTTCGGCGCCAGCGTCTCGATATCGGATTCGCGCGGCTCGACAATTTCGAGGACTTTCGGCGGGGCAAACATGTCATCCACCGCGCCGCCCTGGATGTGGAACCGCGCGAGCCGCGCAGCGCCGAAGGCCGGGCCGGTGGCGGCCCCGTCGCGATACACCATCGGACGGTTCAGCGCGGCCGACAGGATCCGCCCCCAATAGAGCGATTGCGCGCCACCGCCGATCACCGAGATCTGGTGGACATTGACGCCGGACGCGACCAGCGCCTCCAACCCGTCGGCCATGCCGAAGGCCACCCCTTCCAGAACGGCCTGCCCGACCTGAGCGGCGCCCGTGTCGTGGTTCAGCCCGAACAGGACGCCTGACGCATGCGGATTGTTGTGCGGCGTGCGCTCGCCGGAAAGATACGGCAGGAAAATTTCATGTGTACCGAGGCCGGCATCGCGCTCGGCCAGCCGGATCAATTCGCCGGCATCCGGCACGCCGGTCAGGCGCAGCGCCCAGTCGATGCAACTCGCCGCGCTCAGCATGACAGACATGAGGTGCCAGCGGCCCGGCAGCGCATGGCAAAAGGCATGCGCGGCGGATTCCGGGTTGGAGCGGAATGTCTTGCCGGCCACGAAGATCACGCCGGACGTGCCGAGCGACAGCAGCGCATCGCCCTCATCCGTCACGCCAACGCCGACGGCGCCGGCGGCATTGTCGCCGCCTCCGGCCACGACCGGCACGCGCGACATGCCCCAGGCCTCGGCCGCTTCGGCGCGCAACACGCCAGTCGCCTCCGGCCCTTCATAGAGCAGCGGCATGTGGCGCTCTTCCAGGCCCGTCGCGTCCAGCAGCGTGTCCGACCATTTGCGGTTGGCAACATCCATCCAGAGCGTGCCGGACGAATCCGACATGTCGGAGGCGAGGTCGCCGGTCATGCGCAAGCGCACATAATCCTTCGGCAGGAGAACCTTGGCCACTTTCGCGAACACGTCCGGCTCGTGCCGGCGCACCCATTCCAGTTTGGGCGCCGTGAAGCCCGGCATGACCAAATTGCCGCCTTCGCTCACGAATTCGGGCGTGGCGGCCTGAAGGTCAGCGCATTCCCTGAAGCTTCGCCCATCATTCCAGAGGATGGCCGGCCGCAACGGCTTCAGAGCGTCATCCAGCAGCGTGGCGCCATGCATCTGGCCCGACAGGCCGATGGCTTTCACGGCATGACGGCGCGACACATCCAGCTTAGCGACGGCCATATTGGTCGCCGTCCACCAGTCGGAGGGGTTCTGTTCGGACCAGAACGGTGCCGGCCGTGAAATCGGCAATTCGGCCTGGGCAACCTCGACAGGCTGCCCGGCTTCATCGATCAGCGTCGCCTTGACGCTGGACGTGCCGATATCGACGCCAAGAAACACTGGCCGTATCCCTCCTCCCTGCGCCGGGGTTCTGCCCCGGACTCAAGAATGATAACGCTATCATTCCAATTCCTGCCTCGCAACTTTTGAAATCCGTTTCAAGAGCAGCCCGGGCAAAAAAATCGTCCATATTGCGCGGCGCGACTGTCACGGACGGCGATTTTGCCCTTTGAATGTTAGCGGTCTCATGCTTCACAGGCAGATGCGAATCGAAAGCAGCCTCTCAGAGCTGCCCCACGGGACGGGAAACGCAGAATGGATGTCGTGATTTCGAGAGACGGGCTGCGCCTGTCCCTCCTCCCCCAGCTTGGCGGAAGTGTCCGCGCCTTCACCTGGCATGGGCAGGACATTCTCTACCCCGCCGCGGCCCCGGTGCCGGTCTCACCGCTCAACACGGCCGGCTTCCCGATGTTCCCGTTTTCCGGTCGCATCAATGGCGGGCGCTTCCAGTGGCACGGGAAGGATGTGGCCCTGCGGCCGAATTTCGCGCCGGAAGCCCATGCGATCCACGGTCAGGCCTGGCTGGAGCCATGGACTGTAGCGGCGCTGGAACCGGACGCTGTGCGCCTCAGCTATGAACATGGCGGCGACGACTGGCCCTGGCGCTACCGGGCCATTCAGGATTTCAAGCTGCTGGAAGACGGCCTGTGTCTGACCCTGACCCTTGAGAACCTGTCGGACACGCCCATGCCGGCGGGCCTCGGCTGGCACCCCTATTTCCCGCGCGGCGATGCGGTGCTGAAGGCCAATGTCAGCGGCATCTGGACCGCCGATAGCGGCATGATCCCGGACCGGGTCAGCCCGCTCGGGCCTGGCACGGACCTGCGCGAGCCGGTGGAAGTGGACAGCCTGTCGCTCGACAATGCCTTCACCGCCGCGCCGGCGGATGCGACCATCGACTGGCCGGGCGCCGGCATCCGTGTGCGGATGAAGTCTTCGGGCGGCCTCGGACACCTGATCGTCTACGTGCCGCCCAATCAGGACTTTTTCTGCGTCGAACCGGCCTCTCACGCGCCGGACGCGCTTAACTCCACGCGCGGCGCTGACGTGACAGGCATCCGCGAAATCGGGCCCGGCGGGGCGATGTCGGAAGAAATCCGGCTTCAGATCAGCCGGATCAGCGCCGGCGCCTAGCGCTTGCCAACCGTATCGCGTTCCACAACTGCGACATCGAGGACGAGATTCTGCTCATGGCGTCGGCCATCGGTGTCGCCGATGACGCGGGCCAGCAAATTGACGGCCTGATAGCCCATGTCGGCAATCGGCTGGCGCACCGTCGTCAGCTGCGGCCACATGGCGCTGGCGATGGCCGTATCGTCGAAGCCGACCACGGAAATGTCTTCCGGAACGCGCAGGCCCCGCCGGTGCACCGCCGCCATCACGCCGGCCGCCATGTCATCGTTGGAAGCGAAGATCGCATCCGGCGGCTCGGGCAGGCTCATGAAATGCTCGCCGGCTTCCAGGCCGCTGCGATAGGTGTAGTTGCCCTGCATGACGAGGGAGTCGTCGACGGCCAGGCCATTGCGCGCCATGGCCAGATCGAACCCGCGATAGCGCCGGCGGGAGGAGGACTGATCCGTCGCGCCGATCACGAAGGCGATCCGCTTGTGGCCCCGGTCGATCAGGTATTGCGTCATCCGGTCGGCCGCGGCGACGTCATCGATCGATACGCTGATGCCATCCGGGGATTTCTCTCGCGGCGCGATCAGCACGGTGCGCAGGCCATGTTTGCGCAGCTTGCGCAGGATGACCTCATCCTCGCTGACGGGCGGGGCGACGATCACCCCGTCTAGGCCGGCGCCGCTGATCCTTTCGATCAGGGCGTCGATCTCCTTCTCCCGCGACGAGGTCGAGAAATCCTCGATCACGAGGTGGTGGCCGGCCTCGCGGCAGCGATTGAGCGTGCCGACCAGGAGTTCGCCGAGATAGTTGTTGGACGGGTTGTTGAAGATCAGGCCGATAAACAGGGATTTGCCGCCGGCCAGGCTGCGCGCCAGCAGGTTCGGGCGGTAATTCAGCGCCTGAATCGCTTCTTCGACCTTTTCACGGGTCGATTCCTTCACCGTCTCGCGCCGGTTCAGGACGCGGGAAACGGTCATCTGGGAAACACCAGCCATTTCAGCCACTTCACGAATTGTGGCGTGCTGTTTTCGGCCTGTCCGAGGTGACGTGTTTTTCATTTTCTTTCTGCCAGCCCTTCCAGAACTGTCCCCCTGCTTCACACCTTTTGCCTAATACTTTGCAGCGCACAATTAAAGTCAATGCAGCCTTGTGGCGAACGGAGATCAGCTGATTCGCTTACATTTTTTTCCGAACGATCCGTTCAGGAAGCCAAATTCGGCGCTCAATCCCTAGTCGGAGCGGCCCTGAAAGCCGCTGCAACGGCCTCATGCATCGGCTTCGGCTTGTAGTCCGCATCGAACAGGGTGGGACGCTTGGCCACGCCATCTTCGCGCGGCAGGAAGTCTTTCAGCCAGCTCTGCGAGTCCACCAGGCCCCACATCATGACTTCCTTCGTCTGCGGATAGGACAGCATGATGTCGAGATAATCCTTCGTGTAAGCCGCTGCAGCACGGTCACGGATGCCGATATCGGCCTCCATCGTCGTGTCATTGACGTCGAACTCGGTCAGCGTGAGATCCAGCCCCATGCCGACCACTTCATCCACAAAATCGCGCCAGGCCTTCTGCTTGGCCGGGGTGAAGCTGTCCGGCCGGTCGGAATTGGAATGGCTCTGGATGCCGAGGGCATCGACCGGCGCGCCATTTTTCTTCAGCCGCTCCAACAGCTTCAGCACGCCGGCGCGGTGTTTCTCCATGCCGGTCTCCCAGCTCATATAGTCATTGTAGACCAGTTGGGCGTTCGGGGCGGCTTCCTTCGCCTTGTGGAAACAGAATTCGAGAATCCCCTGTCCCATCACGCGGGAGAATGAAGTTTCCCGCAGCTCCCCGGTTGCCGGATCGACCGTTTCATTCACGACGTCCCAGGAATGGATATAGCCGCCGTCGCGTGCGGCGACCTGGGTCACATAATCCCCAAGGAGCGTCTCCACTTCAGCCGCGTTGGCAAACTCGCTGTCATTGACCCATTGGGGCAACCAGCGGGTGCGGTGCCACAGCAAGGTGTGCCCGCGCATGGCCAGTCCATGCTCGCGCGCGAAGGCAACCAGGGCGTCGCTGCGCTCCCAGTTCCATTCGCCCGGTCGCGGCTGGATCACATACATCTTGTGTTCGTTTTCCGCGACGATTGCGGCGCAATCCTGCAGGACCAGCCGCACATAGTCAGGATCGCTCAGCTGGCGCGACGACATGGCCGTCCCGAACCGGACCCCTGTTTCTGCTGCGAGATCCTTGAGCCCCGGTGTTCCCGGCGCGGGGGCGGTGCCCTGCTCTTTCGACGGCCAGCCACTGCAGGCTGACAGCATTGCCCCCGAAACCAGTCCAAGCGCACCGCGGCGCGTCAGCTTTGTCATTTTCTTGCCTCCCTCCGGATCCGGCCCGATTTTCTGATCTGCTCTTGTGTTCGGCCGGCGATCCTCGATGATAACGCTATCATGCGCGAATCCCGCGCGTCCAGACACGTCAATGTGAGGTCGGAACATGCTGGGTCGGAATTTCTGGATGGCTGCGGGCCTGATCGCGGCGCTGGCGCTGCCGGCATGCAGAAGTGCGCCGGCGCCGAACGCTGAGCCGGGCATCGAAGCGCCTCTGGAGGCGCGCTTTTCCTATTTCCGTTATGCCGGAAACGATGAAGCCTTCCGCACGCCGCTCGCCGAAGGCGAGATGTGGACGCCGATCCTGGCCGGCTTCTATCCCGACCCCAGCATCACGAAGGCCGATGACGGGTATTATCTGGTCAACTCCACCTTCTGCTACTTCCCCGGCATTCCGGTCTGGCACAGCACCGATCTCGTGAACTGGACCCAGATCGGCAATGTGATCGACCGGCCCGGCATGCTCGACTTCGACGGCCTCGCCCTGTCGCGCGGCGTGTTCGCACCGACCATCTCGTTCCATGAAGGCCGCTTCTATGTTGCGAACACCTGTGTCGATTGCGGCGGCAATTTCATCGTCACGGCGGAAGACCCGGCCGGGCCGTGGAGCGATCCGGTCTGGGTGCCCGATGTCGGCGGTATCGACCCCTCCCTGTTCTGGGACGATGACGGCCGCATGTACCTGATGAACAATGACGAGCCCGCAGGCGGGTCCACCTATAGCGGGCACCGCGCCATCTGGCTGCGCGAGATCGATCCGGTCACCTTCCAGCCCATTGCTGAGCCAACCATGATCATCAATGGCGGGGCACGGCCGGAAGACAAGCCGATCTGGATCGAGGGACCGCACATTTTCAAGGTCGGTGACCGTTACATCTTCAGCGCGGCCGAAGGCGGCACGGCCATCAACCATTCCCAGGTCGTATTCGAGGCCGACAATGTGCTTGGTCCGTACACGCCCTATGACGGCAATCCGGTGCTGACGCAGCGCGACCTGCCCGATGACCGGCCCCTGCCCGTGACTTCGGTTGGCCATGCAGACCTGTTCCAGGCCAGCGACGGCAGCTGGTGGGCCACTTTCCTCGGCGTGCGCCCCTATCAGGGCGACGAGTACAATACCGGCCGCGAGACATTCCTGCTCCCAGTTACATGGAAGGATGGCTGGCCGATCATCCTCGAACAAGGCGAAACGCTGCCCTATCGCCAACAGCGCCCGCCGGAGCCGGCAGCCGCGCCCGCTCCCATCCCCACCACCGGCAATTTCGAAACGGTTGAGGATTTTGACGGCCCCGTTCTGGCGCCTTACTGGCTGACGCCCCGCGTGCCGGAAGACAGCTGGCACAGGATAGAAGACGGCGTTCTCACTCTTGCGGCCCGGCCGGTTCCTCTCGGCGCAGGCCTGCAGCCCAGCATGCTGGGCCGGCGACAGCAGCATCTCATCGCAGACGCTGAGACCGAAATCCTGTTCGCGCCGACAGGTCCGGGCGAGGAAGCCGGGCTCACCATCTTCCAGAATGAGGCCTTCTTCTATGCGCTGGGGGTGACGACTGATGAGACAGGCAGCATCACCGTCCGGCTGCGCCTGCGGGATGGCAGCGCATCACCGGTGGGCGGGGAAGACATCGCACAGATGCCGATTGCGGTCATGCCCGGCGATCCGGTCCGCCTGAAGATATCGGCCCGCGGCGACAAATATGACTTTTTTGCCGCATCATCCGCCGGCGACTGGCAACCAGTGGCGCTTGGCCTGGACGGCACGATCCTCAGCACGCGGGAGGCCGGCGGCTTCGTTGGCGCCGTGTTCGGCATGTATGCCGAGACCGCGCCGGAGACTACATCGCCGGACTGAGATCTTCCGCCGCACAATTCTGCGCAATGAAGTCCGCCTGCGTCGGCATGTAGTCCGCCGCCGTTGCGATCACATTGCGGATGTCATCGAGACGGCGGGCAGTTTCCTGCGCGTCCAGCACATCGGCAACCGCGTCATAGCCTTCCGGGCGGATATTCTGGCCCAGCATGACGGAGAACCAGCTTGTGTCGTTGAAGAGTTCCTCATTCTCCCGGAACACACGCCCATAGCCGCGGAACAGGTCAATCTTGTCCTGTAGATAGTCCGTGATCGGCATGGTGCGGCAATGGTTCCAGAAATCGGAATCGGTCCGCTGCGTCGCGTGATAGTGAAGGATGATGAAATCGCGCACGCGCTCATATTCGAACGTGGTGACCCGGTTGTAGCGTTCGATATCGGCTTGGCGGAAATTTCTGTCAGGGAACATCTGCAGAAGCTTCGAAATGCCACTCTGGATCAGGTGGATGGCGGTCGATTCCAGTGGCTCGATAAAGCCGGCGGAGAGGCCGATGGCGACGCAGTTCTTGTCCCAGAATTTCTTCCGGTGGCCGGTCTCGAAGCGGATGATGCGCGGCTCGGCGATCGGCTTCCCGTCAAGGTTCGCCATCAGGGTGGAGACCGCCTCGTCATCGCTGACGAAGTCGCTGGCATAGACCATGCCATTGCCGGTGCGGTGCTGTAGCGGGATACGCCATTGCCAGCCGAATTTGTGCGCCGTTGAGCGGGTATAGGGCAGCAGCGTGTCCGCCTTCTCGCACGGCACAGCGGCGGCCCGGTCGCAAGGCAGCCACGACTTCCAGCGATTGTAGCCGGCGTTCAGCGTCTGCTCGATCAGCAGGCCGCGGAAGCCGGTGCAGTCGATGAACAGGTCGCCCTCAATCTCCGTGCCGCTTTCCAGCGTGACCGAGCGGATAAAGCCGCTCTCAGCCTTCTGATTGACGGCGACCACCTTGCCCTCGGTGCGCTTGACGCCGCGCATCTCGGCCTGTTCGCGCAGGAATTTCGCATAGAGGCCGGCATCGAAGTGGAAGGCGTAGGCGATCTTGGAGAGCGGCGAGTTCCCCGCATTCACCGGCCGCATGAACTTCGCCTGGCGCGCGGCAACCGCCTGCAGCGAATACTGCTCCGCCGTCTGGCAGGTAAGGTCACGGGCATGATGCTTCAGCATGAAGGCATGAAACGACACGCCCTCCATATCGAGGCCATAGGGGCCGAACGGGTGGATGTAGCGGTCGCCCACCTGGCCCCAGTTCACGAATTCGATGCCGAGCTTGAACGTGCCTTTGGTGCGGCGCACGAACTCGTTCTCGTCGAGGCCGAGCGTGCGGTTGAAGGTGGCGATCTGCGGGATGGTCGCCTCGCCGACGCCGATGATCCCGATCTCGTCGGATTCCACCAATTCGATCTCGCAACACTTGCCCTGCAGGATCTTGGCGAGCGCGGCGGCGGTCATCCAGCCGGCCGTGCCACCGCCGACGATGACCGTTTTCCTGATGCGCGACTGTTCCATGGGTCGAAGGCTCCGGCTCAGGCGGGTTCGGCGGCGCAGGCGCGCGCGATGAACTCGCGATGGGTTGGCAATTGCTCGGCGGTCTGGTGCAGCGCCGTATGAACGACGGAGGCCTGCCGGCGCACCTGATCCTGCGGCAGGGAATCGAGGATCGGATCCCAGGCGGACGGAAAGATGCCCTGGCCCAGCAAAACCGACACCCAGTTCGCCTCGCCGAACAGCTCGTCCTCGAACCGGAAGATTCGTCCCTTCGAACGGAAGAGCTCAATCTTCCGCTCAAGCGAGTCCGGAATGCTCATCGTGCGGACATGGTTCCAGAAGTCGGAATCCGTCCGCTCCGTCGCCTTGTAGTGCAGGATGAGGAAATCCCGGATCTGCTCGAACTGCATGATCGTCAGGCGATTATACTCATCCGCCTCGACCGGATTGAAGCCTTTGTCCGGGAACAGGGCGAGCAACTTCGATATCCCCGCCTGGATCAGGTGGATGGAGGTCGATTCCAGCGGCTCCATGAACCCGCCCGACAGGCCGATGGCCACGCAGTTCCGGTTCCAGAATTTCTCCCGCCGCCCCGTCGTGAAACGCAGGAGTCGTGGCTCGGCGGTCGGCCGCCCGTCCAGGTTTGCGAGCAGTGTGTCGCGCGCCGCCTCATCCGTCTCATGCGCGCTGCAATAGACATGACCATTGCCGATCCGGTGCTGCAGCGGAATGCGCCACTGCCAGCCCGCCCGCCGCGCCGTCGCGCGCGTATAGGGAATGGGCTCGCCGGTTGCCTCGCACGGCACCGCCACGGCCCGGTCGCAGGGCAACCAGTGCGTCCAGTCCTCATACCCGGTCTTCAGCGCGCCTTCGATCAGCAGGCCGCGGAACCCGGAACAGTCGATAAAAAGATCGCCCGCGATCTCCTGCCCGGAGGCCAGCGTGACGGATTCGATAAAGCCGGTCTCGCCATTCTGGTTGACGCCGACAATCTTTCCTTCCGTGCGGCGCGCGCCCCAGCGCTCGGCATGGCGGCGCAAGTATGTGGCATAGAGACCCGCGTCGAAATGGAAGGCATAGGCCATCGAATGCAGCACCGTGCGCGGGTCCGGAGACGGGCGCGCGAACCGGCCCTTGCGCGCCGCGACAGCAGAGAGGCAGAACTCCTCCAGCGGCGGCACCGGCTCGCCCGAGGCCTTCAGGCGCAGCCAGAACTGGTAGAATTTGATGCCATCCACATCCCGGCCATAATCGCCGAAGGGGTGCATGTAGGCGCTGCCTTCGCGGTGCCATCCGTCAAATTCGATGCCCA
The DNA here is from genome assembly GCA_020425315.1 of Hyphomonas sp. Lineage (GTDB taxonomy): Bacteria > Pseudomonadota > Alphaproteobacteria > Caulobacterales > Hyphomonadaceae > Hyphomonas. The sequence continues at coordinate 14,205 of JAGQRO010000166.1, read as the reverse complement.
GCTTGTAGGTCGCCTGCGTTTCCCGCAGGAATTCGTTCTCGTCGAGGCCCAGCAGGCTGTTGAAGGCGACAATCGGCGGGATGGTCGCCTCGCCCACGCCGACGGTTCCGATATCCTCGGACTCGACCAGGTCAATCCGTGTACGCCCGTTCCGCACGAACCGGGCGAGCGCGGCCGCCGTCATCCAGCCGGCCGTGCCGCCGCCGACAATGACGATCCTGTCCAGTGTGTGTTCCGGAACGCTCATGCCACGCCTTCACCCAAAGCCGGCGCCAGCACGCCGGCCGCCGCCAGATAATCCTTCTGCATCGGATAGCGCGCCGCCTTCCCGGCCGCAAACTCGCGCAGCGCGGCGAGCCGCGAGACCGCATCCGCCTGTGGCAGGGCCTGCGCCAGCGGGTCGATCCGTTCCGGCAAGGCGCCATGGCCGATCATCAGGGCGGCCCACTCCGCTGCCGTCAGAGCTTCGTCATCAAAGGTTACAACCCGCCCCCGGCTGCGGAACTGTTCCAGGCGCCGCTGGTTTTCCGGCGACATCCGCTCCGCCGGCAGGGCCCATGGCTGCGCCGCCAGTGCCAGGTGCATTTCCTGCTCATCCCGAAGGCGGGCAAGCGCCATGCCCATGCCGCGATTGTATTCCTGCGAGGCAATCGCCATGGCGCCGTCATCCGGCACCAGCCCGGCCAGCTTCCCGATCCCGGCCAAAGCGACAGACATGGACGCGCACCCGAACGGCAGCAGCCGGCAGGCAGACGCGCCGATGGAGACGCTATTGCCTGTCCACGGCGTGCGCTGGCCGGTTCGCAAGGGCGCAATTCCACCGGGCCCGGTCGTCATCACCGTGCGGCCACCCTCACCTGTTGTCGGCACATCCACGACCAGAGATGTTTCGGAAGCGATGACCGTTTCCAGTCCGAGCGGGCCGGTTGCGCCGGAACCGGTGGCGAAATGCGTGAACGGTCCGACCCCTCGCTCAGTCCAGCCGCCTCCGCCGAGTTGCCCGGCAAGATGGCCCTCGCCCGTTGCATCCACATGGAGCGCTGCCGCAACCGCCTGCCCGTCACGCAGGGTGATACGATCCAGCATCCCGCCCCCTACCGCCGTCTCCACCCTGTCCACGTCGCCTGCCACGAGCGCGGCGCCATAGTGCAGCGCCGCCCGTTTCAGGTATTGCCGGTATTCTTCCGCCTGCAGATGATATCCGTAGTGTATCGGGGCCGGCTCGCCGGCGGCACCGGGCTCGGAATGGGCGAACCGCCCCTCCGCCGCCAACAGGGCCTCAACAATATAAGCAGAATAGTCACCGCCTTTTCCACCCGCATGGACCCAATAGTGGTGAAGCGCGCCCTCGCCGGGCGAGGAGACAGGCTCCCCATGGCTCAGCACGAAGGAGGAGTCGTCGCCCTGCCAGCCCTTGAAATCGGTGCCGAGCCGGAAGCTGCCCCGGCAGAAGCGCAGCAGGTTGCGCTCATCGAAGGACAGGTCCGCATGCAATTCGGCCATGGCGGGCGGCAGGGCCACAACGCCCGGCGTGCCGGCCGATTGCGGCGATGGCAGGATGCTGACCTGGCGGGAAGTCTTGCGCAGCATCCGGGCAAGGCACGCCGCCGCCAGCCAGGCCTCGATCGTGTCGCCGACAATCAGGATATCGTGAGAAGCCGTGCCCTGCGTCATGCCCGCCTCCTATGCCATTTCCGGTGGGCAATACTGGCGCAGGAAATCCTCATGCGTCGGCAGGGCATCGACGGCGCCGGAGATCATCGATTTCATCTCTGACAACATGCGGGCAAGGTCCACCTCCGAAACGCCGTCGGCGCGCGGATCGTAGCGCTCCGGCACCACGCGCTGGCCGAGATAAACGGCGATCCAGCTCGGGTGCAGGAACAGACCGTCCTTGTACTGAACCACCGTTCCGGTCTTCCGGAAGAGTTCCATCTTGTAGGCCAGCGAGTCCGGGATCGGCATGGTCCGCACATAGTCCCAGAACGGCGTGTCGTCGCGCTCGGTGGCATGGTAGTGCAGGATCAGGAAATCGCGGACGCGCTCATATTCGAGGTCCATGACCCGGTTGAATTCGCCGATGTCCGCCTCGCGCATGTCCCGCGTCGGCAGCAATTCGGCCAGCGCCGTAATGCCCGCCTGGATGAGATAAATGCTGGTCGATTCCAGCGGCTCCAGGAAACCGCTCGACAGGCCGATGGCGACGCAATTCTTCACCCATTGCGCCTTGCGCTTGCCGGCGCCGAAGCGGATCACCTTGCCATCGGCCAATGCCTCACCCTCGAGGTTTGACATCAGCACTTCGCGGGCCCGCTCGTCGCTGGTGAACCGGCTGCAATAGACATAGCCATTGCCCACCCGGTGCTGCAGCGGGATGCGCCACTGCCAGCCGGCCTCGCGCGCCGTCGCACGGGTATAGGGCACGTTCTCCACCGTCATGCGGCTCGGCACGGCGATGGCGCGGTCGCAGGGCAGGAACTCGGTCCAGTCCTCGAATCCGGTCTTCAGCGCCTGCTCGATCACCAGGCCCCGGAATCCGGAGCAATCGATATAGAGGTCGCCAGTAACCGTCCTGCCGTCTTCCAGCCTCAGGAAGTCAACTAAACCGCCCTCCGCAGTCAACGCGCAGTCAACAACCTTGCCCTCGGTGCGGATGACGCCGCGGGCCTCGGCATATTCGCGCAGGAAGGCGGCGTAGCGGCTCGCATCCAGTTGATATGCATAGGAAAAAGACGACATGACCGAGCGCGGATCGGCTGACGGCATGCCGAATCGCGCCGCTTCACACATCATCACCGGCAGCGAAAAGGAATCGATCCGCCCCTCCCGCCCGGCCTGATGCGCTCTCAACCAATAGTGGTGAAACGCGACCTTGCGGAGGTCGCGGCCGTAGTCGCCAAAGGGGTGCACATAGGCGTCGCCGATCCTGGCCCAATCCCGAAATTCAATTCCCAGTTTAAAGGTCGCGCTCGTCCGGGCCATGAACTCGGCCTCGTCGATTCCCAACCGCTCATTGAAAAACCGCAAATGCGGCAGCGTCGCCTCACCAACCCCGATGGTTCCGATCTGATCCGACTCGACCAGTTCGATGGAAATGCCGCTATTCCGGAAGACATGGGACAGGCCTGCCGCCGTCATCCAGCCGGCCGTTCCGCCGCCAACAATCACAATTTTCCTTAAGTTTTCAGATACTTGCATCGTTCACCTGGCTTCCGGTCAGCGCTGGAGAATGTCCAACAAGACAGGCGATGGCAACGCTCCCCGCACATCCCGGCCCGAAGTGGTACCAAAAAGCCATTGTCCTCAATTTGATGAATCATCTTTCACAATTATCTCTTGATAGCGCAAACATTTTGTGGTCGCGTAGCATCGTACGTCGGGCAAAAGGTGCACGCATAGCATCGCCTGTCAGGTTCCAGGGCCCGATGACGCACGCGGTAGTTAGGGAGGAATTCAAGTGAAACAGAAAGATCAGGACGAATCCGTCCGCACCCAGTCCAAGGGCAAATGGGCCGCACTCCTCTATGGAGCGTCGGCATTTTCGCTTCTGACGGCGATGCCCGCCGTCGCCCAGGAAGCGGACGAGACCGTGACGACCACCACGGACGCAGACGACGAAGCTGATACCGACGAAGCACGCCAGGACACGGTTGTTGTCCAGGGCATCCGCTCGTCGCTTCAGAGCGCCCAGGCGATCAAGCGCCAGGCCGACACATTCGTTGACGCTGTTACAGCTGAAGACATCGGCGCCCTGCCTGACCGGTCAGTGACCGAAGCGCTTCAGCGGGTTCCCGGCGTCACCATCAGCCGCTTCGCTGCTGCCGACGACCCGGACCACTTCTCGATCGAAGGCCAGGGCGTCGTCGTTCGCGGCCTCACCTTCGTCCGGTCCGAATTCAACGGCCGCGACAGCTTCTCGGCCAACAATGGCCGCGGCCTCAGCTTCTCGGACGTTTCGCCTGAGCTGCTTGGCTCCGTCCAGGTCTTCAAGAACCAGACCGCCGACCTCATCGAAGGCGGCGTGTCCGGCACCGTCAACCTTGTCACCCGCAAGCCGTTTGATTCGGCCGACCGCGTGATCGCTGGCACGGCTGAACTCAACTATGGCGACTTCCGCAAGGCCACGGCCCCGACATTCTCGGCCCTGATCAGCGATCGCTGGGAAACCGATATCGGTGAATTCGGCCTCCTGCTGTCGGGCGTGTCGTCCGAGCTGCAGACCCGTTCCGACGGCACACAGGCGTCCAGCTTCCAGCCGCGCGACGATCTCGCCGCCAATCGTGTCTGGGTGCCGGAAGGCGCAGCCATCCGGACGCAGGACTATGACCGCAAACGGACCGGCTATGGCGGATCGCTGCAGTGGGAGAACCCGGACAAGACCATTCTTGCCACGGCCGAGTTCCTTCGCTCGGAGTCGACCACGTCCTGGACCGAATTCGTGTCCGAGATCGCAACGGACAATATCGGCGACCAGGCCTTCTTCTTCGTGCCGGGCACTGAGTTCGGCTTTACCGGCAATGACCTGTTCGGTTATGGCGCCGTTTCGGCACCGACCGGCTGGAAGGCCGACCAGGGCTCAGATCGCCGCACGCCGATCTATGGCCTTCAGTCGAACAATATCCGCCGCGACGTTGAACAGGAGTTCTGGACCCAGGACGCTTCGCTCAACGTCAAGTGGACACCGACGGAACGCCTGTCGTTCAACTTCGACTATCAGAAGATCGATGCGGAATCGAAAAGCCTCGACTTCGGCATCTGGGGCACCACATTCCAGGATGTCTACCTCGACCTTGGCAAGGACGTTCCGGACATCGTCTACCTGACACCGAACGAAGTGCCCGGAAACGGTGGCGGCAACCCGAACGATGTGGACTGCGTGAATACAGCACCTGGTGCTGGAGCATCCTGCCCGGTGTACATGGACGCCCCGCACGACAGCTTTGCAGACCCCTTCAACTCGTTCTGGCGTTCAGCCATGGACCACATCGACGACAACGAAGGCGAAGAACAGGCCTTCCGCGCGGACGTGGACTATGACTTCCAGGGTGATGCCGGCTGGATCAAGTCTGTCCGCGGCGGCGTCCGCTGGTCGGAAAGGGAACAGACGACCCGGTACTCGACCTACAATTGGGGCGCCCTGTCTGAGATCTGGGGCAATGGCGGTCCGGTCTGGTTCGACGAAGTCGGTGCACCTGAAGGCCTGATCTCCAACTTCACCTGGGATGACTTCCAGCGCGGTGACGTCACCACGCCCCCACCGTTCCCGTATTACAATCAGAACCTCGCCCAGAACTATCTGGCAGGGGCGGCGTTTGCCGATCAGGTGGTCTCTCAGTGGTTGCTGAACAGCGGCGACCAGGCTGTTATCGACGCAGGCCCGCAAGGAAGCTCTGGCGGTTGGCGCCGCCTGAGCGAGCGACCGGGAGTGGTTGCCGGAACACCCTTCCTTCCGTCGGAAATCAACGACACGAATGAAGAGACCAAGGCGGCCTATATGATGTTCAATTTCGGTTCGGATAATCCGTTCGGAAATGGCGTCTCAATCGATGGCAATATCGGCGTCCGCTACGTGGAGACCACATTCACCTCGGCGGGTGGATACAAGTATCCCGATCCGGGCAGTATTCCGATCGATTCCGGTCTCGCTCCGTCGGATGACCCGGACACTGTGGGTGGGCAGAACCGTTGTCTTGCGCCAATTCAGGACGACATGATCGCCGGCAGCCCCGGCACGCCGGAGGCCAACTACAGCCCGCCGGCATTCTGCGCTCTGTCTCAGGCGGAACGTGATGCGATCCGCGCCTTCTCCAACGGTGCTGAAGCACTGGTGACGGCTGAGAACCAGTATGAAAACTGGCTGCCCAGCTTCAACCTGAAGATTGGCCTGAACGACGAGATGATCGTCCGCTTTGCCTACTCCAAGGGAATTTCGCGTGCAGACCTCGGCCTGATGCGGAACTTCTTCACCATCACGCCCGCGACGGACGACGATCCGCGGACACCCGAAGCGGATGCACCGCCCACCGGCTACAGCCCCGGTTGGTACGGCTTCCAGTCTTCAGGCGGCAACCCGTGGCTTGAGCCTGTGGAAGCGGACAACTACGACCTTTCGTGGGAATGGTATTTCGACGATGTCGGTTCGCTGACCGTGTCGGCCTTCTACAAGGAAATCGACAACGTCATCGCGACGGGTCAGGGCGGGATCGACTTCACCAATAACGGGCAGACCTACAATGTCTTCGCCCGTCAGCCGACCAACTCTGACGAGACCGGCAAGGTGAAGGGCTTCGAGATCGCCTACCAGCAGTTCTATGACATGCTGCCAGGCATCTGGAGCGGCCTTGGGTCCCAGGTCACGTACACCTACATTGACTCGACAGGTGTCCAGTCTGCGGGTGTCAGCAACTCCAATACGGAGCCTGCAGCCAATGACGCGACGGTCGACCTCGGCGATCTGCCGCTGGAAGGCCTGTCGGAGCACAACTACAACATCGCGGCAATCTACGAGAAAGGCCCGGTCTCGGCCCGTCTCGCCTATAACTGGCGGAGCGACTATCTCGTGACGCCTCGCGATGTGATCACGCCGTTCTATCCAATCTTCCAGGAAAGCACCGGCCAGTTGGACGGCTCGTTCTTCTACACGCTGAACGAGAACCTGAAGATCGGCATCCAGGGCTCCAACCTCCTCGACGAGGTGGCCGAGACCACGTCCTATATTCCCAACGCGGATGGACGCCGGGGTGGCCGCTCCTGGTACCGGAACGACCGCCGCCTGAGCCTGGCGCTGCGCGCCAACTTCTAGGCAGGGACGGTTTGCATCTTCGGGGCGCGCCAGTCATGTGGCGCGCCCCTTTTTCTTGCCCGTTCTGCTGGTGATCGCTTGGGTCTGCTGCGAGGCCCGATATGATGCAGACGGGAAACAACCCTGAAGGAGCAATCGTCGGGATGAGCCAGGCTGCCATCGACCAGGGACTGCCCCACGTCACGGTGCTTGAAGGCGTGCCGCCCGAGGAGTTCAACCGGCAGGTTCGGATGGCGGGACGCCCTGTCCTTCTGAGGAATCTGGTCTCCGACTGGCCGATTGTGGGCGCGGCGCAATCCTCTGTTGCCTCGGCCGTCGGCTATCTGCAGCAACTCGACAATGGAAAGCCGGTCCACACCGTGTTCGGGGCGCCGGAGATCCAGGGGCGCTTCTTCTACTCCGACGATTTGAGCGGCCTGAACTTCCACAAGCGGGAAGTTCCCTTGAGCGCTGCCCTGTCCGGTCTCCTGTCGCAACTCTCCGTGGCGACACCCGGATCGATCTACATCCAGTCGATCCCGGTCGATGAGCACATTCCGGGGTTCGAGCAGGCGCACACCCTGCCCTATCTCGACCCGGCGATTACGCCGCGCATCTGGATCGGCAACCAGATCACGGTTCAAACGCATTTTGACCTTTACGAAAACATCGCCTGCCTCGCGGCCGGGCGTCGGCGCTTCACCTTCTTTCCGCCGGACCAGATTGCGAACCTCTATGCCGGGCCGTTTGAACACACACTCTCGGGGCCGCCGGTTTCCATGGTCCGCCTCGAAGACATCGATTTCGAAGCCTACCCAAGATTCCGGGACGCCATGGCACACGCCATCATTGCCGATCTGGAGCCCGGTGATGCGGTCTATATTCCCTATGGCTGGTGGCACCATGTCCAGTCGCTGGAGCGCTTCAACATCCTGGTGAACTATTGGTGGAACGATGCTCCCGGCGTACAGGGCAGCCCCTTCGACGCGATGCTGCACGGTCTGCTGGCAATCCGCGATCTACCCGCGGATGCCCGCAAGGCATGGAAACATCTGTTTGACCAATACGTGTTCCTCGAAAATGGCGACCCGGTCGCTCACCTTCCGGCAGAGACCCGTGGTGCGCTCGGACAGCACTCCGAGGCCCAGCGGCAGATGCTGTGGCAGATGCTGTCTCAATCGGTCGGCCACACGGCCGCGGCGCAGGCAAGAAAACGCCAGCCCGACTGAGTCGCCCCTGCCCCGTCCGCAAGCAAATTCTCAGACGCTCGCCGAACGCGCAGCCAGCCGGCCCCGTACCCCTTATTCGGCGCAGCTTGCCTCATCGCCGGAACGTGGCTCGAGCCGCATGTCTGCAACCGCGAGTTGGCCCGCCCCACCGATCGACAATGCCGCCAGCATGGGTACGGACGACACGTCCGACATGCCAATGCACGCCGCCGGAACACGCTGTTCCGTCCAGTCGCCCGCCATAACCGTCACGGTCTGATGGCCCGTACAGCGTCCGGTCTCTTCGGAGCAGCCGCCCGCCAGTGTGAGTTCCTGATCGCCATCATCCATGGACCGGGCAACAAAGACGAGATCGAATGCCTCACCCGAACCGGAGAGGTCGACCGCACCGGTGGTCGGGCCAAATGCGAGGTCCGCACCGGCTTCTGTCCAGGTCATGAGGAGGGCATCCTCCTGCCTGCCATAGTCGGTTCTGCCAACGGTGAGGCCGCCGAAGGTGGTTGACCCGGCACCGAGCTGCACAAGCGTGCCATCACGATAGATGAATGCCGCCCACGGATCGACTGACTCGCCGTCCTGGAACACCGACAGCTGGTCCGTCGCCGTCATGGGCTCGTTGCCCGGATCTTCGGACAACTCGCCAATGTCTGCCGCGTCGCTGTCATAGGAAAGGCCGCAGCCATAAGCGAACTGCGGATCGTATCCGACATCGCCGATATTCAGCGGCTCCGAAGACGCATCCTTCGGCCAGGAATAGGACAGGCGCCCGGTGAAGTCGTAGTCCGGCTCTGACTGGAACAGGACATCGGCAACACCGCCGCCTTCGGACCCTGGCAGCCACGCGGCCACGAAGGCATCAGAATCATTGATTTCCGGGTTCACCCAGAGCGGACGTCCGGACAGGAAGACCGACACAACCGGAATGCCCTGAGCGCGATAGGATTCAAGCTTCGATGTGTCGAAACCATTCGGCACGAAGTCCAGCGTTTTGACATCGCCCACGCCCTCGGCATACGGGTTTTCGCCATAGACGGCGATCACGACATCCGCGTCGGCCGCAGAGGCGCCCGCAGGGTCGAAGACCAGCGTACCGCCGGCCTCAAGCACGGCATCGCGGATCCCGCCGAGGATCGACTGGCCATTCGGGAAATAGGAATTGTCATAGTCGCCGCCCTGCCAGGACAGGGTCCAGCCGCCGGCCTGCTTGCCGATATTGTCGGCGCCGTCGCCCACGACAAGGACTTTCTGGTTCGCCTTCAGGGGCAACACGCCGCCATTATTCTTCAGCAGGACCAGCGACTCGCGCACGGCGCGCCGGGCGACTTCGCGATGTTCCGGAGAGCCCAGCAGGCTTTCGTCTCCGGCGCCCGGACGGGTGCTGGGCGCGCCCTTTTCGAACAGGCCATAAGCCAGCTTCACACGGAGAATACGCCGAACCGCATCGTCCAGTCGTTCCATCGGAATGTCGCCGGCTTTCACATGGGCAAGCGTCGACTCATAGATGCCCTTCCAGCTGTCAGGCGCCATGTACATGTCCAGGCCGGCATTGAGGGCCTGCGGGCAGTCCACATTCGTGCAGCCCGGCACCTGGCCGTGACCATTCCAGTCGCCAACAACAAAGCCATTGAAGCCGAACCGTCCTTTCAGAAGGTCAGTCAGCATGCCCTTGCTGCCATGCATCTTCACGCCGTTCCAGCTGGAGAACGAGGCCATGACCGTCGTCGCGCCGCCCTGCAGGGCGGTGACATAGCCCTGGGCATGGATGTCTCGGAACGCATCTTCCAAAATCTCCGCGTCGCCCTGATCCTTGCCCCCATACGTGCCGCCATCCGCCATGAAATGCTTGGCGGAGGAGATCACGCGGCCTTCGCCGAGGAATCCGTCCTCACCGGGCCGACCCTGAAGTCCGTAGACGATCCGGTCGCCATAGGATGCCACGACATCCGGCGATTCCGAGAAGCCCTCATAGGTGCGGCCCCAGCGATCATCCTGCGGCGTGGCAAGCGTCGGCGCGAAGGTCCAGTCATGGCCAGACACGACAAGCTCAGCGGCCGTCACCTGCATGATCTCCTCGATCAGGTCCGGATCGTGCGCGGCGCCAAGGCCGATATTGTGCGGGAACACCGTTGCCCCCAACAGGTTGGCATGGCCATGAACGGCATCGATGCCCCAGATCACCGGGATGGCGATCTCGACGCCGTCCGGATCGACGGAAGCATTGAAATAGCCATCGGCTGCCTCCAGCCAGGTCTTCGTATCGGCGAACGGCTTGTCGCCGGGCGCAGAGTTGCCGCCGCTCAGAACAGATCCGAGACGGTACTTCTTCACGTCTTCCGGTGTCACCGTCGTATTGTCGGCCTGAACCACCTGACCGACTTTCTGCTCCAGGGTCATCTTCGACATGATCTCGTCGACACGCGCCTCAATCGCCGGGTCCAGCCCGGGAACGGTCAGTTTCGGCCAGGTCTCAAGGTTCAGGGTCACGTCTTCTGCAACGAGCATCGGGCTCGCCGGCTCTGAAGCTACGTCCAGTTCGTCGGCTGGCGCCGGCGTTGTGGAACATGCGGTCATACCCAGCCCGGCAAATGCCAGAGCGAGCATGGATACGGACGTATTGCGAAGCGGGTGACGGGTCATGGAACAGTTCCTCGAGCAGGTATGGCTACGGGTGTGCCGGTGCCGGCACTATCCGGCGCGTGACCGCCGGACTCGCTATCGTCGGAAAGCCCCGCCGGTTCCGCCGGCGGGGCTTCCAGATATCAGTCGGTCATTTCTTCCAGCTCGAGCCCCTTCGTCTCGCGCACGTAACGCTGGACGAAGAAGACCGAGATCAGGGCACAGACGGCGTAGAAACCGTAAGCGCCTGTCAGGCCGAAGCCCGCCGTGGCCAGCATGATCGGGAACGTCATGGTGATCGCGAAGTTCGAGATCCACTGGAAGAAGCCCGAAACGGCAAGGCCCGCCCCTCGAACCTGGTTCGGGAACATCTCGCCAAGGGCAACCCACATCACCGGGCCCCAGGAGGCGTTGAAGAACACCACATAAGCGTTGGCCGCCAACAGGGCGATCAGGCCATAGCTGCCTGGCAGGCTGACGGCACCATCGACCTTCACCGCCTGCGCAAAGCAGAAGGCAAGGATGGCAAGGGTCACGGTCATGCCGATCGACCCGACCCACAGGAGCGGCTTGCGGCCGACCTTGTCGATCAGCGACAGCGCGATGAACACCGCGACGATAGATGCGCCATTGGTGATGACGTTGATCAGGAGCGCATCCGATTCCGAGAAGCCCACCGCCTGCCACAGAACCGCGCCGTAGTAGAAGACGACGTTGATGCCCACCAACTGCTGGAAGGTGGCGAGGCCGATCCCGATCCAGACGATCCCCTTGAACACGGCACTGCCGCCGAACGCATCGCGCAGGGACGGTTTGTGGTCGTGCAGCAGGGAGTCCTTGATTTCTGTGACCTTGCTTTTCGCTGCTGTCAGGTTCGACAGCTTCTCAAGCACACCAACTGCCTTCTCCTCATGGCCGCGGGCCACCAGGAAGCGCGGGCTTTCCGGGATCAGCAGCAGGGCGAACAGGAAGATGAAGGCCGGGATCAGCTCGATCCAGAACATCCAGCGCCAGGCGGCAACGCCGAAGAACCATGGGTCCAGCGACGAGCCCGTCGCCTTGGCGATTGCGAAATTCGAAAGGGCCGCGAAGAACAGGCCGGCAATGATCGCCACCTGCTGGATCGAGGACAGCCGCCCGCGATACTTGGACGGCGCGACTTCGGAAATATAGGCCGGGGACATGACGGAGGCCGCACCGACGGCAACGCCGCCAATCACCCGGTAGACAATGAATTCCAGCGAAGAGCTCGCAACGCCAGACCCCCAGGCCGAAATGATGAAGAAGACAGCTGCAACCAACATCATGGTGCGCCGGCCGAACCGGTCTGACAGCGTGCCCGCAGCCGCAGCGCCAACGGCGCAACCAAGCAGCATCGAAGCGACATTGAAGCCCGTTGCGATGTCTTCGGCATTGAAGGCCGTCTTCAGGCCCTCGACCGTGCCGTTGATGACACCGGAGTCGAAGCCGAACAGGAACCCGCCAATCGTCGCCACAGCGGTGATCAGCAGAACCTGCGACATGCGCGTCTCTGCGCCGCCCGGTGTTGCGTGTGAAACTGCGTCGCTCATGGCGCGCTTACCTCCCTAGATTGCCCTGGCGGGCTTATCGCCCGTCTTTATGTTAGCGCAAACGACAACTGTTTCCGCTTTGATGCAACTAGGAAACTAAGCATGGCCGCTTGTCAACGTTGACAAGCGCTCCAGGGTAGCGAGGCCGATCTGGTAAATCGGGGCGGAAGGCCTCAGTTCTTGGCGGTGCAGGACTGGTTGAATGCGTCGATATCGGCATTCAGCTCGGCGACGCGGGCCTGCAGGCCGAGTTCCAGCCGGCTGAGCTCGGCCTTTGCATCCGTATAGGCCAGTTTGGCGGCGTCCGCGTCGGCAGCATGGGCTGTGGAGAAGTTGCGCAGTGCTTCGGCGTTCTCCCACGCATCGCCGGTCGCTTCGACGGTTTCCACCTGAGTATCGCGGGCCTCTTTCAGCTTCGCGACTTCTTCCTGCTTCGGACCGAAGGATGCCGACATCGCCTTGCACCGGGCAATATCGCGCGCAGACGCAGCATCTGCAGCGGCGACCGGGGCAGCAAGAGCAAAGATAACGGCAATAAGAATTCGGTTCATCCGGCAGGCCTCTCCTGAATTGTTCAGAGCCCTCTTATGCCCCCAACAGGCTGAAGCATTCCTGAATGCCGGTGCCTTCACTTTGCCCCATTCGGGGCCTGGTCACTCCGCTTCGTCATTCCTGTTGTAGCGCCTGCGATTGGCGTTGGTGGCGGAAATGATCTGAAACACCGCCATGAAATCGTTCAGCAGCTCCCGGACGCGCGCGGGATTGTCGAGAGGCTCATACATGCTGCCCGGCTCGAACAGGTCCCCGCCCTGCAGAGTGATATACAGCTCGCCGCCATCGAAGCAGCATTTCAGCTTGCCGCCGTGAAATGCCTCCTCAAGATCCACCAGTTCCTGCATCAGGTCCGGCGTCAGCAGGTAACGCGCCTCCACCTGGTCAGTGGTGTAGACCTCGAAGATCTTCTCGAACTTTGGATCTTCGAGCGCGGCGCGGGTCATGCCCTTGCCGCCGCCGAACCGGTTGAAGAAGCCGGCGTCGCGCGTGACCAGGGTGCGGCCGTAGAAGCGTTTGTCGAAGCTGAACTTCAGGCACTGGCCCTTGAATACCGTGACCCAGCGGGTCGTGGTCCGGCCCTTCGAGTCGGTGCTGGTACGGCGTTCCTCCAGATGCGCTTCGAACAGTTCGAAATCGACGCCTTCGCGGGTGCCGGTCACGAGATCCTCGTATTTCGACCGGTCCCAGCCCGGCACGAGGCCGAGCTCCTTGTGGCGGAAGATCGTCGGCACTTCGCCGGGTGCCACGGTGAAGGTCAGCCCGAGCTGACGCACCACCGGATTGACGAGAAGCGTCTTCGCTTCCCGCCCGATGCTTCTCACACCCTGCGCGCCCCAGGCGGCATAGCCAAATCCGGCGATGCCGCCGAAGAACAGCGGAAAGAGGGATTTGAAGATGAGCAGGCCGCCGCCGCCGATGACAAGGCCAATCAGAATGCCGATCCAGCGTGACTGGCGCGCCTTGGCGACGGCCCTGACGCGGTCTTCCTCCCGTTCGTGCAGCGCCGGGCGGATCTCATCCTGGAAGATGCGGGCGAAGTCCCGATAGTCCGCTGGAAGTCCGGCAAGCGCACTTGCGATTGCCGGATCGATCTCTGGCTGGTCCGTCATCCTGTTCCCCGCATTACACGGGGCGCAGCATAAGACTGGTTCGCAGCAGGCGCCAAGCGCCCATCAGATGTCAGCGTAAACGTGGCGTTCGCCGGCAAACCCTGGATGCGTCACCGCCCCCTCATGCGCCGGGCCGACGAGCTGGGCAAACTTGAGCAACGCCCCGGAGCCGTACATGTTCTGGCGCGGCTTCCACTTGCGTTTACGGTCCTGCATTTCGGCGGGCGTCAGGCGTACATCGATGGTGCCTTTTTCGGCGTCGATGGTGATGATGTCCCCGTCCTCGATGAGAGCGATGGGCCCGCCATCGGCGGCTTCGGGGCCGACATGGCCGATGCAGAAGC
>JAGQRO010000165.1 GCA_020425315.1 Hyphomonas sp. | reverse complement strand
CGCATGTCGTCGGCCTCTCCATCCTCTCGGGCAGCCATCTCGATCTTGTGCGCGAGACGCTGGCGGAACTCCGCAAGCTGGGCCTCGACAATGTGCCCGTCGTGGTCGGCGGCATCATCCCGCCGGAGGACGCCAATGCCCTGCGCCAGATGGGCGTTGCCCGCATCTACACACCGAAGGATTTCCGCATCACCGAAATCATGGGCGATGTGGTCAAGATCGTGGAAAAGGCCTGGCTGGTGAAAGCCTAGGCGCCGCCGCGTGTGGCAAGGTCACGCCGGTACTGCGCCGCCCAGTCGAGACTGATCTCATCCGCCATGCGGATGTTCCGGGGGCGGATTGTATCCGCCTTGGCGGCATCGAGCCCCAGCGCGTCCAGCACGCGGTGCACCGTGGCCGGCGCATCCTCGTCCAGCTCCTCATAGGTGAGGCTGAGGGGTACAATGCCGTTCCGGTCGAACCAGGCTTGCCAGGCCTCATTATGCGCCTGAATCGTCCGGGTCAGGTCATGAATCCGGTCGAACGCATAAGCCGGGCTTGCAGCGGGCGCCTCCGCCGCCGCTCCCTCCAGCCGGTGCCACACACGCGTCTGCTCCGCCCGCGCCCAGGAGATTGCCTGCGCCAGCGTGTCGAGACGGCGCAGCCACACGAAGTGCGCTGGCCCGAAAACCTGCCGCAACATCTCTGCCTCCGTGCCGGGCCGCGCGGCGCCCGTTGCGGCGAGCGCTTCGGTCAACTCCTCCATGCTGCCCCACATGATGCGCATGGAGAAGACGCCGTTCGGGCTGGTGCCGGCGGAGAGGACACCATCGAGGAAGGCACCGAACCCGGCCGCCCCGTCGCCGCCCGCCGGCAGGCCAAAGCGCGCCGTCCACTTTGCGGCGTCTTCCTTGCGGAAATAGGATTCCGGCCGCCCGGCCATGCCGGTGGCGGCGAGCAGGGCGCAGAGCAGCGTGCTGCCGGTGCGCGGCGTCGCGCAGAGGATGCAGCTTCGTGTCGGTGTCTGTACTGCCAATGCCTGTCCCCCAGCGTCTTGCGGTGAAGTGTGGCCCGCGGCCGGGAAGGCGGCAAGACCGGCTGAAAGCCTCGGTTGCCGCGCCCCGGCAACGCGGCTAAGCGATGCCTTCTCCTGAAGGATGCCGGCCATGCCGAAAAACACGCCGTTTGAACTCGGTTGGGAAGAGTGGCTGGCCCTGCCGGACCTTGGCCTGCCGGCCATCAAGGCGAAGATCGATACCGGTGCGAAAACCTCCGCGCTGCATGCCAGCGTGATCGAGCCCTTCGGCCCAGCGGCCAATCCGCAGGTGCGCTTCCTGATCCAGCCGGACCCGAACAATCCGTCCCTGGAAGTGACCTGTTCGGCCCCGGTGGTCGACCGGCGCGAAGTGACCAGCTCGAATGGCGAGACGGAGCTGCGCTATGTCATCGAGACGGTGGTCGAGATGGGCCCGCGCCGCTGGCCGATCCAGCTGACGCTGACCAACCGGGAGAGCATGACCTATCGCATGTTGTTCGGGCGCGGCGCGATCCAGCCGGACATGGTGGTCGATGCGAACGAATCCTTCCGCATGCCGCTGCTCTCCTATGAGCTTTATTCCGGCCTGCCGAAGCGCAAGCCGGTGAAGCGGCCGCTGCGTATCGCCCTCCTGACGCGCGAGCCGAACAATTATTCCTCCTCGCGCCTGGTTGAGGCGGCACGGGCGCGCGGGCATGTGATCGAGACGATCGACACCGCCCGCTGCTATATGCGCATCGGCGCGATCGATCCGGAAGTGCACTATGACGGCAAGGCGTTGCCGCGCTATGACGCCGTCATCCCGCGCATCGGCGCCAAGATCACCGACTATGGCATGGCCGTGCTGCGCCAGTTTTCGAACACCGGCGCGTTTTGCCTGAATGGCGCCGGCTCCATCGGCCGCTCGCGCGACAAGCTGCTGGCGCACCAGTTGCTGGCGCGCGCCAAGATCGACATGCCGGTGACCGCCTTCGCCCACAGCCCGAAAGACACGAAAGACCTGATCGGCCTCGTCGAAGGCGCGCCGGTAGTGCTGAAGCTGCTCTCCTCCACGCAGGGCAAGGGCGTCGTGCTGGCCGAGACGCGCAAGGCGGCCGAGAGCCTGGTCGATGCCTTCCGCGGGCTCGATGCGAACTTCCTCGTCCAGGAATTCGTGTCCGAAGCGGCCGGCACCGATGTGCGTGTCTTCGTGATCGGCAATCGGGTGGTCGGCGCGATGAAGCGTCAGGCGCAGAAGGGCGAGTTCCGCTCCAACCTGCATCGCGGCGGCACGGCCTCGAACATCCGTCTCACCGCGGCCGAACGCGACACGGCGCGCGAAGCCTGCAAGGTGCTGGGCCTGAATGTGGCCGGCGTCGACCTCCTGCAGACCAAGGACGGGCCGAAAGTGCTGGAAGTGAATTCCTCGCCCGGCCTGGAAGGCATCGAGTCCGCCACCGGCAAGGACATTGCCGGCAAGATCATCGAACATCTTGAACGTCAGGTCCGCCCGCTCTCGCGCGACCGCGAAAGCGCCGGGCGCAGCGCGCGGCGCATCAACGTGAACTGAACAGGCGGCCCTTCTCGGTGATCAGGATGATCGCGAGCGAAGCCAGGCCAAGACACACGAAGCCCAGCATCAGTGGGATCGTCGTGCCATCATAGTTGGCGCCGATGACCATGCCGATCAGGCTGGCCACCGTGGTGGTAGCAAAGCCATAGGCCGCCGAGGCCGTGCCGGCGATCTTGCCCAGTGGTTCCATGGCAAGGGCGGAGAAGTTCGATCCCATCATGCCGAAACAGGCAAAGGTGAGGATGAACATCGGATAGAACCGCACCAGATTCTCGCCGAACAGCGCCGTCAGCAGTGCCGACGATCCCGACAGCAGCGTAAAGGCGATCAGGGCCGTATGGCTGATCCTCCGCATGCCGAGCTTTTCCACCAGGCGCGCATTGGCGAAATTGGCGCAGGCCATCATCACCGCCACGCCGGCGAACCAGAGCGCGAAATCGTCGCCGCGCCGGAACACTTCCCGGAAGACCTGTTCGGAACTGGCAATGAAGGAGAAGAGGGCGCCGAACACGACGCCGGAGGCGCACATATATCCGAACGTCACCGGCGTGCGGATCACCTCGCCATAGGATTTCAGCGCATTGGTGAGGTTCAGCGGGCGGCGGTCCTCCACCGGCAGGGTTTCCGGCAGGCGGGCCCAGGTCCAGCCCATCATCACCACGCCGAAAATGACCAGCGCGCCGAAGATCCATTCCCACGGCCCGAAGAACAGCACCGCCTGGCCAACCGCCGGGGCGACGATGGGGATCACCATGAAAATGGTCATCACCAGCGACATGAAGCGCGCCATCTGGCGCCCCGCGAACAGGTCGCGCACGGTCGAGGTCGCCACCAGCCGGACACCTGAGGAGAAGACGCCCTGCACGAACCGCGCGGCCAGCAGGGCATGGAAGTCGCGGATCGTGATGCACAGGATGGCCGTGGCGATGTAGCCTGTCAGGCTGATGAACAGCGGCGCGCGCCGGCCGAACCGGTCGGTCACCGGCCCCCACAGGATCTGCGGTGCGCCGAAGCCCAGCACATAGGCGAAGATGATCAGCTGCTGGCGGTTATCGCGCTCCACGCCTTCGGCGGTGAGGCCGACATCATGGGAGATCTGGTTGAGCGCCGGCAGCATGATGTCGATGGCCAGCGCATTCATCGCCATCAGGCCGGCGATCATCACCACAAGCTCGCTGCGCCCGGGCAGGGGGCGCCGTCCGGGTGTGGCCATCTGCGGTGCCTGTTTCTGCGAATCCGGCACCGTGTGCGCCTTTCCCTGATCGTTCGAAGGGCGGTATCTGGACCCGATGGGCGGGCTTGCCTAGGGCGCGAGCGGATATTTTCCGGTGCAAAAGACAATGCCCCGCCGGAGCGGGGCATTGAAGCAACACTGAAGCCGGTGGATCAGCCGCCGGACGGGCGCATGATGTTCGAGCCGAGATTGAACATCACCTGGCCGGCATCGAAATAGGCCGCATCGTCCGGCTTCTCGCCCTTGCCCATCAGGATTTCGGCATTGGCGACATAGCGCGTGGATTCGCGGTACTCCGCCGGCACGCCCCAGGGGTCGAGGCGCGGGTCGAAACGGCTGCCATAATACGGATGGCGCGGGCCGTAATAGTAATAGTCGAGGGCGAAATGGCTGTAGAAGGGCGAATAGGCCCCGCCGACCGGCACCAGCCGGCTGTCGGCATCGGTGTCGCGGCGCACGACGCGGAAATGGTCATAGCCATTCAGCTTGGTCAGCTCCGCAGCGCGATAGAGGAGATAGGTCTCCACCGTCTTGCGGTCGGTCAGGGAATTGCCGGAGAATTGCACCAGGAACCGGTTGGATTCGATCTGCTGTTCGGAATAGCCGCGATCGGAATCCACGGCGGGCTGGTAGGGCGTCGCGGTGGCGCAGGCGCCGAGCAGGGCCAGCGCGGCCAGTCCTGCAGCGAGTTTGAGATGTGGCATGGGGTTTCGCCTCCTGAAAACCTGTCCAAAAAGATATATGAACAGGCCAGTCTGAACGCCAGTTGAACCTTGTTCATGTCGGGCAACGCCCTATCCTCGAACCTCAGGTTCCGGCGCGCGCCGGAAGGCGGCTCCGCAGTCGCCGCTGCGGGCGCCGGCAGGACACGGAGGATATCCCATGGCCGGCCCGGAATGGAAAAGTGCCCGTGCGGCGGGCCTTCTCGCGCTTGCGCTGGGTGCCTGCGGTGGCGGCGGCGGGGGCAATGGCGGGTCGCCGCCGCCTCCGCCCCCACCTCCGGCGAACCAGCCGCCGGTCTTCTCCAGCGCGGGTAACGTTTCCGTGAGTGAGAACACGGCCGGCAGTTTCTACACGATCTCGGTGGCTGATCCGGAAGGTGGAGCGGTCACATTGAGCGTGGTGCCGGGCGGCGACGAGGCCGCCTTTAATGTGAACCTCGCCGGCGCCAGCATCGCCTTTGCGCAGCCGCCGGATTTCGAAGCGCCCCAGGATGGCAACAGCGACAATGTCTACCAGCTGACGCTGGAGGCCAGCGACAGTGCCGGTCTCACCGCGCGGCTGACGCTGACCGTGACGGTAAGCGATGTGGTCGAGGGCATGGCGCTGCGCCGTGTCGGTTCGGGCTTTACCCAGCCGCTGTTCGTGACCGGACTGCCGGGCACCGGCCAGCTCATCGTGCTGGAGAAGGGCGGGCGCGCGCGCCTGCTGGACCCGGCGAGCGGGGTGACCGACCCGGTTGATTTCCTGACGCTTTCCGGAACCATCGGCACGACCGGCGAAGGCGGCCTCTTGGGCATCGCCTTCTCGCCCGCCTTTGCGAGCGACCGGACCTTCTATGTCAATGTCACCAATACGGCAGGCGACACGGAGATCCGCCGTTACCAGACTTTCCCGGGAACGCCGGACCAGGGCGATCCGTCTACGGAGGACCGGATCCTGTTCATGGACCAGCCGGACAGCAACCATAATGGCGGCTGGCTGGATTTCGGCCCCGATGGGCTGCTCTACATTCCCACCGGCGATGGCGGCGGGGGCGGGGACCCGCGCGACTGGGCGCAGGACCCGGACACGCTGTTCGGCAAGCTCCTCCGCATCGATCCTTCAGCGGACGATTTCCCGGCAGACCCCGACCGCGACTACGCCATCCCGGCCGACAATGTCTATCCGGGCGGGGCGGGCGGCCGGCCGGAAATCTATGCCACGGGCCTGCGCAATCCGTTCCGGTGCAGCTTTGACAGTGTAACGGGTGACCTGTTCATCGGCGATGTCGGCCAGGGCGCGGTCGAGGAGATCGACCGTATCGGGACGGATGAGCCGGGCGTCAATTTCGGCTGGGATTTGCAGGAAGGCACCCAGTCCTATGCCGGCGGGATCGACATGGCCTCCTTCCGCGATCCGGTGGCCGAGTATGGTCACGGCTCCGGCCCGATGCAGGGCAATTCGGTCACCGGCGGCTATGTCCACCGGGGCAATGTCGATCCGATCCGGGACCAGTATGTCTTCGGCGATTTCGTGTCCGGCAATATCTGGTCTCTGCCGGCCTCAAGCCTTGTGAACGGGTCTACGGTGCCCTCGTCGGCCTTTGTCCGCCTCAATGACTCGCTGGTTCCCGATGCCGGCGCGCTCGGCAACATCTCCTCCTTCGGGGAGGACGAGGCCGGCAATCTCTATATCGTGTCCTATTCGAGCGGCGATATCTTCCAGGTCGTCAGCACGCCCTGAGGCATCCTCCGTATCCGGAATCAGAAAGGGCGGCCTTGCGGGGCCGCCCTTTCGTCATTCTGGATTGTCGTCCGGTCAGGCGGCCTTGTAGCCGATGACGGCCTTGGTTTCGAGGAATTCCTCAAAGCCCATTTCGCCCCATTCGCGGCCATTGCCCGACTGGCCATAGCCGCCGAACGGTGCGGCAAAGTCCGGCGGGGCGCCGTTGACATTGATCTGGCCGGCGCGGATGCGATTGGCCACGGCATAGGCGTCTTCTTCCGGGCCCTGCACATAGCCGGCAAGACCATAGACCGTGTCGTTCGCCATCTCCACGGCCTGGTCGACCGTGTCATAGGGCAGGATGCACAGGACCGGGCCGAAGATTTCCTCGCGCGCGATGGTCATGTCATTGGTGACGTCTGCGAACACGGTCGGGCGGGCGAAATAGCCCTTGTTGAAGCCTTCCGGACGGCCGGGGCCGCCGGCGACCAGCGTCGCGCCTTCCTTGATGCCGATTTCGATCAGGTCCTGCACCTTCTGGTACTGGTTGCCGTTGGAGATCGGGCCGATGGCGCCCGGCGTCGCTTCAGCCGGCATCATCACCTTCACCGATTCCGCGGCTGCCTTGGCGATGGCGATGGCCTCGGCCTGCTGGTCCTTCTGCACGAACATGCGCGACGGCGCGTTACAGGACTGGCCGGTATTGTTCATCATGTGCATGACGCCGCCGGTCACCGCCTTGGTCAGGTCGGCATTCGGCAGGACGATGTTCGGGCTCTTGCCGCCAAGTTCCTGGGCGACACGCTTGACCGTCGGGGCAGCGGCTTGGGCTACCAGCACGCCGGCGCGGGTGGAGCCGGTGAAGCTCATCATGTCGACATCCGGATGGGACGACAGCGCCGCGCCAACGCCCGGGCCGTCGCCATTGATGAGGTTGAACACGCCAGCCGGCACGCCGGCCTCATGCAGGATCTCGGTGAAGATATACGCGTCCAGCGGGGCGATTTCCGACGGCTTCAGCACCATGGTGCAGCCGGCGGCCAG
>JAGQRO010000164.1 GCA_020425315.1 Hyphomonas sp. | reverse complement strand
GAAACTGAGAGTTCTGGCGCATCACCGACGTAGTTGAATTTCAAATCACCGTATTCGCGCCCCACACCCTCGATCTTTTGATGAGCGATTGTGACGGGTGCCTTGTGTTTGGGCTGGGGTGGTTCGGCTGTCGATTCCCAACTCAAACCTGTTTCATCAAGTTCAGCCAGGGTGTCGAAGATGTTTCCTCTGGCGTCATCCGGTTGGATACCGTTCTCCGGATTGCTTCGGTGAATTCTTCGTTCGGACAGCACGAGATCCGAATTCACCTGCAGTGCGTCAGTGCATCCATCCATCAGCATATCGCCGCCAGCCGTCGCTGTTGCCGAATTTCTATGTACCGCTCCACATCGCTGAGCTTGTATCGAACCAGACGCTGGCCGAGCATCACGGGCTGGGGAAATTCTGAATCAGTTCGTCGCAGTTTGTAGGCGGTGCTGGGGCAGATGCCACAGCGGTCACAGAGCTGCTTCATGGGGATGAGTTGGATCGACATGATTCCTCCGTCGAGCAAGTGTTGAAACTCACGACAAAGGAAAACGGCGGATCGAACGATCCATAGTCCATGATGAATATAGCTAGCGATCTAATGGTCTTTCGCGTTCGTTCAAGGCTTCTGCTGCAGTTGCACGGGTGAACTACTCATTCCCGACACCAGGATCAGCTGCCTTTCGTTACGAATCTCGCCCAGTGGTCGTACAGGGGAGCTCGCTGTTCGAAATAATCTGTCCGAGTGTAGCTCTTGGCGACGGCTGTACCGACAATGTGCTGGAGCATTGCCTCCCTGACCTCATATGGTGCCATGGATTGATGCTCAAGCCATTGTCGGAAGCTGGACCGGAAACCGTGAGGACGCGCCTCCAGACCCAACCTCTCCATTTTCCGGCTCAGCGTGGCATCGCTAAGGACGCCATTCTTGGCGGAGGGGAAGAGAAACTCACCGTCAGTCATCGATTTCGCGAGTTCAATGACCGCCAATGCCTCGTCGGAAAGGTGGCACCTGAAAGCAACAGCAGATCGCTTCAGGCCCTTCATCAGGTGTGCTGGCGTCGTCCAAGTTGAGCCCTCGATGTGGTTTCTTTCAAGAAACCGGACAGGTTTCGTGCGATGTCCGGTAAGAATGATCAGCCGCAAGGCCAGGTTCGCGGACGTGGGTTCTGCCAATGTGGCATAGAAGGCTGGAACATCCGACCAAGGCATCGCGGCAATGTGTCTGACCTGATGCTTCTGCCCGCCAAGCAGGGCTCGGGCCTTGTCTGTCGCCTGCATATCAACATCCAAGCCTCTGGCTGCGGCATGCTGCATCACGACACCGAGTCGCCAGATTGCTTTTTTCGCCGTCGGAGCCTTGTCGTGCCAGATTGGGAGCAACGTATCATAAATGGCCATGGCGTCGATGTCGGTGACCTGAAGCGATCCCAGTGCCGGAAGAACGTGGTGCTCAAGAGGCGAAAACCAACGGCCGGCGATCCCGTCTTCTCTCAGATCGGCTTTCCGGGCTTCGAAGGCCTGTTCAGCGATGTATCTTAGCGTCGTATCGGAATTTGTCCTGTTTCGTCTTCTTCTGGCTCTTTCTTCGATCGGATCTCTACCACTGCAGACGATTGCCCTTGCGTCGTCGGCCGACTGGCGAGCGCCTTGTAGGGTCACGTCGGCAAGGGAGCCGAGACCCATTTCTCGCCGTCGCCCATCGAGCTGAAACCGATAGAACCACCTTCCTTGAGTGCGACTAGTCTTATGCAGCCACAGGCCTCCGCCGTCGTTGTATTTCCCGGGTCTCGCGGCCTTAACGGCTATCGCTGAAAGCTTGCATCGTGTTTGTTGCCTGGTCATCTTGAACCACCTCTTCCACCACCTTTATGTGGTGGCTGCAGGTGCATTAGCGCAGACCAACTTGTCCATAATTAATTGTAATTATTATGTATTTTGATTGGTCGTTGGACTTCCTTGCACTACCGCGCAGTTATGTTCAAGTCACCTTAGCGGCACCAGGTCTTTTCCCTTTCACCGCCGTGTCAGAACGGGTCGATCTGGATCGACTCGACAATGATGTTGTCGTCGATCCGGTGAAGTCTGAGGGATTGCGGCCCGGCGGGGAGTTTCGCGAATCTCGCCTGCAATGTGACCCCATTGTCCACGACGGCCGCCGCCCAGCGCTGTTTGGCGGGTGTGTCCTGTGCCCCGCCGGTGGGCTCCAGATCCATTTCGAGGACCTGCATCTCCTGATCGCCGATCGAGAGGCCCACCCGGAGAGGGCCCGGGCCGCGTGTGTTCAGCGCCGGCAACAGGCGCAGCGTGATGGTCAGGCCGTCATTTTCGGGAAGGGTGACATCGAATTCCGCGCGCGGCCCCAGCGCCGGGTCGGATGCAGGCCGCCCCTGGGGCATCGCAACAAGGGCGGCGCCCGCCTGGCCGAGATCGGGCACCGGCACCCAGCGCACGTCCGCGGCGGGCACGCTGCGGGAGGCTGATTTGGCGGAAAGCGCGATGGACTTCGCCGCATCCGCCCGGTCCACGAATACCGGCTCGGCATTGCGCATCTGTTCGGGGACATCGCCGGCCGTCCGGACGACTGCCGGCTGGGTCTGCTCTGCCGGGTCGTTCCAGATCACATAGTTCATGTGGACCTGGGACATCATATGGTCCCACTTCCTGTCATTGAGGGCGTGGTATTGTTCGGCGAGTTCGGAGTCCCGCGCGAAGGCCGTCTCGACCTGTATCGCGAAATAGTCCCCCCGCGGATCAAATTGTGCGGCGAGCGCGCGGTTCCAGGCGGTGGCATGGTACATTTCATAGAGGTTCGACATGGCCAGGACCGGGAACTCGACAAGCTGGAAGAAGGCCGATTGCCGGTCTTCGGGGATCCGGGGTTTCACGGCCTCCATGTCCGCGACGAGGGCGCGCCAGTCCGCGACCCGGGCGTTCCACTCGCCGCGCACCAGCACGTCGGGCTTTATCTCACCGATGGAATATGTGTCTTCATTCACCAGTTCCGGTTTCCGGCGCGCGGCGAGGCGGGAATATTCCGTGACGAGGTGTGCGATGTCGTGCGAGACATCCGCACCGAATTGCTGCGCGGCCCAGTCCTGCGGATAGGCGGCCAGGGTCTCCGGCGTCATCTTGTCCGGGGCCCAGGCCATCTCCATGAAGAAGTCCAGCGGGTATTCCATCGGCTTGATGTCGCCGACATTGACGATCCAGATGTCCCGGGCGCCGCGTTCATAGGCGAGATTCATCTGTTGCCAGACTTTCCCGATCTGGCTGGTGTTGAGCCATTTGTAGTTCCGGGGGCCGCCGACATAGTCGAAATGATAGTAGACGCCGAAACCGCCCGGGCGATCGACCTGTTTTGTGGGCAGGCGCCGGATCTGGCCCCAATTATCGTCCGCGAACAGGAGCGTGACATCATCGGGCACGGTCATGCCCTGATCGTAATAGTCCTGCACTTCCTTGTAGAGCGCCCACATCTGGGGCGTCTCCGAAGCGGGCTTGCCCGTCACGTCCCCGATCAGGCGGCGCTGGTCGGCGACGACCCGTTCGAGCAGTTCGATCGCCGTGCCTTCG
Organism: Hyphomonas sp.; assembly: GCA_020425315.1. Lineage (GTDB taxonomy): Bacteria > Pseudomonadota > Alphaproteobacteria > Caulobacterales > Hyphomonadaceae > Hyphomonas. Next base: position 2,865 of record JAGQRO010000164.1, on the reverse strand, counting down.
GACATCGGTTCATCGCCATCGCCGCGCATCCCGACGGTCAGGAGATTGTCGCGCAGGCGGCCGTCCGGCAGGGCCAGCCGTTCCAGCCCGGTGCGCCAGAACTCGCGCAGATTCTCCGCATTGGTCTGGTAGTTCCAGTCACCGCCGGCATAGGGCTGGTCCAGCCGGTGCCATTCGGCCTGGGCCCGCGACAATGGTTCGTGGTGTGACGTTCCCATCACCACGCCCATCTCATGGGCGAGGTCCGCGCCGCGGGGATCGTCCATGTGAAAGGATTTCGGCGCCCACATGGCCGGCCAGATATAATTGCCCTTCATGCGCAGCAGCAGTTCGAAGACGGGCTCATACATGTCGGCATTGACGCCGCCGAACCGGGCTTTGGCCCATCCGCTGAAGGCGGGATCTTCATCATTGATGAAAAAGCCCCGATAGCGAATGCCCGGCTTTTCCATGCGCTGTCCGGACGTGATGCGGATGTTCGCCTTTTGCTCGATGGGAACGTCGGCGAACCAGTACCAGGGCGAAACGCCCATCTCTTCCGAGACGTCATAGGTGCCGAACACGGCGCCCCTGCGATCAGCCCCGGCAATGACGAGCGCCTTCCGGACGCCCGGCCATGGCTGGTCGACCGTGGTGATCTGGAAGGCTTCCCACTGGCCGTCTATCGCGGAGGCATCGAGCTTGCCCTGCTGGACCAGGCCATCGATCAGGGGGCTGTCATTCAGCACACCGATCACCACGACATTTGAGGGAGCCGATGCGGCCTCATGGAGGAGGTCCGCCGTCTGTCCGCTGACGCGGGCCAGGTCCTGCCTGAAGCTGTTCGCGGCGTGCCGGACGGCCGGGTCAGCGCTGTCATCGATCAGGATGGCGGCGGGCCGGGATTGCCTGATGAGGTCAAAGCCTGAAGGGGCGGCGGCGTCACAGACCGTTGCGGGCAGGGGGCAGGCGGAAGAGGCAGACACGCAGCTTGTCGAGACGACCATCGCCAGGACGGCGGCCAGCAGAGAGAGGAGTTTCATCGGGGCGCGGGCCTTTCCGGTTTGTTCTTGGCGGCATGTCTGCGGGCGCGTCCCGCAGGATCAAGTTAACGCTAACATCACTTGCCGGAATCCGGAAAGCGGCGCCGCGCCCGCATCAGGCCGGGTTTGCGGGGCCGGCCCTCCGGCTACCCCTCCAGCACATAATCCGCCTCCGTCTCATACCGGCTGGCGCGGCCTTTGGCGGTGTGGCTGGAATAGGGGTGGAATCCGTTGGCCCGGAAGGAGGCGGGTTCTCGCCGGCCGAACCAGCTGGTGCTTGCCAGACGGATGCGCCGTTCGAGGCGAAAGGCAATCTCAGCGGCACGTTCACATGGACCTATGAGAAGGGACAGCTGGAAGGCTGGCTGCTCCTGTCCCCCCAACAATCCGCTGCTGATCCAGGAGTTGAATCTCGACCGTAGCAGCTAGGACTTCGGGGTTGTAAGGATGAGTATGCTTGCGCCCCATACATTCAGTAGCAATACAAATACGATGCTGCCGGCAACAAACAGGCAGAAGTGTACAGCATGCCACATAATTTTCCCGACAAAGGTTTTCTTGAGATTGTCCGACTGAAGGAGTAGCCCATACAGGTAGGCACCAGTCGCGAAGCAAAACCCAATTCCAACAATCGCAACGCAGTACCAATAAAAATCGGATGCTGCGTTTTGGTTCTCTGAGGCTAGGCTACCAACATATCGCGTGATCAACGAATGCAATGTGTCATCAGGCGTTGAGGCGAGCAACAGAAACAAGGTGGCGCCCAGAACGGCTGTCAGAGTTTGAGCGATCTGTGTGAGTTGTCGCTTTTCGTCCATATGAATTCGGTCCTTTGCTAGCCCAATATGTAGTCCGCCTCCGCCTCATACCGGCTGGCGCGGCCTTTGGCGGTGTGGCTGGAGTAGAGGTGGAAGCCGCCCGCCCAGAAGGGCTCGCTCCGATAGGCGTGGTGTTTCTCTGTCCACAGACGGGCGTCGTCCGGCGTGGTGCCGTGGCAGTAGGCGAGCGTGACGTGCGGGGTGAAGGGGCGCCTGTCTGGGGCGAGGCCGAGGCGGCGGGCGGCCCGCTCGCACTGGGCCGACAGGCTGCGCAGTTCGTCGCTCTCGCGCACCCGGGCCCAGACGGCGGTCGGCTCGCGCCGGCCGAACCAGCCGCAGCCCTCCAGGCTGATCTCGAATGGCGCGCAGCGGATCTCCGCCAACAGATCGTCGAGGTCGCGGGCGGCCGAATGGCTGACCTCGCCGAAGAAGCGCAGCGTGATGTGGAAATTCTCCGCCGGGCGCCAGGACGCGCCGGGCAGATTGTCCTGCAGGGCGAGGAGCCCGTCATGCAGGTCTTCCGGCACGGGCAGGGCGGCGAACAGGCGGTACATGGAAAGCTGTGTGACGCGATTGGCGGAAGAAGAAAACCCGGCCGCTGGGGCCGGGTTTCTCCTGATGATTACTTGTCCGGACGGCTCAGCCGGCAAGTTCGCCCAGCTTGCCGAAGTGTTCAGCAAGCAGATAGTAGAAAGTGACGCGCGATTTCTGTCCGCCTTCTGCGCTCAACTTGTCGCAGATGGCCTTGATACCGGCGTCGAGCTCGGCCTGGTTGTGCGACAGGCCCAGCTTGCCGCGGCACCATTTTTCGCGCACCCGGTCCAATTCGCCCTGATCGCTGCAGGCGACGAGCGAGCTGTCCTTGTTGCGCAGCGCGATTCCCAGATGTCCCACGATTCTTTCCGCGGCGGCCTGATTATAGCCGTTCGCATACTTCTTGATATTGTCGGCGTATGCCGATGCGTCTGCCATGATTGTCATCCCCTTAGTAGTACGGCGCCCCCCACTGCTGGAATCGCGCCAGT
>JAGQRO010000163.1 GCA_020425315.1 Hyphomonas sp. | reverse complement strand
GGCAGGTCTTCCGGGTCGAAGCCGAGCGCCTTGATCACCATGTCGGCTTTCAGGTCAAAGGTCTCACCGGTCTTGACCGGGCTCTGGCGGCCGGAGGCATCCGGCTCACCGAGCTTCATCTTCCCGGCACGGACGGCTTTCACCTTGCCCTTGGAATCGAGAATGGATTCCGGATTGGCGAGCCATTCGAACACGACGCCTTCTTCCTCCGCATTCGCTACTTCGCGCTGGCTGCCAGGCATATTGGCCCGGTCGCGGCGATAGAGACAGGTGACGGATTTGGCCCCCTGGCGGATGGCCGTGCGCACGCAGTCCATCGCNNGTGTCGCCGCCGCCGATGACGACGACTTTCTTGTCGCGCGCATCCAGCGTGCCGGTGTCGAATTCCGGCACCGCATCGCCGAAGCCCTTGCGGTTCGATGCGGTGAGATAGTCGAGTGCGGCATGGACGCCTTCGGACCCGACGCCCGGGCATTTCAGATCCTTGGCCGCATAGACGCCGGTGGCGATGAGCACCGTGTCGTGCGTATCGCGCAGTTTCTGCAGCGTGACCTTGCCGCCGATGCGGGTGTTGAACTTGAACTTCACGCCGGAGTCTTCGAGGTGCTTGATGCGGCGCGCGACGACATCCTTTTCCAGCTTGAAGCCGGGAATGCCATAGACGAGCAGGCCGCCGCCCCGGTCATAGGCGTCATAGACGGTGACCTTGTAGCCTTTGCGGCGCAGCTGTTCGGCTGCGGCGAGACCGCCGGGGCCAGCACCGATGATGCCGGCCGACTGCTTGCGCTCGCGCGGCGGCTTGATCGGCTGCACCCAGCCTTCGGCCCAGGCCGTGTCGGTGATGTACTTCTCGATCGAGCCGATGGTGACCGTGCCATGGCCGGACTGCTCGATCGTGCAGATGCCTTCGCACAGCCGGTCCTGCGGGCAGATGCGGCCGCAGATTTCCGGCATGTTGTTGGTGGAGGACGACACGCGCCAGGCCTCTTCGAGGCGGCCTTCGGCGGCAAGCTTCAGCCAGTCCGGAATATTGTTGGAGAGCGGGCAGCCCTGCTGGCAGAAGGGCACGCCGCACTGGGAGCAGCGGGACGCCTGCGCAGCGGCGGCATCTGTATTGAACGCGTCATAGATCTCGTTGAAGTCGCCTGCGCGCTGCCGGGCGGCGCGCTTGTCCGGCATGGTGCGCGGAACATGCGTGAACTTCAGCATTTTTTCGGCCATGATGCGGGCCTCCCTGAACAGAGGCTGTAGCCTTAGTCGCACATCCAGCCGGCAACAAGCTGATTCTATAGAATAAAATATCAAAGTGATATTTTGTGGGCTTGTTTGATCAGTTTGTCGAAGTACCGGAGCGTGGGCTCACCTGTCTTAATATCGAAATGATATGCAGAAAATTCCGTGCCTCCGGGGTCGAACTTAATTATGCCTCGGCTCTGGCCTCAGGAGGCGTATCCCTTGTCCCTGCTACAGCTCGCACTCATCGCCACGATCCAGGGCCTGACCGAATGGCTGCCGATCTCATCGTCGGGCCATGTCCTGCTCGCTTCAGACCTGTTCGGCGTCACCGGCCGTGACGAGCTGCTGATCAATGCCGTCTCCAATCTCGGCACGCTGGCGGCCATGCTGATCTATTTCCGCAAGGATGTCGGCCTCGCAATTGGCGGCGGTTTCGAACTGCTTGCCGCGCCGGTCACCCGCAAGCCCCTCTCCCGGGGCGGGCGCCTCGCTGCCTGCGTGATCGTCGCGACGCCCATCGCGCTGGCGGCCGCCCTCATCTACGAAGTCGCGCTGCCGGAAAGCGTGCAGGACATGATGCGCAGCGTCTACACTGTCGCCGGGGCGACCATCGTGTTCGGCGCGCTGCTCTGGTGGGCCGATGTCGCGGGCCCGCGCATAAGGCGGGAAGAGGACATGACGCTTCTCCATGCCGTCCTGATCGGCGCAACGCAGGCAATCGCCGCGATCATTCCCGGCACCAGCCGGTCCGGCATCACCATGACGGCCGCCCGCGCGCTCGGCTATGAGCGCACCGAGGCGGCGCGGATCGCCATGCTGATCGGGGCGCCGATCCTGGCAGCGGCCGGGCTCTATGGCGCCTACGGCCTGCTGACGCCGGACCCGGAAGCCGCCGGCGCGCTCACCTTCATGGACGGGATGATCGTGGCGGGCATCGCCTTCGTGACGGGCCTGGCGTCCATCTGGTTCCTGATGGCGCTGCTGAAGCGGATGAGCTTCCTGCCCTTCGTGCTCTACCGGTTCCTGCTGGGCGCCCTGCTGCTGCTGGGCTCGCCCCTCATCGGCCTGTTCTAGGCCTCCGACGTCGTGGCGAACTCGCCATAGGGGCGGAAGCGCCAGAGATAGGTCGGCACGATGGCTTCGATGGATTCGAGGCTGGTCAGCCCGAGATCCGCCAGCGTCAGCGCATCGTCGGCCACGACATTATCGGCCTTCAGCATCTCGACCTGGTCACCCGTGAACGGCGGCTCGCCAAGGAAACCCCAGCTGAAGGGCGGGATGTAGCGCCACACCGCGCCGGTGATGTAGCCCATCGGGCGGGCGAGGAAGAAGGGCAGGCCGATCTTGAAGCGGGGCCGGCCGATCGTCTTCAGGATGAAATCGTAGAGCTCATTGAAGCTGTAGGCACGCGGGCCGCCGAGTTCATAGGTCTTGCCGGCGGCCGAGGCATCGTCCACAGCGGTCGCGATGGCGAGGGCCACATCGCCGGCATAGACCGGCTGCAGCTTCGTCTTGCCGCCGCCAATGGCGGGCATGACCGGCGTGAAGCGGGCCATGTTGGCGAATTTGTTGAAGAAATTGTCCTCCGGCCCGAACACGATGGAGGGGCGCAGGATAGCGGCGCTGGGCACGGTTTCGCGCACGGCGGCTTCGGCCTCGGCCTTGGTCCTGGCATAGTCCGACTTCGACGCGGCATCCGCGCCGATGGAGGAGACCTGCACGAAACGGGCGATGCCCTTCTCCGCGGCGACTTCGGCGAGAAGGGCTGAGCCTTCGGCCTGCGTCGATTCGAAGTCCTGCTTGCCCTTTTCGACCAGGATGCCGACCAAATTCACCACGGCATCGGCGTCCTCAAGGGCGCGTTCGATGGAGGCGCGGTCGCGGATATTGGCCTGCACAAGATCGACCCAGCCCGGCGCCCCGGCGAGACGCACATCGCCGGCCACGCCGACATTCCGGCAGGCAACGCGCACGCGCCAACCCTTCTTGACGAGTTCCCGGGCCGCATAGCGCCCGATAAAGCCCGATCCGCCGAAAATCGTCACCAAGCCCTTGGTCATCGCAAAACCCTGCCTTGCCTGTCGCTGTGCGCCTTTCACCATACGCCGCCGGGCCTGTCCATAAGACCTGACACGCAATCTGACACAGCCCCGGCCTGCCGCCTAATCTCCGGGCCTTGACCTCACAGCCTCCGTGGGCCTGACTGGGCGGCTACAGATTCGCCGGGATCGAAAATCAGGAGGAAGCGGCTTTGCGTATTTCCAAGCCGATGGCCGTGATCGGCCTGGGAGTTTGGCTGGGAGTGGCAGGGGCCGGGCCAGCGACAGGACAGGGCACCACAAGCGCTCCTCTGGCAGCCAGCGCCTCCTATTCCGTCGAATCGGAGGTTGCCGCCGCACTCTATGCCGCGTCCGCCACGCAGGCGGCCATGGAACGCCAGTACACACAGCAGCTGGCCGCCGCCCGGAAGCAGATCGAGGCGCTTCGACAGCAGGTCAGCGCCAATACGTCCGGCAGCGCGGGCGAGATCATCGCCCTCAAGCAACAACTGGCCGACAAGGAGCGGCAGATCGTCGATCTTCTGGCAGAGCAGGACGCCGGATACGCACAGGAAATCTCGGTCTATGGCGCGGCGGTCGAGTCGATTGCTGCGACCCCTGAAGGACTTGCCGCACTCGCCAAATTCAACGCCGGCGACCAGATCGGCGCCATCGCAATCCTCGACCAGCTCCGCAAGGCGCGTGATGACGCGCGGATGGCCCGCGTCAATGCCGAGTCCGCCTCGGAGGCGCGCCAGATCGCCGCCCTGGCACTTGAAGCGCGCGCTTCAGGCAATCTCACCACAGCCAATCTGATCGACCGGTTCGAAGAGATCACGCGCCTGGACAGCGGCATGGCGGAAGACTGGCTCACCCTCAGCGGCCTTTACCGTGATGCCGGAAACCTCTCCAAGGCCGACGCCGCCGCCGGGAAAGCACTCGCGCTCGCGAGGGCCGACGCCACAAAGGCCGACGCGCTCCGCACGCTGGGGGCCATCGCGTTCGATCAGGGCAAGCCGGCTGCGGCCAAAGCGAATCTTGCCCAGGGCAGCACCCTATTGCTGGCCCTTGGGGCGGCCCAGCCCGGCACCGCCCGCTTTCAGGACAGCCTTGCCGATCTCTACCGGCTTCAGGGCCGGATCCTGACCGACCAGGGCAATCTCGCGGACGTCCTGCCGGTCTACCAGCAGGCGCTGGACGCCGCCGACCGGCTGATCGGGATCGAGCCGGACAACAGCACGGCCCAATGGAAACGCGCAACGATTCTGACGGACATCGGCAGTGTCCTGAAGGATCAGGGCGAACTCGGCGCGGCGCTGGACGAGTTCCACGAAGCACTCGGCATTGAGGGCCGGCTTCTTGCCACCGCACCCGATACGCTGTCCTGGCAGGAAGACTATTCCCGGCTCCAGTCGCTGATCGCCAGCACCGAATTGCAGGAGGGCGGCATCGCGGCGGAACTCGAGCTTTACAGGACGCGGAATGAAAGCCTTGAAGGCCTGCTGGTCCATGATCCGGGCCATGCCGGATGGCGCCACGCCCTGGGCCTGAACTATCTTGAGATCGCCGGAATCTGTGCCGTCCAGTCAGACCTCGTCTGCACCACGCAGAACAATGCCGAGGCCAGCGAGATACTTGAGGCCCTCGCCCGGCAGGACCCGACCAATATACGCTGGCAGCGCGATCTCGCACGAGCCTACAGCGCCGCCGGGAACCAGGCCGGCAATGCCCGCGCCTATGAAGTATCGGAACAGCGCCACCGCAAGGCGGCGGACATACTGGATCGCCTCCGCAGGACAGATGCACGCAGCGCGGGCATCGAGTTCGAGCTGGCCAAAATCCAGTTGTCCATCGCAGCGTCCCTTATGGGACAACGGAAGCAGGCCGAAGCAGACAAGGCATTCAATGAACCAATCGCCACGCTGCGGCGCCTTTCAGCGGCAGATCCGACAAATGATTTGCTGAAGTCCCGCCTGACGGCCGGGCTGAACACGCAGGCGTTCGTGAAAATCCAGCTGGACCAGGACACTGCGGCACTCGCGCTGTATGAGGAAAGCCTGTCCATTCTCCGCGCGCGCCAGGCGAAGGACCCGCTCAATCTTGGTGTGCAGAGAAATGTCGGCCTGACACTGCAGGACATCGGAAACGTCTATCTCGCGCGGTCTGATTTCGAGACCGCCAAATCCTATTTCGACGAAAGCTTCCGCCTGATCGAAGATCTGGCCCTGACCGATGAGACCAACATATCCTGGCAGCGGGACCTGCAGGCCGGATACGATGCCTTCGGGCAGGCTGCCTACAAGGCCAAGTCCTATCCCGAGGCCATCGATGCCTTCACCCGGGCGCTCGAGGTCAATGCCCGCCTCTCGGAGGCCGACCCCGGGAACCCCCAACTCCTGATGGACCGGATGACCCTCGAAATGTATCTCGACTCGGCCCGAACCGACGAGAAAGTCGCGCAGGCCATGGAGATCTTGCGCCAGCGCGGCATTGGCGGCCCGAAATAATCCTGAGACTGAGGAACTGACATGTCCGAGACGAAGAAGAAATCCGGTGGCCTGCTCCTCTTCGGCACACCCCTGGTGGTGGCGATCGGAGCGGTGTTTTCCTTCAGTGCAAATCTGATGTCGTTCCAGGATACGATCTGTTCGATTGGCATCGCCCAGCCAGGCATCTCGGATGCCTGCGGAGCCATGGGATTCGGCGGCAAGCCATCGAAGACCGAGCGCCTCGCCTGGTCAAATCGCGAAGCAGGCAGCTGCGAGGCCCTGCGCCGCCATATCGACCTGTTTCCCGAGGGCGCCTTCCGCGACCAGGCCGCAGACATGCTGGCCGCCATGCGGACGGAAGCGACAGAAGTGTGGGAGCCGACCGAAAAAAGACTGGTCCTGTTCCTGCCCGGTGATGGCACCGCCTTTGCCGGAGAAGCCGATGCCCGCGCCGCGGCCCTCAGCCGGGCCGAGGCGAAAGCCGCGCAGATGTGCAAAAGCTTTGCGGCCACGGCGTCTTACCGCCTCTCCGCCTCATCGGCATCCGCGGCGGACTGGACCTGCGATTCTTCGGCAGGCGGCATATCCTGCGCCTTCGATGGAGAGGCCGTGTGCGACCTGAACATCCGGCGGGTCGAGGAAAAAGAGGTCTGCAGTTCCGCCGGGCCCGCCTAGGAATGGACTGAAGCGAACCAGGCCGTGAACTCTGCCTGCTCTGATTCCGTCATGTGCAGATAGAGCTTTGACCGACGGCGGAGGATGTCGTCCGCGGAGCGGGCGAATTCATGGGCGACGAGGTAGCGGACTTCCGCTTCCGTCAGGCCGCCGCCGAATTCGCGGCCAAGCTCCGGCAGCGTCTTCGCCTCGCCCAGCAGGACCCGCACGCGCGTGCCATAGGCGCGGGTGAGCCGGGCGAGCAGGTCGCGCGGCATGTCCGGCAGGGTAAGGGCGAGGCCTTCGAGATAGGCATCGAAATCGGCGCCCGGAATATCCCCGCCCGGCAGGGAAGCCTTCTTCGTCCAGCCGCGCGGCAGGCCGTCGAAGACCGGCGCGAGTTCGGAAAGGGCGTGTTCGGCGAGCTCGCGATAGGTGGTGATCTTGCCGCCGAAGACGGAGAGGATCGGTGCACCGCCCTCGGCATCGAACTTCAGCACATAGTCCCGCGTGACCTTGGAGGCGGAGGCCGCATGGTCGTCATAGAGCGGGCGGACGCCCGAATAGGTGGCGACAATGTCGGACGGCGTGATGTCTTCGCGATAATATTCGCTGGCGCCGGCACAGAGATAGTCGATCTCTTCCGCGCTGATCTCCACCTTGTCCTTGCTCGCCGTGTACGGAACATCGGTCGTGCCGATCAGGGTATATTCGTTCCGCTCATAGGGGATGGCGAACATAATGCGCCCGTCGCCATTCTGGAAGAAATAGGCATAGCCGCCTTCGTGGCAACGCGGCACGATGATGTGGCTGCCTTTGACGAGGCGGAGGTGCGTCTCGTCATTGCCGGAATGGGCAAGGCCGAGGATCTCGTCGACCCAGCCGCCAGCGGAATTGACCACGGCGCGGAACTGGCGGGTTTCGGTGCCCTTGGCGGACTGGAACTCCGCTTCCCAGAAATCACCATGGCGGACGAGGCGGGTGCAGGCCGTGCGGGTCAGCACGTCGGCCCCGTGCTCCACCGCATCGACGGCATTCAGCACGACGAGGCGGGAATCCTCCACCCAGCAGTCGGAGTATTCGAAGGCGAGACGGAATTCGTCCTTGAGCGGATCGAGCCGGTCGGATTTGCCCCGGCGCAGGACTTTCGTCGGCGGCAGCATCTTCCGCCCGCCGAGATGATCGTAAAGGAAGAGACCCAGCCGGATCAGCCAGGCCGGGCGCAGATCCTTGTCATAGGGCAGTACGAAGCGCATCGGCCAGATGATGTGCGGGGCGGCGCGCAGGAGGATTTCCCGCTCGATCAGCGCTTTGCGCACCAGCGCGAAATCGTACATTTCCAGATAGCGCAGCCCGCCATGGATCAGCTTCGTGCTGGCCGAGGAGGTGTGCTGGGCGAGGTCGTCCTTTTCGACAAGGACGACATCAAGCCCCCTGCCCGCCGCATCGCGCGCAATGCCGGTGCCATTGATGCCGCCGCCGATGACGAGAAGGTCGTGCACGGGGCCGCTCAGCCCTTCATCAGGCCGGCGGCCTTCAGGAGCTTGCCGGCGCGCAGCACGCGCTGCAGCTTGTCTTCCAGCGACCGGTCGCCCTTGTTCGAATCCGGGTGGAACCGGCGGATATATTCGGCATAGCGGGCGCGGATATCGGCCGGGCTCGCGTCGCCTTCCAGGTCCAGTTCGCGCAGGGCCCGCATCTGCAGGGTCGAGCGCTTGCCGGATGTGGCGCTGCCGCCGGTCGCTTCGGCCACATCGTCCATGTCGAAGAAACGCCGCCCGGCCCAGCGGCGCGGATCGAACTGGTCGGCAGCCTTCTTGCCGGCCATCGGGCCGGTGCCGAAGCGCCAGGTGCGCTTGTGGCCATATTGCTCATTGCGCACGAAGGAGGCCGCCTGGGCCTCCGACATGCCTTCAAAGAAATTGAAGCTGCGATTGTATTCGGCTGCGTGCTGGAAGCAGAAATAGAACCGGCCCGTGCCCTTGCGCCGGGGCGCGGGGTGGGTGCCCTCCAGATCGCAGTTCGCATGATCGCACACACGGGTCGTGCGGGCGCGCGCCCGCGACGCCTCGTCGGCAGGCGGGTTCACCCTTATATCGGTGAACTTGACGCGGTAGGTGAACGGTTCGCCCTCGGACATGACCCCGCATAATAGGGAGCGCTTGTTAAAGATGCCACAACCGACTGACAGACTGTCGCGAATTCATGAGCTTCTGACCGAGGCTTTTGAGCCGGTCGAGCTGCAGGTGACCGATGATAGCGCGAAACATGCCGGTCATGCGGGCGCCGCCCCCGGCGGAGAGACCCATTATTCGGTGACAATCGTGTCATCTGTCTTTGAAGGTCTGTCGCGGGTCCAGATCCAGCGAACTGTAATGATGGTGCTGCAAAAGGAGTTCGATTCCGGTCTCCATGCGCTCTCCATCCAGGCGAAAGCGCCATAATTCTCCTTTTTTGCGCCTCAGGGGCACCCGATTGAGCCCCGAGCCTTGCGCCCATCAAACCGTCGAGGAGTACGGGTGATGGCTAGAAGGACCCTGATCGCAGCGCTCGCTGCCACATTTATCGCTCTGACCGCAGGCGCCGAGGGGCGCAGCAGTTCCATGAATCTCGGCCTGCTGCACTGGATCCGCGACACGACCTGCACATCCGGCCGCGAGATCGTGTTCATTCCGGTCTCGCATGACGTGAAGACGCGGAAGAAGACCTATGCGGTCGTGCCAGCGGACAATCTGCAGGCCTCGTCCGCGCATGTCGTGACGAAGGCGCAGGCCCGCTGGCTGGCCTCGCATGGGTGCCGGACGGCGGACGCGCCGCAGATCATGCCGGCCTCGGTCAGGTCACGTCAGGTTCCACCGCTTTCGAAATATTCAGCCCGGTGACCTGGTTGCGCTGGCGGCGCAGCACGTTGAACCGGTAGCCGTGGAACACGAAGCTCTGCCCGGCTTCCGGAATGGTCTGAGCCTCGTGGATGACCAGGCCGGCCACAGTGACGGCCTCTTCGTCCGGCAATTCCCAGTTCATCGCCCGGTTCACATCGCGGATCGGCACCCAGCCATCGACATTGACCGAGCCGTCTTCCTGCGGGCGCACGCCCTGCACGGCGACATCGTGCTCGTCATGGATATGGCCGACGATTTCCTCGAGGATATCTTCCAGCGTGATCAGGCCCTGCAGTTCGCCATATTCGTCGACGACGAGAGCGAAATGCGTGCGGGTGGAGAGGAATCCGTCGAGCTGATCCTGCACCGGCGTCGTTTCCGGCACGAACCAGGGTTTGCGCATGATGGCGTCGAGATCGAGCTTTGCGAGGTCGCCGCCGAGCGGGATGATGGCGCGCAGCAGGTCCTTGGCATGCAGAATGCCGACAATCTCTTCCTTCTCGCCGCGATAGAGCGGGATGCGCGTATGCGGACTGGCCAGCGCCTTCATCACCAGCTGGCGGGGCTCAAGGTCCGCGTTCAGCATCTTGATGTTCTTGCGGTGGATCATCACGTCTTCGACGGTGAGTTCCTTCAGGTCCAGCGCGCCGACGAGGCGAGCCCGGTCGGCAAGGTCTACCCCGCCTTCGGAGGCGTGCAGATCGATGGCGCCGCGGATTTCCTCGTCCGCCGAGACGGCTTCCGCCGGCGTGCCGAGGCCGAGCAGTTTGAGCGTCGCGTTCACGATCAGCTGGATCAGCTTGACGATCCAGGCCGCCGCCCAGACCAGCGCCGATATCGGACCGGCCACAGTCATGGCCATCGTGTCCGGCCGGCTGATGGCATAAGTCTTCGGCATCACTTCGGCAAAGACGAGGACAAGCAACGTCATCACGCCGGTCGCCATCGCCAGGGCAAGCCCGCCCTGTCCGAACAGGCTGGTGAACAGGGATGTCGCCAGAACCGAAGCGAGAATGTTGACGACATTGTTGCCGAGCAGGATGGAGCCGATCAGGCCCTCCCGGTTGGAGATCAGTCGGTTGACCGAGGCGGCGCGCTTGTCGCCGTCTTTCTCCAACTGGTGCATGCGCGCCCGCGAGGCCGCCGTCAGCGCCGTTTCGGAGCCTGAGAAGAAACCCGACATGGCCAGCAGCAAGGCGATGGCAATGATGTATCCGGCGATCATGTCAGCCCCATACGTCCCACTATGATTCCAGAAGCTCCGCCTTCAGGAAGGCTTCCACCGCGCCAAGGTCCGCATCCGGATGGATGTAGGACTGGCCGATACCGCGTGCGAGGATGAGCGGCACCTTCCCGGCGCTCGCCTTCTTGTCCTGCTTCATCAGCTCAACAAGGTGCGCGGCCGTATAGGGCCCGCCCTGACGGCCCGGGATTTCTGCCAGCAGGCCGCCGGCTTCGAGAATTTTCCGGACACGGACGGCATCTTCCTTCGGCGTAATCCCCTGCCCTGCCCCGAAGCGGAAGGCGAGCGCCATGCCGATGGCGACAGCCTCGCCATGCAGGAGGTCCGGCTTGTATTCATTCGCCGCCTCAAGGGCATGACCGAAGGTGTGGCCGAGATTGAGGAGCGCCCGCACGCCGGCCTCTGTCTCGTCTTCGGCGACGATGGCCGCCTTGGCCCGGCAGCTGACGGCAACCGCATGGGTGATGGCGTCCGGCTCCAGCGCGACGACGCGCGGCCCGTTGTCTTCCAGCCAGTCAAAGAAGGCTGGATCATTGATGAGGCCGTATTTGACGATCTCGGCGTAGCCGGCCCGCAATTCGCGCGGCGGCAGCGTGGCGAGGAGTTCGGTATCGGCGATCACGAGACGCGGCTGGTAGAAGGCGCCGATCAGATTCTTGCCATGCGGGCTGTTGACGGCCGTCTTTCCGCCAACGGAGGAATCGACTTGCGCGAGCAGCGTCGTCGGCACCTGGACGAAGCTCATGCCGCGCTTCATCAGGCTGGCCGAAAGGCCGGCAATGTCGCCAATGACGCCGCCGCCGAGCGCGACGAGGATGTCGCTGCGTTCCGCGCCGCCTTTCAGGAGCCAGCCGAGAATTGTGTCCAGATTGGTGAAGCTCTTCGTCTTTTCTCCCGGCACCAGCGCCAGCCAGTCTGACTCGATCCCGGACGCTTTCAGGAGAAGTTCGACGCGCTCACGGTGCGCGGCGGCGACATTCTCATCTGTCAGGACAAAAACGCGCGGACGCTTCAGCAGCCCTTTGAGTCGTGGTCCAAGCTGGTCCAGTGCGCCATGGCCGACGAGAATGTCATAGGAGCGCGGCCCGAGATCGACCCGCACGGTTTCGAGGGATGAGTCCGTCACGCTCATGCCGGTGTCCATGTTTTCAATGCCTTGAGGATGGAATTGACCGTGTTCGTGTGCGGACCATCCTTGGACCGGACGACAAGGTCCGCCTGCGAATAGATCGGCTCGCGTTCGGCCAGCAGGTTTGTCAGCACATTCTTGGCGTCCGCGCGCTGCAGCAGCGGGCGCGTATCGCGCTTCTGTACCCGCTTCCAGAGCGTTTCGAGATCCGCGTTCAGCCACACCGTCACTGCGTGCTCGCGCATCAGGGCCCGCGTCTCGGCATTGAGATAGGCTCCGCCGCCGGTGGCGAGCACATGCGGCGGCTGGGCAAGGAGGCGTTTGAGCACCTGCTGTTCCCCGCGCCGGAAATCTTCTTCGCCATGCAGGGCGAAGATGTCGGAAATTGACAAGCCGGCCGCCTTTTCGATTTCCGCGTCGCTGTCGAAGAAATCGCGGCCCAGTTTTTCGGCCAGACGCCGGCCGACCGTGGATTTTCCGGCGCCCATCAGGCCCACAAGCGCGATCGTGCGCGACTCAAAAGGCAGAGTCGCGGCAGGACTGGGGTCTGGACTGTCGCTGTCAGCGGGCATTCTGGACTTTCTTGGCCGGTTCGGTTCATCGTGTATAGAGACGGCAAACCCTTCGCAATGCGTGAAGGTGGGCAGCCAAACATAGAATACAACCCAGGGATGTTCTTGATGCGCAAATTCCTCGTCCTGCTCGGAATCGTAGCCGTTGTTGCGGTCGCAGGCCTGTGGTGGCTGGGAACCCAGGCCGAGAAAGGCAAGCCGGCACCCGGCGAAATCCGGATCGAGGTGGAAGATGTGGTCTAGGCAGGGTCTTGCCGCCGCGGCGCTGGCGGCCCTCCTCAGCCTGCCTGCCGCCGCCCAGATCGAGGATAGCGGCCTCGGCCAGGTCGACCCGTGGGGGATCGGCTATCTCGGCGAAGGAGAAACCACTTTCCAGACCCGCATGTGGCGCGGGGCGCGCAGCGAAGACCTGCTGGCGATGCTGCAGGATCTGCGCACAGGTTCGCTGACGCCGTCCGAACGGATACTGGTGCGCCGGATGGCGCTGTCCCCGGCGCTTGCCCCGGTTGGGGATGACGCCAACCACCTCCTGTATGAGCGCGCCCGGATCGCGTTCGAGCTGGGAGAGGCCGAAGCCGCCTCCGCAATGATGCTGCGCCTGCCGAAAATTACGCCGCCGGAACCTGAACCCGAGCCCGAACCGGAACCGGTCGCAGATACGCCGGACGGCGAAACGCCAGAGGCTGACACTGAAGAGGTGCCGGAAGCACCCGAACCCGAGATCACCGAGCCGGCAGAACCGGAAGAGCCGAAAATCATCTGGCTGCCGGACTATGAACCGGAAGAACGGGCAGCAGACCTGCAGCTCGCCCTCGGCAATGAGGCAACGGCCTGTTCCTATGTGCCCGGTTCGGATGCGGACGGGGCATTCTGGGCCAAGCTGCGCGCCGTGTGCGCCGCGCTTTCCGGCAATACGGCCGGCGCCGAGCTTGCCATTGAGATGGCCCAGTCGCAGGGCGTTGACGACAGCTGGCTGCTGAATGCCGTATTCGCGACCTCCGGCGAACTGCCCAATCCGCCGAAGGCCAAGTTCGACAGCGGTCTCGCCTTTGCGATTTCGACGCGCGCCAATCTCGAAACCCCCGCCAAGGCCATCGGCCCGGGCCGGCCGGATATTGCCGCCTCCATCGCCCGGCGAAAGCTGTCGCCGCCGGCGCTTCGGGTGCAGGCCGCCAATATCGCCGCCGAAGCCGGCCTGATAACGGGCGAAGAGCACCGCACGGCCTATAATGCCGCGCTGGCCGCAGACGGCTATGCCCAGGCGACGCGGCTGGACAAGGCCTATTTCGCCGCCGCCGACGCGTTCAGATCGGCTGAAGAGCGCACCGATGCACTGGCCGCCGCCCTCAAGGACGCTTCCGGCAATCCGGCCCGCTATGCGGCGGTGTCGCGCCTGCTGGCCGAGGCCCTGTCGCGCCTGCCGGTCGACGCCGAAACCGCACCGCATGCGCTGGATTTCGCGCGCGCCGCCATCGCCGCGGGCGAACCGCGCGAAGCGTCCCGCTGGACCAGTGCGATCCGGCTGGACGACACACCGTTGGCGGATTTCGAAACGGCATGGACGGACGGTCTGGTGATCCTGGCCGGATCGAACACCAGCACGCGCTCCGTCAATGAAGTGGCCCGGCGCCTGATGGAAACGGCGAAGACCCCGGCGGAGAAGCGCGCCGCCGCCCGGCTGATGTCGCTCTGGTCGGCCTTCTATTCGACCGCGCCCTCAGATGGCCGTGCCTATATCGTCGAGCACAGCGCAAAGCCCGGCAAGGCGCAGGCGCCGGAACGCGCGATCGCCATTCTGGCGGCAACCCGGTCCGGCACCGCATCGGAAGCGGTGATGGCAACGCTGGACATGACCGGCGGCGACCCGTCGAAACTGGAGACGCCGGACCTGATCATCCTGATCGAGGCGCTGCGCCGGATCGGGGCCGAAGATGCTGCCCGCGTGCTGGCTCTGGAGGCCACCGGCTACTGGAAACCACGCAAGTGACGTCGCGTCTGTCTTGATCTTGGCCGGAAAAGGCCGATGCTCGCCTGAAAAGAGAACAGGGGAGGAATATCATGAGACAGTCAGCCTTGCTGGGCGTATCGGCGCTGGTGCTTGCCGCCTGTGCCGCGCCGCAGGAAACCGCTGCGCCCACCGACAGCCCGGATGTTGCGCCGGCTGAAGCCGTTACGCCGGTACAGGCTGATCCGGCGGGCCGGGTCGCCCTGTTCGGCGACCTGCATGTGCATACCGGCCAGTCCTTCGACGCCTTCATTTCCAATGTGCGCGCGACGCCTGACGATGCCTACCGCTTTGCCAAGGGCGAGGCGCTGCGCATCGAGGCGGGCTATGACATCCAGCTGAATTCCGGCCCGCTCGACTTTCTCGCGGTGACCGATCATGGCGAATACATGGGCATCATGCAGGTCATGGCGACGCCCGGCTCGGCATTGTCGCAGACGGCTTTTGCAAAGTCGGTATTCGGCCCGGAAGCGGAAAATCCAGGCCAGTCCTTCCAGAATGTCGGCCTCACCATCGTGTCGGGCGAGGAGATCGAGGAGATCTATGACCGCGAAGTGATCGACTCCTCCTGGGCCCGTGCCATCGATGCGGCGAACCGGCATTATGAGCCCGGCAAGTTCACGACCTTTGCCGGCTACGAATTCACGGCAATGACGCCGGTTGTGGAGTCCGAGACTCCCGCCGCTGCAAACCTGCACCGCAATGTCATTTTCCGCGGCGCCGCGCCGGACCGGTTATTCTCGACGCTTGATTCCACCAATCCGGAAGACCTCTGGGCCTGGATGGACACCCAGCGGGCCGAAGGCCGGGAAGTGATGTCGATCCCGCACAATTCCAATGCCTCGAACGGCGAAATGTTCGCACTGGCGACTTACGAAGGCGGCGCGCTGACAGCGGACTATGCCACCACTCGCATGCGCAACGAGCCGGTGATGGAGATCACTCAGATCAAGGGCACGTCGGAAGTGCACCCTTCCCTGTCGCCGAACGATGAATGGGCAGATTTCGAGCTCTATGAGACCTTCATCGGCAGCGCGGCGAAATCCTCTCCCCATGATGGGGACTATGCGCGCAATGCGCTGGTTCGCGGCCTCGCACTGCAGGGCGAGGCAGGGTTCAACCCGTTCAAGTTCGGTTTCATCGGGTCCAGCGACACCCATATCGGCGCCGGCCCGTTCATCGAGGAGAAATTCTGGGGCAAGTTCCCGGCAGATGGCGCCAGCCCCGAGGCACGCCATTCCGTTCCGCCGGACGGCGCCAGGACCTGGGATGTACCTGAAGTAGAGATCAATGGGCCGATCCCCGTTGGACCGAACGACATGCGGCGCCTGCTGGCTGCAGGCCAGTACAGCGCCTCGGGCCTCGCTGGCGTCTGGGCC
This sequence comes from Hyphomonas sp., assembly GCA_020425315.1. Taxonomy (GTDB): domain Bacteria; phylum Pseudomonadota; class Alphaproteobacteria; order Caulobacterales; family Hyphomonadaceae; genus Hyphomonas. Next base: position 12,118 of record JAGQRO010000163.1, on the reverse strand, counting down.
GATGAGAACACGCGCGAAGGCGTGTTCGACGCCATCCGCCGCAAGGAGACGTTCGGCACGTCCGGTCCGCGCTTGAAAGTGCGCATGTTCGCCGGATACGGTATGGATGACGACCTGCTGGGCGACCCGGACCTTGTCTCGAAAGCCTATGCCGGCGGCGTACCGCAAGGCGGTGAGCTGGCCGCATCGGAAGACGCCCCGGCCATTCTCGCCTGGGCGATGCGCGATCCGGATTCCTATCCGCTGCAACGGCTTCAGGTGGTGAAAGTGTGGACCGATGCCGCCAATGCGGCGCATGAGACCGTCTATGATGTCGCCTGTTCCAGCGGCACACCGGACCCGGAGACCCATCGCTGCGCTGACAATGGCGCGAGCGTGAACCTCACCGATTGCTCCACCGAGGACGGAACCGGCGCGGCCGAGATCAAAGCGCTGTGGCGCGACCCGGCCTTCGATCCGGCGGAGCGGGCGGCCTATTATGTCCGTGTGCTGGAAAACCCGTCCTGCCGCTGGTCGAGTTGGGATGCGGCCCGCAACGGCACGCCGCCCAATCCGGACATGCCGGCGACCATCCAGGAACGCGCCTGGACCAGCCCGGTCTGGTACAATCCGGACTAGCGGTTAGTCCCCGGCCCATTCTGCCCAGCTGGCGATGAACTCCGCCTCACTGGAGCCGAGGGCCGACAATATTTCCTCTTCGCTGGTGGCCGGCAGCAGCGCCACCAGCACGCCGCGCCCATATGTCTCGTCGATATAGGCGACCATCGAGCCGCTGACGCCGTAGCGATAGCGCCCGCTCCACGCCGATTCGAGCTCGGTGGGCGCTGCGCCTTCCGCGATGGCTTCGGCGGCATCGCCGGCATGCGATGTTTCAAGCTGGCCGGAGACATAGGTGGCGAGGCCCTCGACGAACCATCCGGCCGCGTCCATTCCAGTGAAGTCCCGCGTCGGATTGTGCTGGCCATGATAGGTGTGGACGAGTTCATGGGTGATGATGCCCTGCACCTCGGTGCGGTCGGATCCGTCATGTTCGCAGGCTTCCGCGCTCCACGCCGCCGGCGAGAGAACAGCCAGCCAGTCTGCGACGCCGACACCCACCATCCAGCACTCTGTCGAGATCATCCCCCACTCCGCCGGCATGGCCGCGTCAAATGCCGCCCGGTCGGGCGCGATGGTGATGCGGACGGGCTCAGGGAACGGCGCATCGAAGAAAGTCTCGATTTTCTGGCGCGCGGCGGCAACGTCTGCCTCTGCGGTGGCGGCGCCGACATCACCGGGGTCTGCGGCGATGCTGAAGGCAACCCCGGCTGGTTCCGGAGGCGGCGTCGCACAGGCAGCGGTCAACAGGAGAAGGAGGGATGCCTGGGCAGGTCGAAATCGCATGGGGAATCTCCTGTGTGTCGGCACCATCCTTACCAGATGCCGGCGGGGCCTTCTCCGGATGCAGCCCGGGCATCTTTTTCTCAGGCCTCGTCCGCCGGGCGCTTCAGGAAGACATACCAGGCACCGCTGCCGCCATGTTTTGGGTGGGCTTCGGAATAGCCGGAAATGATGTCGCGAGCGGCAGGCTCTTCCAGCCAGCGCAGGAAATTGCGCCGCAGAACCCCCTCCCCGCCCCGGCCCTTGCCGGTGATGACCAGGACGCAGCGTGCGCCTTCGGCCTGTTTGCGTTTCAGGAAATCCGGCAGCGCGGAACTGGCGGAAGACTGGGTATGGCCATGCAGGTCGAACCGGCCGGCAAGCTCCAGCTTGCCCCGGCGCACACGCTTTTCATTGCCCCGGTTCTGCGGCGGGCTGGGCGATGGAGATTTCGGCGGGGCGGGCTTTGCTGTGGCCGGGCGCGGCACGGACGCAGCCCGGCGCACGACCGGCTCGCCATGCTCCAGCGCCTCGATGAACTCGGTGAGATCCTCCGCCTTCGGACCGATGGGCTTGACGCTGCGCGCGACGCGGGCCCAGGCCCGGGCCTCTTCCGGCGTCAGGCGGCGATGGCTGGACATCAGGGCGCGGCCACAGCCGACGACAGGCCGGCATAGCCTTCAGCGCGCATCCGCTCGGCCACCGGGCGCGGCAGGAAGATCCACAAGCGCCCCGGCGCATTCGTGGTTCCGGCACGGTCGCCGGCTTCCTTGCCGGTACCGAAATAGATGTCGCCGCGCACCGCGCCCTTGATCGCCCCGCCGGTATCCTGCGCGATCAGCAGGCCTTCCCACTCTCCGCCGAGGCCGGGCGCGGTCGTCTGCACCAGCATCGGCGCGCCGAGCGGCAGGAGACTGGTATCCACCGCCATCGAGCCGAGCGAGGTGAGCGGCACGCCCTGCGCACCCTCCGGCCCGAGCGACGGGTCGCCTTCGGGCAGCGCGCGGAAGAAGACGAAGCGCGGATTCTGGTTCATCGCAATGCGCGTTTCGGCCGGTCCGGCGCGGTCCATCCAGGCGCGGATGCCCTGCATGCTGGCTTCGCTGCGCTCGATGCGGCCGGTCTCCATCAGCCAGTTGGCGGTTGATTTGAAGGGATGGCCGTTATGCGCGGCATAGGCGGCCCGCAGGGTGGACCCATCCGGGAAAATCAGCCGGCCGGAGCCCTGGATCTGAAGGAAGAACACGTCCGCCGGATGGGCATAGGCAATCGCCTTCACGCCGGCATTGGTGATATCCGCCCGCTCCGGATAGGGGCGGGTCAGCCCGTTGCGCATCAATTGCAGCGGCTTGCCGCCATTCGGGATGAGGTCACTCGGCAGGGCGGGAACGGGTTCGGTGTAAGGCGGGGTCGGCGTGTAGCGCGCTTCATAGGTCGGCTCGAAATAGCCGGTGAAGCGGCTCTTGCCATCCGGCGAGAGGATCTCGATCGGCAGGAAGGACTGTTCGAACGCTGCGCGGGCCTCGTCTTCATTGCGGGCCGCGCCGACCGCTGCGCAGGCGGTGGCCCACTCCCCTACGGCCCCGGCCCACGGCGCCGCCCCCGACACATCGGTGCCGGGGTCGCGGGTGGAGAAATTCTCGCAGGATCGCCCGAATGCCTCGACCGCTGCGCCAAGCGGCACGGCCGGCCAGTCCGGCAGGTCAACAAAGTCCGATGGCGTGTTCCAGACCGGATAGACCGGCGGAGGCGCCGGTGTTTCCTCGATGGGTGGCGCAGGAGCATACACAACAGGCGGACGGCCCGTACCCTGACAGGCAGCAACAAACAGGAGGAACGCCAAGGAGCGCGCACGCGACCACATGCGCAACTTTATGGCGCGCTTCCTGTCGCAGTGTCACCAGAAAGATGCCGCGGAACCGCTAATTGGCCACTTCGACGTCATCGAGGATCCAGTTCGGGTCGGAACTGGTCACATCGCGCATGAAGGTCCATATTTCGCGCGCCGTGCGCACAATCTCGCCATCGCCGAGCTCGGCCTCATAGCGCACGGCAACGCGGGCCATCGTGCCATCGAGATCGGCGGTTTCGATTTCCGCCTTGCGGATGCGCAGGAGTTCGAAGGCCGGCGCGTCGCTCTCGCGGGCGGAAATGGCCTCGTCCCAGGCCTCGTAGACATCGTCGTCCAGCATCGGGCGCAGCGCCTTGCGGTCTCCGCGCGCAAACGCTGACACGATGATCTGGTAGGCGGCCCGGGCGCCCTGCATGAAGGTCGGCGTGTTGAAGCTGCGGTCGGCGGCATAGATCTCTTCCAGTCCCGCTGCGGCAGGTCCGGTGAAGATCGGGGCCTCGGACGGCGGCGGGGGCAGGTCTTCATGGGCCTTCTTCGAGGCCGCCTCGTCGGAAGACGCCGTCGGGCTGGTCCGGCCCACAGGCCGGTTGTTCTCGCCCTTGCCGAGCGTGAAATAGAGCCGCGACAGCACGAACAATGCCGCGCCGGCGAGAAAGATGACTTCCATCACGGGGTCCATCAATTCGGCCCTGTTCTTGCGTTGATACGTATCATGGCTCCAAGATAGGCCCGTCACGCCTGCAGTGCCAGTGATACATTGCGCTTCATGGGGCCGCATGCTAGGCGCGCGCCCGGTAGAGTTGGGAGGAAAACATGACCGATACGAGCGCCCCACAGGCCCCGAACCCCGCTGCAGGCACCGAAGCGATGCCCGGCCTGCGCGTGCTGGGACAATACATCAAGGACCTGTCCTTCGAGAATCCCGGTCATGGCCCCGTGCAGGCGCAGCCGAACATCGATCTCGGCATCGATGTCAGCGCAACGCCCCACGCAGACGGCAATGGCCTGTTCGAAGTGTCGCTGAAACTGTCGGCCAAAGCTCTGGCCGAAGGCACCGTCCTGTTCATCACCGAACTCGACTATGCCGGCCTGTTCCAGCTGCAGAATGTGCAGCAGGCCCAGCTTGAGCCGCTGCTGCTGATCGAATGCCCGCGCCTCCTGTTCCCGTTCGCGCGCCGCGTCGTGGCGGAAATCACCCGTGAAGGCGGCTTCCCGCCGCTGCTGATCGATCCGGTGGATTTCGTGCAGCTGTACCAACAGCAATACCGCCGTGCCCAGGAAGCAGCTGCTGCGGCCGGATCAGCCCCGGCCCCGGACGCTCAGGCGTAACGGTTCCAGAGGGCAGCTTCGCCCAGCTTTTCGACGAATTCGCCATGTGCGGCCTCTTCGGCCTCGCTGAGGCGTGAGGGCAGCGGCTTCGGCCGCGGCCTGGCCGCTGTCTGCTCGACGACTTCCTCGACTTCGGTCACGACCTCGAACGAGAAGGCGCGCGCCCGCCCGCCCATCAGCTCGAGATAGACGGCCGCCAGCAGCTGGCTGTCCAGCAGGGCGCCGTGGAAGGTGCGGCTTTCGAGCGAAATGTCGAACCGCTTGCAGAGCGCGTCGAGGCTGGCCGGGGCGCCCGGGAATTTTCGCCGGGCCATGCTGGCCGTGTCGATCCAGCGCGATTCCGGCACGGGGTTGCGCCCGCATTTGCCGAGTTCGGAATTCAGGAACGCCCGGTCGAAGCCTGCATTATGGGCGATGATGGGATCCTCGCCGATGAACTCCATCAACGCGTCGACGACTTCGGGATCCTCGAAGAATGGCGCGTCCTTCAAATCGTCATCGGTGATGCCGGTGATGCGGACCGTATCGGCCGAGACCGGCATGCGCGGATTGATCAGCGCGCGGAAGGTGCGCCCGGTCGGGATATAGTTCATCAGCTCGACGGCGCCGACCTCGATGATGCGGTCGCCCTCCTCCGGGCGGAGGCCCGTGGTTTCCGTATCGAACACGATTTCGCGGAGCTGGCTCATGAGTCGTCACCGGTTGCCTTGCGATTCATCAGGTCCACTATGGCCCGGACCTGGTCTCTCGCAAAGGCGAAGCCGTGCGCTGTCGACAGGATAAAGTCGGCTTTTGCACGCTTTTCTGCATCCGGCACCTGGCGGGCGAGGATCGCCTCGAAAGTCTCCGCCGTCATGCCGGGGCGCGACAGCACCCGTTCCCGCTGCACATCCGCCGGAGCCGAGACGACCAGCACATAATCGCAATAGGCAAACCCGCCGGTTTCGAACAGGAGCGGGATATCCAGCACGGCGAACGGCGCACCGGCCTCCATAGCGGCCTGGCGGAACTCACGCTGCGCAGCCCCGGCCAGCGGATGGACGATGGATTCGAGCTGCTTGATCGCCGCGGTATCGTTCAGCACGCGCGCCCGCAGCAGGTTGCGGTCGATGGCCCCGTCCACGGTGACCCCCGGAAAGACCGCTTCAACGGGTTCCACGGCAGCGCCGCCCGGCAGGTAAAGCGCGTGCACGGCCGCATCGGCGTCATAGACCGGCACGCCGGCATCGCGGAACAGGCCCGCCGTCGCCGACTTGCCCATGCCGATGGAGCCGGTGAGACCCAGCACGATCATGTGGTTGCCTCCACCAGCTTGCGGCAATGGGCGAGCGCCGAGGGAATGTCCGGCAGGATATTGAACCAGTGCTCGAAACTGTAGGCGGCCTGCGCCACCAGCATGCCGAGGCCGTCATGCGTGTGCCAGCCGCGCTCGCGAGCTGCTTCGCCAATACTGGCCGCTGCCTTGCCATAGGAGATATCGAAGAAGGGCCGCCCCTGCCCCGGTGGCAGCTGCAGCGCACCGCCGGAATGACCGAGGCTGAGCGTGTTGACGACAAGGTCGCTGGCGGCGGCATCGGCGAGGCCTTCTTCCAGCGAGCAGATATTTGCCGTGATGCCGGTATCCTTCACGAGGGCCTTGGCGCGGTCGATGGTGCGGTTGGCGATGGTGAGGTCTGCATCCAGATCGGACAGGCTGACCGCGACAGCCCGGGCCGAGCCGCCGGCGCCGAGCAGCGTGACACGCAGGCCGCCGGGGTCGATCCCGGCATCCCTCAGCGCCCGGATGAATCCCGGCGCATCCGTATTCTCCGCATCCCATCGGTCATCCTCGCGGCGGATCAGCGTATTCGCAGCGCCGATGCGGCGGGCAACATCGCTCGCCCGGGCGGCCAGCTTCAGCGCGTCTTCCTTGTGCGGCAAGGTGATGTTGAAGCCTGCCCCGCGCCGCTGGATGAGGGAGTCGAGCGCGCTTTCGAGTTCGCCGGCAGGCACCTGCAGCGCCTCATAGGTCGCATCGATGCGATGCTCGCGCAGCCAGCGATTGTGGATCACCGGCGAAAGCGAATGGGAGACCGGGTCTCCGATGACGCCAAAGAGAACGCTCATGCCGCCAGCACTCCCCTGATGCGGAGGTAATCCAGCAGCGGCAGCAGCGGCAGGCCGAGGATGGAGAAATAATCCCCTTGCACCTGCACGAAGAGCTGCGCACCGAGGCCTTCGAGCTGGTAGGCACCGACGGTCGCCAGCAGCGGCTCGCCAACGCGCGCGACATAGGATTCGATGAAGTCTTCCGACAGCGGCCGCATGGTGAGTTTCGGACGGGCGAGATGGCGCCAGACGGGTGTGCCGTTCTCGCAGACGACGATGGCGGTCTCAAGCGTGTGCGTCTTGCCGGAGAGCTTGCGCAGATGATCCTTCGCGCCTTCGAGATCCTTCGGCTTGTCGAAGGCCTCGTCGCCGAAGGCCAGCATCTGGTCGCCGCCGATGACAAGGCCCGGCTGGCGCGCGGAAATCTTGATCGCCTTCAATTCGGCCAGGCGCATCGCCTGGTCGCGCACAGTAAGACCTTCAGCGCGCAGGCCTGCCTTCATCGCGTCCTCGTCGACATTCGGCTTAACCGCAGCGGCCTCGACGCCGGCGGCCGCCAGCAGCTTGCGCCGGCTCTCGCTGCCAGACGCCAGGACAACTTCAAGACTCACAGCAGCGCCCGCCGCTCGTTCAGCAAGTTGAGGATCGCCGCCGCCGTCTCTTCCACCGAGCGGCGCGAGACATCGATCGTTTTCCACTTGTTGCGCTGGAACAGGCGGTTTGCCTGCGTGACCTCTTCGCGCACGGCGTCCTCGTCGGCATAGATCGTGTGCTCGTCCTCATTGAGGGAGATGAGGCGCGCGCGGCGGATCTGGACGAGACGCTCAGCGCTGATTTTCAGCCCGACGATCAGCGGGCCGGTCTCGCCCATCTGCTCGACATGCGCCGGCAGCGGCACACCGGGCACCAGCGGGATATTCCCGGCACGGACTTTCCGGTTGGCGAGATAGACGCAGGTCGGTGTCTTCGACGTGCGGCTGACGCCCAGCAGGATCACATCGGCGCCGGTCAGGCTCTCGACATTCTGGCCATCATCATGGGCGAGCGTGAAATTGATCGCTTCCATGCGCTCGAAATAGTCCTCATCGAGCGCGTGCTGGCCAGCCACCTTCTGGTTGGCGGAGATGCCAAGGTGCCGGGACAGCATGGCGATGGAGGCATCGAGCACCGGCAGGGTCGGCACGGAGCGCTCGCGGCAGAAGGATTCCAGCCGTCCGCGCAGGCCGTCATCGGAAATCGTGTACCAGACGACGCCCGGCGCAGCGTCGATCTCGCGCATCACACGCTCGAGCTGGCGTTCGGACCGGACAAGGTAGTAATTATGCTCCAGCGGCTGCACATTCTCGAACTGGGCACAGGCAGCACGTTGAATGGCGTTCAGCGTCTCGCCCGTGGAGTCGGAGACGAGATGCACATTGAAGTAGATGCTGGGGCGTTGCGGCCGGGTCATGTCCTCTCTCTTGCCGAGGTTTGGCGTTTTCACAAGGCCTGTGACTCGCCTGTGGATAGAGGAACTGGCCCGGGCGGAGTCACACAAATCTCACAGGCGGCGGAATCCGACTCCGCGGAATCACCTTCCGTTCGCCCCTGTGACTCCCATGGGTATTCAGGGCCGGTCCGTTGCCCCTCTGCCCTGAATGAGAGCCCCTCCCATGCCTGATGCCACCCCGCCTGTTTCCCGGACCGAATTGAGGGTTGCCCTCTTGCGCGCCCTGCGGATGCGATGCCCATCATGCGGGGAAGGCCGGCTTTACCGTTCCTACCTGAAACCGGTCGATGCCTGCTCCGCCTGCGGCGCACCGCTGGGACGGGTGCCTTCCGAAGACGGGCCGGCCTGGCTTACCGTCTTGATTCTCGGCCCCTTCTTGGTGGCGGTCACGCTCCTCGTCTCGCGCGCACCCTTGCCCTCCTGGATCACCCTGCCCGGCGCGGCCCTTGCCGTCACCGGCGCTGTCATGCTCGCCCTGCCGGTCGTCAAGGCGGGCTGGATCGGCATCCTCTGGGCAATGGGAAAAGTCGGCGAGAGCCAGGAGTGAGCATCCGGGATCGCCGGACCACTCGGGTCAGGCAACTGACGCGCCGGTCTGTGACTCGTATGTGGAATTCGCTGGACAAAACCGCGCACGGGCCTTTTTCCCACGTCTTCACGGCCTAATAGTCATAAGCGCCCTGACGGGCTTGTTTGAAGAATTGCGGGAAGATCGATGGGCACCGACAGCACGAAACCACTCCTGCAGGTTCTTCTGGGAGAGACCGCCAAGAGGCCTCCGGTATGGATGATGCGTCAGGCCGGACGTCACCTTCCCGAATACCTCGAGCTGCGGGCCCGGGCGAAAGACTTCCTCGACTTCTGCTACACGCCGTCCATGGCAGCCGAAGCAACGCTGCAGCCGGTGCGCCGCTATGGCATGGATGGCGCGATCCTGTTTGCCGACATCCTGCTTGTGCTGGATGCGATGGGCCTGTCGGTCGAATTCGAAAAAGGTGTCGGTCCTCTGGTCGAACAGATTTCCGGTCCGGCCGACCTCTCCCGTGTGCCAGCCATGAAGGCGGCTGACCGGCTGGCGCCTGTCTATGAAACCGTCAGCCGGGTTCGTGAGGCCCTGCCCTCCGAAACGACGCTGATCGGATTTGCCGGCTCGCCCTGGACGGTGAGCCTCTATGCCATCGAAGGGCGCGGCAAGACGGACAAGTCGGATGCCTGGCGCTGGGCACATGGCCGGCCGGGCGACCTCGCCGCGGTGATGGACCAGGTGGCCGAGGCTACGGCGGAATACCTTGCCCGGCAGGTGGCTGCTGGCGCCAATGCGCTGATGCTGTTCGACAGCTGGGCCGAAGGCCTGCCGGACAATATCTTCCGGGAAGTCATTATCGCGCCGACGAAGAAGCTGGTTGCTCGCCTGCGGGCCATGGGCATCACGGTGCCGGTCATCGGCTTTCCGCGCGGGGCTGGCGTGATGATCGGGGAGTATGCGGCAGAGACGGGCGTGACCGCGGTCGGGCTCGATACGGCTGCGGTGCCGGATTATGTGAACTCGGTGCTGCCGAAAGGCATGCCGGTTCAAGGCCATCTCGATCCCCTGCTGCTGATTGAGGGCGGAGAACGCATGGATGCGCGCATCCGGGAACTGGTGAAGGCCTATTCCGGGCGCCCCCATATCTTCAATCTCGGTCATGGTGTCCGGCCGGAAACGCCGATCGCGAATGTCGAGCGTGCGTTGAAGGTTCTGCGGGAAGGCTGAGATGGGGCGGAAGATTGCGGTCGTGCTGTTCAATCTGGGGGGGCCGGACAAGGCCGCCTCGGTGCAGCCGTTCCTGAAGAATTTGTTCCGCGATCCGGCGATCATCACTGCGCCCCTGCCCGTGCGGTTCGTGCTGGCCCGGCTGATCTCGAAGTCGCGCGCGCCGATGGTGATCAAGAACTACGTGATGATGGATGCCGGCGGCGGCTCGCCGCTGCTGCCGGAAACGGAGAAGCAGGCCGAAGCCCTGACGGCGGAACTGGCGCAGCGCCTGCCGGAAGATGAAGTGCGCTGCTTCATCGCCATGCGCTACTGGCACCCGTTCACGGAACAGGCCGCGAAAGACGTGAAAGCCTGGGGCGCCGACGAAGTCGTGCTCCTGCCGCTCTATCCCCAGTTCTCGACCACGACGACGGGGTCCTCCCTCACCGCCTGGAACAAGGTCTACAAGGGCAAGGCCAAAACGGTCTGCTGCTACCCGTTCGAGGAAGACTTCGTTTCCGCGCATGTCGACCAGATCATGAAGGCGTGGGATTCGGCCGGGAAGCCTGAGAAAGTCTCTCTCCTGCTCTCGGCCCATGGCTTGCCGGAAAAGATCGTGGCGGACGGCGACCCCTACCAATGGCAGTGCGAGGCCCTGGCCGAGATGATTGCCGGGCGCGTGCCGGCCGAATGGGAGGTGACGCCATGTTACCAATCCCGCGTCGGCCCGCTGAAATGGATCGGACCTGCGACCGAGGAAACCGTTGCTGAAAAGGCCAAGGATGGCCGCAACATCCTGATCGCGCCCATTGCCTTCGTGTCCGAGCATATCGAGACGCTGGTCGAACTGGGCGAGGAATACCGTCTCGTGGCCGAACAAAACGGCGCGGCGAGCTATACGCGCGTCGAGGCGCTTGGCACGCATCCGGGCTTCATTTCGATGCTGGCCTCGGAGACAGTGAAAGCCCTCGGCATGAAAGAACCCATGCGTTCGTGCGCCGGTGACAGGCTTTGCCCGGTTGGCTATTCGAAATGCCCGCACCGGATGGAGGCCCGCAAGCCCGGCCAGAAGGTGAACCACGCAGCTGCCGGAACCGCCTGACATGCTCTACAACTGGATCAAGGCCGGTCATGTGATCTTCGTCATCGCCACGATGGCGAGCCTGATGATCTATCCGCGCTACAAGATCCACCAGCTGGCGAGCCAGCCGGGCGAGCCTCTGTTCGAGACCATGAAAGAGGCCTCCAACAAGCTCAAGAACATCGTCATGAACCCCTCGATCGTGCTGATCTGGGTGTTCGGCGGGCTGATGCTGTGGATGAACCCTGCCCTGCTCAGCCAGCCCTGGATGCATGTGAAACTGCTGCTGGTGACGCTGATCTCCGCCATGCACGGTTATTATGTCGGCATCGGCAAGCGGATCGACAAAGGCACGTCCACGATCACCGCCCGCAAGCTGCGCATGCTGAACGAGGTGCCGTTCCTGATGATGATCGGAGTTGTCATCATGGTGATCGTCCGCCCGTTCTGACGCCGGCGCATCAGCTGAAGGCCCCTTGACGCGCGCGGCAGGTTCGCCCCATATGCGCTCAATCCGGTGCACAGTCCTTGTGCCTTGCGACTTCTTTCTCGCCCGGCCTCCCCAAATCCAGTCTGCTGCCAGACACTACAATCGGACTCCATTTCATGGCCTCCTCCATGCTCGACAACGTCACCAGCGTGACGCTTCGCGAACTCAAAGCCAAATCGCCCGAAGACCTGCTCGCCTATGCGGAAGAGCTGGAAATCGAGAATGCCTCCTCGATGCGGACGCAGGACATGCTGTTCGCCATCCTGAAGGAACTGGCCGACAGCGAGGTCGAGATCACCGGCCAGGGCGTGCTGGAAGTGCTGACCGATGGCTTCGGCTTCCTGCGCTCGCCGGAATCCAACTACCTGCCCGGCCCGGACGACATCTATGTTAGCCCGGAAGTGCTGAAAAAGGCGAACATCCGCACCGGCGACACCGTCGAAGGTCCGATCCAGGCGCCGCAGGACAATGAGCGCTACTTCGCGCTGACCGACGTGTCGCAGATCAACTTCGAAGAGCCGGACAAGGCCAACAAGAAGGTCCACTTCGACAATTTGACCCCGCTCTATCCCGAAGAGCGCCTGCGCATGGAAAGCCAGGACCCGACCAAGAAAGACCGCTCCGGCCGCGTCATCGACATCGTTGCGCCGATCGGCAAGGGCCAGCGCGCCCTGATCGTCGCCCCGCCGCGCACC
>JAGQRO010000162.1 GCA_020425315.1 Hyphomonas sp. | reverse complement strand
GCCTTCCCCGCCCATGCGGCCGGCTCCGGCATGCCCTGGGAAGCCCCGCTGCAATCGATCCTCGAATCCATCGAGGGCCCGGTCGCCAAGATCCTTGCGACCATCGTCATCATTCTGACCGGTCTCGGCCTCGCCTTCGGCGAGAGCGGCGGCGGGATGCGGAAGCTCCTGCAGATCGTGTTCGGTCTGTCCATCGCCTTTGCCGCGACCTCGTTCTTCCTCTCCTTCTTCTCCTTCGGCGGCGGGGCAACGCTCTGATGGCAGAAGTCTCGCCCCTGCCACCAGGCTACAGTGTGCCGGTGCATCGCTCGCTCACGGCGCCGATCCTGCTCGCCGGCGCACCAAGGCTTGCGACCATCGTCAACGGCACGCTGGCGGCCGCGCTCGGCATCGGCCTCCAGCTCTGGGTCGTGGGGCTCGTCTTCTGGATCGTGGCGCAGGGCCTCTGCGTCTTTGCCGCAAGGCGCGATCCGCAATTCACAGACGTGCTGATCCGGCACATCCGCCAGAAGGCCTGGTACGCATGCTGAACCTTCGTGAATACCGTGCCCGCCCGGCATCGCTGGCAGACCATCTCAAATGGGCCTGCTTGATCGCGCCCGGCATCGTCCTCAACAAGGATGGCAGCTTGCAGCGTACGATCGCCTATCGGGGACCCGACCTTGAAAGTTCGACGGCGGAGGAACTGGTCGCCGTCACCGCACGGATGAACAATCTCCTCCGCCGGTTCGGCTCCGGCTGGGCGCTTCATATCGAAGCCGACCGCAGGCCGTCTGTGACCTATCCTGAAAGCATCTGGCGCGACCCGGCGGCCTGGCTGGTCGACGAGGAACGCCGCGCAACTTTCGAGGAAGCGGGACGGCATTTCGAGACCGATTGCTACATGACCCTCACCTGGATGCCGCCGGCCGACCGGACGGCAAGGATCGAACAGCTCTTCATAGAGGACCCGGCGGACGTCCCGGCGGCCTTCTGGAGCGAGCATCTCGCCTATTTTGAAACCGAGACGGCGCGGGCCCGCGACATGATGGCGGACCTGATGCCGGAGGCGCGGTTCCTCAGTGACGATGAGACGCTCACCTATCTGCATGCCTGCATCTCCACGGCACGGCAGGCAGTGCGGGCGCCGTCCGTCCCGATGTGCCTTGATGCATTATTGGTGGATACGCCGCTGACCGGCGGGCTCTCCCCCCGCCTTGGCGAGGAGACGCTGAAAGTCCTGACGATCAACGGTTTCCCGGCGTCGGGAGAGCCGGGACTGCTCTCGGCCCTCGACCAGCTCGGTTTTGCCTATCGTTGGGTGACGCGGTTCCTGCCGCTCGACAAGCCGGACGCTGAAAAGACGCTGAACACTTACGTCCGCAACTGGTTTGCCAAACGCCGGTCCCTCACCTCCTACCTCCGTGAAATCCTCACCAATGAGCCGGCCACGCTGCTCAATACGGATGCAGACAACCAAGCCGCCGATGCGGATGAGGCTCTGCAGGCCCTCGGCGCCGGTCATGTCGCCTTCGGCTACTGCACAACAGCGATTGTTGTCCGGCATGCGGATGCTTCGATTGCCGAGGACCAGATCCGCGCCGTCGAGCGTGCGATCCGGGAGCGCGGGTTCACCTGCGTCACGGAAAGCGTCAACGCGATCGAGGCCTGGCTCGGCACGCTACCGGGTGAGGCCTATGCCAATGTCCGCCAGCCGCTGCTGAACACGATCAATCTTGCCCATATGGCGCCGCTTTCCGCACTCTGGGCCGGGCCGGAGCGCAATGCGCACTTGGATGGGCCACCGCTCCTGATGGCCCGCTCCGCGAGTTCGACCCCATTCCGGCTGGTCACCCATCAGGGCGATGTGGGCCACATGATGGTGGTCGGACCGACCGGGGCCGGCAAGTCAGTTCTCCTGTCGCTCCTAGCGCTGCAGTTCCGCCGCTATCCGGACGCTCAGGTGTTTGTCTTTGACAAGGGCGCTTCGGCGCGCTGCGCCACGCTGGCGCTCGGTGGAACCTGGTATGATCTTGGCCTTGAGGGAGACCTTGCCTTCCAGCCGCTGAAAGACGCGAACAGCGAAGCCGGTTTGGCTGCGGCGCAGGCCTGGGTGTTGGGGCTGATCGAGCAGGAAGGTGTCACGGTGACGCCGGAGGTGAAGCAGGTCGTCTGGACCGCACTGCAGAGCCTTGGTGCAGCGCCGGTCGCGCAACGCACACTGACAGGGCTGGTGGCGCTCTTGCAGATGCCGGAGCTCCGGCAGGCGCTGGAGCCCTACACGCTCGCCGGGCCCTACGGCGCCCTGCTCGATGCTGATGAAGATCGTCTCGAAACCGGCGACATGCTCTGCTTCGAAATGGACGCGCTGATGCAGGACAAGCGTCTGGCAGCACCGGTGCTGGCGCACCTGTTCACGAAACTCGAAGCCCGGTTCGATGGACGGCCGACCCTCCTGATCCTCGATGAGGCCTGGCTGTTCCTCGATCATCCCATGTTTGCGGGGCGCCTGCGCGATTGGCTGAAGACGCTCCGCAAGAAGAACGTCTCTGTCGTGTTCGCGACGCAAAGCCTGTCGGACATTGCGGCAAGCGCGATTGCCCCCTCCCTCATTGAGAGCGCACCGACCCGCATCTTCCTCACCAATGCGCGCGCCGAGGAGCCCTCGCAGCGCGCAGC
>JAGQRO010000161.1 GCA_020425315.1 Hyphomonas sp. | reverse complement strand
GGCAAGGCCGCCGTCGACCTGCCGAACGGCGTGAAGGCCGGCGAAACCGTGAAAGTCCGCGGAGCCAGCTTCTTCGAATTCCGCGGCACGCTGCTCTGCCGGATCGCGGATTACAGCTAGGCGCGTCGCCGTCTCCGAATTTTCATTCCTGTCATCCCGGAAAACGCGAAGCGTTTATCCGGGGCCCAGAGCCGCAAGCACCTTATGCCCCGCCCCGGGTCCCGGATATTTGCTGCGCAAATTCCGGGATGACAAAAGGAGAGTGGGCCGATGAGGCTCCTTAAGCCGACCGCTCCAGTTCCGGCACACGCAGGTCCGGGGCGAGGCTCTCCCCCATCAGGTCGATGAAATTGCCGGAATAGAAGGCTTTCACGGCGCTTTCGGTCTGGCCTTTCAGGGTTTCGTCAAAGCGTTTCAGAGGATTGCGACCGCCCTCGACATGGGGGAAGTCGGACGAGAACAGGGCGACCTCCTCGCCGGCATTGTCAATGATCCAGCCGGCATCCTCATGCGGATAGGGCGCGGCGCGGAACTGGCGGCGCACGATCTCCGATGGTTTGGCGGAGAGTTTCTGCAGCCGCTCCTCATTGCGCAGGAAGGCATGGGCGGCCGAATCCATGGCGCGCATCCATCCCGGCACCCAGTTCGCGCCAAGCTCGATGGCGCCCCATTTGAGGCGCGGGAACCGATCGAACACGCCATCGAAGATCAGCGTGGCCAGCGTCTGCATCGCTGCTTCCGGGATCGGCATGTAGGAAACGGACGTGAAATTGTCGTCCCCGCCATGGAAGTCCGGCACCGGCGGCAGGCCGTTCTCCTTGTAGACGGGGTTGAGCTTCTGCTCCCCGCCGACATGCATGATGATGGGCAGGCCGGCCTCCTCAGCCACCGCCCAGACAGGGTCGAGCGAGACATGGCTCGGCGCATGATGCTGCGGGCATTTGCTCGGCACCATCAGCGCCTTGGCCCCGAGCTCAATGGCGAGCTTCGCCGTGGCGAGCGAGCGGTCGAATTCCTCCAGTGGCACATAGGCGACCGGCAACAGGCGCCGGTCGACACTGCAGAAGTCCGTCATCATCCGGTTGTGCGCATCGGCGGCGGCATAGCAGAGCTCCATGTCATCGCCCTGGTCGAGCCCGAAATTGCCGAGGCATCGCGTCGTGAAGACGAGCTGGCTGGCAAAGCCCAGCAGGTCCAGCGCTTCGGGCCGGTCGTCCCGCATCCAGGCGCCGTGGGCTTCGTAATTCTTCCGCAGCAGGATGTTTTCGCCTGCCTCCGCCCGGAAACCGGCATCGCCGTGCTGGGCAAGGCGCGCATTGATGGGATCGTCCCAGTCGGCGCGCAGTTTTTCCATATAGGGGATCGACCGGAACCGGGCGAGCAGGCGCTTTTCAAAGTACGGGTCGAGACAGTCGACCGGCTCCATCAGATGGCTGTCGGCATCGTGGATCAGCCGCCCATTGGCATAGGACATCGCTTTCCTCCCTTTTATTTTGGAGGAATGCTCTCATGCCTTGCCGGGCGGAGCAATCTTGCCCCGGCGGTATGGGGTCAGAGCGCGGCGAGAATGGCGTCGGCCATGTCGCGCGTCGACAGCTCTCCGCCGAGGTCTTTCGTGCGGGCGCCCCGGTCCAGCGCCTTGCCGACGGCGGCGAACAGCATGTCGGCCAGCTTCTCCCGGCCGAGCGACCAGCGCAGCGCCATTTCCAGCGACAGGATCGCCGCGCAGGGATTGGCAATGCCCTGGCCGGCAATGTCCGGCGCCGAACCGTGCACCGGCTCATAGAGGCCCGGCGTGCCCGGCGCGCCGAGCGAGGCAGACGGCAGCATGCCGATGGACCCGGTCAGCATCGCGGCCTCGTCCGACAGAATGTCGCCGAAGAGATTGTCGGCAAGGATCACGTCGAACTGTTTCGGCGCGCGCACGAGTTCCATGGCACAGGAATCGGCCAGCATGTGGCTGAGCTCCACGCCCGCACCGAACTCGGCATGGGCCAGCGTCACTTCCTGGCGCCAGAACAGGCCGGAATCCATCACATTCGACTTCTCGACCGAACAGACATTCCCGGTGCGCCCGCGGGCAATATCGAAGGCGACACGGGCAACGCGCTCAATTTCCGGATGGGTATACACGGCCGTGTCATAGCCCCGGCGCACGCCGCTGGTCTCGTCAATGCCGCGCGGCTGGCCAAAATACACCCCGCTGGTCAGCTCACGGACGATCATCAGGTTCAATCCGTCCACCACCTCATGCTTGAGGCTGGATGCATCGACGAGTGCCGGAAAGCAGAAGGCGGGACGAAGATTCGCGAACACATCCATCTGCTTGCGCAGCGTCAGCAGGCCCATTTCGGGGCGCTTGTCGCGCGCCACCCCGGCCCATTTCGGTCCGCCAACGGCCCCCATCAGGACGGCATCGGAGGCGAGCGCGCGGCCCAGAGTCTCATCTGTCAGCGGCACACCATGGGCGTCGAGCGCGGCGCCGCCGACCAACCCTTCCTCGATTTTCAGGTCCGGCGCGATCGTTTCCGCCACACGGCGGGCTTCGGCGGTCACTTCCGGGCCGATCCCGTCACCGGGCAGGAGGAGCAGCGTCTGTTTCATGGCGCGGGGATGCCTTTCACTCTGGAACCGGCGCCTCCCCTAGCGGGCGGGGCGCGCCGGCGCAATCAAAAGCCGTGCGTCAGATCGGCTCGGGCTCGGCTTCATAGAGGCGGAGATCCCGGTCGGTGATGCCGAGATCCGGCCAGGCGGCGCGCCAGTCTGCCATGTGCGGCATGCGGAAATGCGCCGCCAGCGCCTCCCGGCTTTCCCAGCGTTCGGTCACCCGCACGAGGCCGGGGTCCAGCACGTCGATACTGTAGGCATAGTCGATACAGCCGGGCTCGGCGCGGCTGGCGCGGATGGTCCGTTCCATGATGTCGCGGGCGGCCGCGATCTTGTCCGGAGCGGCGCGCACGCTGCCTTCAATGACGATCATGGCTGGGTCACCTCCGGCGGTGTGCCGTCTTCCGGTTCCTTGGCGGGCGCTTCGGCCTCAGGTGCCGGCGTGTCCGGCAGGGTCACCTTCACCTCGGGCTTCAGGCCGAACGGGTCTGTGTGGCAGGCACCCAGCGGCAGGGCCAGAAACAGGGCCGCGGCAACAAGGGTACGTGTCTTCATCGCGCTTCCTCCTGAAAGGTCAGCCGGCCTTCTCCAGCCAGGGCGTGGACAGCCGGCGCTTCGACTCGAAGGTCGAAATCTCGCCTTCGGCCTGCAGCGAGGCGCCGATCTCGTCGAGGCCCTGCATCAGGTTCGTCTTGCGGCCGGCATCCACTTCGAACCGGTAGGATTCCCCGTCCGGGGCCGTCACGGTCTGGCTTTCAAGGTCGACCGAGAAGACATGGTTGGCGCCGCCGGCCTGCGCTGCCAGCTTCTCGCACACATCCACCGGCAGGCGCACGGGCAGGATGCCGTTCTTGTAGCAATTATTGTGGAAGATATCGGCAAAGCTCGGCGCGATGATGACCGAGATGCCCTGGTCCGCCAGCGCCCAGGGCGCATGCTCACGCGAGGAGCCGCAGCCGAAATTCTCGCCCGCGATCAGGATGCCCGCTTTCGAGAAGGCCGGCTTGTTGAGCACGAAATCGGGGTTCGGCGAGCCGTCGGCCAGCGTTTTCAGCTCGTAGAACAGGCCCTTGGCGAGGCCTGTGCGTTCGGTCGTCTTCAGGAACTGTTTCGGGATGATCATGTCCGTGTCGATGTTCGACATGGGCTTGCCCTTTTCGAGCAGGGCGGCGGCGGTTCCGGTGAGCTGGGTGAAGGCTTTCATGCGGCTTCCTTACCGCCCCTCATGCGCGATGAAAAGCGTCGGAACGCCCATCGTGCCGTCGCGCACGGTGAACACGGTGGAGCCGGGCTTGCGGCCCTTGCGTTGTTCCGAAATGTTGAAGCCCGCTGCGGAGAGGCGCGCATGGGCAGCGGCGAGGTCGTCCACTTCCCAGGTGAGGCCCCAGATTTTGTCCGGCGCGGCCGCATCGTGCGTTTCACCGAGCCGGTGGATCACCTCGAAAGTGAGCCCGCCCGTGCGGAAGAACAGGAAGCGCGTCTTCCATTCCGGCGCATTGCGGTCGAGCGCGAGGTCGAGCCCGAGGCGCGCGCCATAGAGGCCGAGCGCCCGGTCCGGATTGGGCGTATCGATCACGACATGGTCGAGCGAGACGACCGCATCCGGCGCGGCATCGGCCACGGGCATTGGCGAATCCGGCTGGATGACGAAGGTCTTGATGCCGGAGGTCTCAGAGTCCGCGCAGCGGAAGCGGCGCCAGCTGCGCGCGCCGCCATGGATTTCGTTCGTGCTCTCGCCGCGTGTGACCTCAGAGGGCTTCAGGCCCCGGCGCGTCAGGCGGTGATGCGCTTCGCCGATGTCATCCGTGGCGAAGGCAATGGATTTGAGGCCCGGCCCATCGGCCTCGATGATTTCGCGCAGCCGGTCGCCCACCGGGCCCTCCCCCGCCGGCGCCATCAGTTCGAGCGCCATGTTCCGCACCCGGAACAAGGCCGTCGCACTGCCATCATCGCTCATTGCCCGCCAGTCCGCCGGCCGGCCGAGCAAGGAAGCGTACACCGCCTCCCCTGCCGAAATGTCCGGCACGACAAGGACGAGATGGTCCACGGCAGTGATGAGGTCGCTCATGCGTCTTTCTTCTTTCGGCTGGATTTCTTGCGGCGCGGGAACGGCATCACGCGCAGCTGTTCGCCCTCGCAGGCAAGCGCGACGAGGCGGCCTTCCGGATCGAACCAGGCCTCACCGTCAAGGTCGCCCTGCTTCACCAGCTTGCGCACGCGTCGCGAAATGCGCAGCGGCACGGTCCAGGTCTCGCCATTGACCGTGGCATAAGCGAGATAGGCGGCCGTATCGCCATGCGTCATGCGGGTGACTTCGATTGCCGCGGCGACCGGCTCAGCAGTCTCCAGCGCCTCGGCGCGGCGCTCGTCGAATTTCAGCGACAGCCAGGCCATGACAATCAGGTAGATGCCGAAGGCCGCCACCAGTGCCTGCACCCAGACCGACACGTCCATGCTCATCATCAGGTCGAGGGCGAGCGCCATGCCGAGCATGATCACGCCGAGAACAAACAACACGATGGTGTGCAGCCCGATCATGCCGTCACGTCCTGCGTGGGCAGGCCGGCATCGCAAATGCCGTGCAGGGTGAAACGGGCCATTTGGGTCTCCGGACGGGTTCCTGCGGATGGGTTCTACAAATCCCGTCCGGAGACAAGGGGCGGCAGGTTATTCCGCCGGGACAAGGCCGGGCTCCGCGGCGGTCTCCTCCTCTTTCCGGCGGGCCCAGTCGCCGGCGGTTTCGAAGCGTTCGAGATAGTTCCTGTGTTCGGTGCCCATCCAGCGGTCCCACCAGGTGAAGTAGAAGCCGTAATTTCCGTTCGCCTTCTCATGGTGCATGTCGTGATGCGTCACCGAGGTGAGCCACCCCAGAACCGGCAGGCGGGCCCAGGATTTCGGCATCAGTTCGTATCCGCAATGCGCCACGGCGTTTTTGAAGATCATGATCAGCATCACGATGTAGAAGGCCGTATTGTGGATCGGGATCAGCATCAGGCCGACAGGCACGAAGGCATATTCCACCACAGCTTCCAGCGGCGCGAAGGAATAGGCCGTGAACGGCGTCGGATTGTGCGAGCGGTGATGGCGCATATGGAACAGTTTGTAGAAACGCGGCAGGTGCATGAACCGGTGCGCCCAGTAGAAATACGCGTCGTGCGCGATGATCATCAGCGGGATGGAGATGAAGAACCAGGCCCATCCATATGTCGAAACATCATTGTATTTCTTGAAGATTCCGAGGTCCGCCGCATCGAACACGACAATGTCCATCGCCACGAAGATCAGCACCGTCATAGCCGACCAGAGAAGTTCGCTGCGGATCTGGCGGCTGCGCGGCGTCGGCGGCCGGATTTTGCGAAAGCGCAACAGGTGCGACAGGCCGAGCCAGATGATGACGAAGGTCGACATCGTGCCGAGCAGGTAGCGGAACATTTCGAATTCGATGCCGTCCGCCGTCCGGCGCATGAGATGGTCGAGCGTGAAGTGACTGAGATCCATTGGGGGCTCCTGTGATCATTGACGATCACAGGATGGGCGCTGAGGCCGGCCGGCGTCTCCGCGAGACTGGAAAAGCCTGATCGAATTCGAAAACGCGGCTATTTTTTCAGTTTCAACCGGTTTTCGAGAGGGCCGCCTCGCGAAATTCGGTGGGCGTAACACCCTCCATTGCCCGGAAGGCCCGGTTGAAGGGCGCGAGCGAGGCAAAGCCCGCATCCATGGCCAGCGTCAACACCGGCACCCGCGCAAGGTCCGGATCGGCCAGCATCTCCTTGGCGAGCGCGATGCGATATCCATTCAGGAAGGCCGCGAAATTGCGGTGGCCGAGGCCGCGATTGATCAGGGCACGCAACTGATGTTCCGGCACGCCTGCCCGCTCGGCCAGCGCCCCGATGGTGAGGCCCTGCTCGGTGAACACGCGCTCTGTCTCCATCAGGGCGGTGAGCCGGGCCAGCAGGGCGGAATCCTTTGCCGAGACAGGCGGCGGCGGGGCGGCTTTCGGGGCCGGCTGGAACAGCAGCGCCTCGGTTCGCAGGCGCGCCAGCCAGAACAGGCCCCAGCAGCCGGCCATCAGGGTCAGCCCGGCCCTCAGCGTCGAGACCAGCGCGTCATGCTGGCGGCTGAACAGGGCCTCGCCCGCCACGATCAGGCCGAGCACGATGGCGAGGCCAATGGCGAACCATGGCCGCATCGTGCGCCGGGATTCGACGAGGTCATGCCGGCGCCCCGCCAGTGCCACCCAGACAAGATGGCCTGCCATCGCGAACGATACCGCATTGGTGAGATAAGCGACCCATTCCGGCCGGCTTTCGATGAAGCCGAGATTGGTGGCCCTGAGGACCAGCATCAGCACCATGTAGAGCGCCGCCACGGCCCAGTCGGGCGCCCGCATCCGGAACCCGTCATCGAACAGCGAGCGGCCGAACAACCACAGGAACAGGGCGTTCGGCATGTCGAGCAGGCGGACGAGGACGAGAGCCGGGTATGGCAGCTGCAGGTCCGGCGGCGCCGTGCCGAGCAGCATCGCCGCCACGCTGATCGACAATCCGGCGCCAAGCCGGGCCTGCACCAGCCGGGCGCCATCGCGCAGGCAGAACGCGGCGCTGACCAGAAGGACCGCGACCGCCGGATAGCGCAGCAGGACATCGAGAAGGAGCATGCGCTCCTGATTACAGCCCTTCGAACAGCGCCGTCGAGACGTAGCGTTCGGCAAAGCTCGGCAGGATCACGACCAGCGTCTTGCCGGCCATGACGTCCCGGCTGCCCACCTTGATCGCCGCGGTGGCCGCCGCGCCGGACGAGATGCCGCCCGGAATGCCCTCCAGCAGGGCGAGCTTGCGCGAATTGGCGATGGCATCGGCATTGGAGACCTGCACGACCTCATCGATCAGGCTGGTATCGGCATTGCCGGGAACGAAGCCGGCGCCGATGCCCTGNNGCCCTGGATCATGTGCGGGCCGGGGTCGCCGCCGGAAAGGACGGGGCTGTCTTCCGGCTCGACCGCGAACATCTTGAAGCCCGGCTTCTTCGCCTTCAGCACGCGGGCACAGCCGGTCATGGTGCCGCCGGTGCCGATGCCGGAGATGACGGCATCGACCGCGCCGCCCGTGTCGGCCCAGATTTCCTCGGCCGTGGTCTTTTCATGGATCGCCGGATTGGTCGGATTGTCGAACTGGCTGGGCATGACGGCGCCGGGAATGGAGCCGATCAGCTCCTGCGCCTTGGCGATGGCGCCGTTGACGCCTTTTTCCTTCGGCGTCAGTTCCAGCTCTGCCCCGAGGAAGGCCAGCATGCGCCGGCGCTCGATCGACATGGATTCCGGCA
>JAGQRO010000160.1 GCA_020425315.1 Hyphomonas sp. | reverse complement strand
TGGACCGGAAGGTCCGGGGGCGGATGGAAGAAGCTCATCGTGCGCTGAGGATATGCGCGGATGAGGGGGGTGGGATGGATTTATTTTTTCGGGCGAAGGCGCTGCAGGTTGGGACGGATTTGAGGGGGACAGGACAGGTCCCCGCGCTCCGCCTCCCCAGCGCACGCTGGGGTCCAGAGCCACAAAGTGCTGTGCCTGCCGCCCTGGGCCCCAGCCTGCGCTGGGGAGACGGTCCTTGAGGGAACAGGCGCCCCCCCCTCTTTGTCATCCCGGCCGGAGCGCCACAGGTGACCGCAATGTTGCCGTCAGGGTCGATATTGTTGACCTTGCCGATGCTGGCCGTCAGTCTCCACCAACCATGAAATGCGCCATCAGCGTGGTCACGGGTTTGGCGCGTTCGTCCTGCCAGGCTTCGGCGTGCACGGAGCACATGCGCCGGCCCATCTTGGTGATCGAGGCGCGGGCGTAAAGATCCTTCGCATGGGCCTGACGCAGATAATCGATGGTGAGGTTGATCGGGCGCGGCGGATGGGTGAGGTGTTCGGTGACAAGGAAAACCTGCGCCTGTGAGGTCAGCTCAAGAAATGCGCCGATGGCCCCGCCATGAATGGCGCGGATGGCGACATTGCCGAGCAGTTTTTCCTGGAACGGAACAATGGCCGTCATCTCGTCGCCCATGACTTCGCACCGCATGCCGAGCTCCTGGGCCAGCGGCGTGCGGGCGAGAAAGGCGGTGACCTCCTCGGCGCGGCTGAGATCGATGTCATTGGCCATATTGGGCCCTCATGCTGGCAACGGAGCGCGGCTTGTTGATGGCGAAGGTGCCGGCGGCCGTGGCGATCACCTTGTCGCGGGTCTCGTGATAGGCCCAGGCGCGGGTGAAGGCGATATTGCGGGTGAGATGATAGCACTCGGCCTCGCCGACAATGTCGCGCCGGGCATCGGCCGGGCGCATGTAATCGATGCGCAGGTCGAGCGTGGCGACGAAGCGGGCTTCATCCATGGCCGAACTGGAGGCCATGCCGCAGAGATTGTCCAGAAACGCGGTCAGCACGCCGCCATGAATGACGCCGGTGTCGGGGTCGCCCACCAGCCGGTCCTTCCAGGGTTGCAGGCCCCAGATATGGCCTTTCTCCACCCTGGTGACGCGGAAGCCCATGCGCCGTCCCCAGGGGATCACGCTGGTCATCACGTCGAAATTCTCGGCCATTACCTGCCAGGGCTCGGGAAAGGTCGCGGCGTCATCGCTCATCTTCGGGTCTCTTCATTTGACGTGCCTTCAGGCTCGGATAACACTTCGGACCTTAAGAACCTACACATGACCTGAGGTCAGGAGGACTGGATGGCGTTCGACGGGAGCGACAAGCCCAAAACCTGCATCATCGGCGCGGGCTGTTCCGGCTTCACCATGGCCAAGCGCCTGAAGGACCATGGCCTGCCCTACGACTGCTTCGAGATGTCGGACGATATCGGCGGCAACTGGTATTACAAGAACCCGAACGGGGTCTCGTCCTGCTACCAGTCCCTGCATATCGACACGTCGAAATGGCGCCTCGCCTTCGAGGATTATCCGGTGCCGGAAGACTGGCCGGATTTCCCCCACCATGCCCAGCTGCTGCAATATTTCCACGATTATGTGGACCATTTCGGCCTGCGCGAGACGATCACCTTCAACACGGCGGTGACCGATGTGGCGGACCTGCCGGGCGGGCGCTGGAAGGTGACGCTGTCGACCGGTGAGAGCCGGGAGTATGACGCCGTCGTCGTGGCCAATGGCCATCACTGGGATGCCCGGATGCCGAGCTATCCCGGCCAGTTCGACGGTTACCAGGTCCATTCCCACCATTACCGCGACCCGTTCGAGCCCTATGACTTCCGGGGCAAGAAGGTGATGATCGTCGGGGCGGGGAATTCGGCGATGGATATCTCCTCGGAACTCTCCCAACGGCCGCTGGCTTCGAGGCTCTATATCTCCATGCGCCGGGGCGTCTGGGTGCTGCCGAAATATGTCGATGGCAAACCGGCGGACAAGGCCGTGCTGCCGGCCTGGCTGCCGCCAAAGCTCGGCCGGGCACTGGCGCGCCACAAGATCAAGAAGACGATCGGCATGATGGAGGATTATGGCCTGCCGAAGCCGGATCATGAGCCGCTGGACGGGCACCCGTCCGTCTCCGGCGAATTCCTGACACGCATCGGCTGCGGCGACATCATCCCGAAGCCCGGCATCGACCGGCTGGATGGCGACGGCGTCGTCTTCACCGACGGCACGCGCGAAGAGGTGGATGCGATTGTCTGGGCGACGGGGTATAATGTGACCTTCCCGTTCCTGAAGCAGAATGATCTGACCCCGGACGAGAATGTCTTTCCGCTGTACAAGCGGATGGTGAAGCCCGGCCGGGAGACGATCTTTTTCCTCGGCCTTGCCCAACCCCTGCCGACGCTGGTGAACTTCGCCGAACAGCAGTCGAAACTCGTCGCCGCGGCGCTGACCGGCGCCTATGCCTTCCCGGAGGAATCAGAGATGGAGCGCACCATCGTGGCGGACGAGCAGGAACATCTCGGCCATTTCTATGACAGCCCGCGCCACCGCATGCAGGTGGATTTCAACGGCTATTGCGCCGACCTACTGAAAGAGATCGCGCGCGGGGCAGGGCGGGCGAAGGTGCGCGCCTGATGCGGTGGCTGGCCTGTCTTGCCGCGCTGGCCATGGCCGCAGCGTGCGCCGGCTCGCCGAAGCCGGTGACCGTGCGCACGGTGCAATACGGCCCGCCGGGCGACCCCGGCAATCCGCCCTCCGGCGAGTTCCAGCCCAATGCCTATCTGCGTTCCTGCGGCGGCATCTACGTCACCAACGCCCCGCCCATGGATTCCGATTTCTGGGTGACCGACTACAAGCCGATCATCATTGTCGGCTCTGTCGTGCTGGCGACGGCGCCGGCGAACGATGTGTGCCTGTCCTCCGGCTTCGGCATCCGGTCGACGCGCCGGCATGACGGGATCGACCTGCAATCGGTGCCGGCGAGCACGATTTACGCGGCCGCGCCGGGGCGGATCCTGGAGGCGCGCGTCTCCACCGGCTATGGCAATCAGGTGCTGATCGACCATGGGCGCGGCGTCTATACCCGCTATGCCCATTTGGCCTGGATCGCCGAGGGGATCGCGCCCGGCGTGGAAATCGGCTTCGGCCAGCCGCTGGGCATGATGGGCAAGAGCGGCAATGCCACGGCGATCCATCTCCACTATGAAATCCTCACCGGCGACTACAACAATCCGCGGGGATCGAAGGGCCTCAATCCCCGTGACCCGTTCGAGTTTCCGGCCTATGACTTCGAGGCAGGAAGCTGAAGGCGAGGTTTGAGATGCGGGTTGCAAGGTGGCTCCCGGGGGCGATTGCGTTGACCCTGGCGGCCTGTACGGGGGCGCCGGAGGCGGGGGAGACCGCGCCTGCGGTGACTGTGGAGGGCTTCGGCGCGCTGGCGGGCCTCACCGGCACGCGCTGGCGGGTGGATGCCGGCACGCCCGCGCCCGACCGGCGGGAAATGTCCGAATGGTCCTATGACCTGGCCGATCATGTGATCGTGGAGAAGACCGTCTCCGGCGACGGCCAGCATGCCGCGCTTGCCTATTACCGGATGATCGGGCCTTACCAGAAGGTCGAGCGGATCCGGGTGTCCAGCGACGGCTGCCGCAGCGAAGCGCCGGTGAATGTGATGTCCGATGGCAGCTGGTCGGCGCCGGCCTCGCCCGACACGCGCAAGGGCGCGAGCGAGGCGCGCACCACCGGCCGGATCGCGGATGCCCGCACGCTGGTGTTCGAAACCGAACAGAAGCTGCCGGATGGCTGGCGCGCCACGCGCCGCAAGGAACTTGTCCGCACGGACGACCCGATGCCCGCCGCCGCGCCGGAGCCGCCGGAAGTGCAATGGGCCGCCTTCGGCCCGCTGGCCAGGCTGGCCGGCACGCGCTGGTATGGTGACCCCGGCGAGGAGGACATGGCAAAAGGTCAGCCGGCGGATATTTCCGAATGGCAATGGGAGCTTGGCGGCGCCATCCTGGTCAACCGGCATGTGCTGGAGAATGGCAGCTATGGCGGCATCACCCTGATCCGGCCGGACTGCCGCACAGGCGCGCTCTCCTATGACTATATCACCAGCGCCGGATTCGTGACTTCGGGAACGTTCGAGCTGAAGGAAGACGGAAGCTGGGTGTCGGAGGAGGACGTGCATGGCATCGTGCACATCCTGAAAGTGCGCTCCACCGGCCGCCTGCGCGACGATGGTACGATGACCTCGGAATCCAAATTCCTGGGCGATGACGGCGAATGGGGCGCCGGCCACGTCTTCACGTATTCGCGGACGGACATGCCGATGCCCGTGCTGGTTCCGGCGGGTGTGCCGCAATGAGCAAGCTGTTCGACTTGGGGCTGATGGTCCGCACCTATCGCGACCCGCTGGCCTGGCTGACCCTGTTTGTGGACCTGTTGCCCATCATCGCGATTGTCTTCTTCGGCTGGAAGGCCATTCCGCTGGTGGCGCTCTACTGGCTGGAAAATCTCGTCATTGGCGCCTGGACGCTGATGCGGATGCTGGGAACGATTGCAGGCAATATCCTGAACCTGCCGATCATGCTGTTCCTGGGGCCATTCTTCTGCGTGCACTATGGCATGTTCTGTTTTGGGCACGGCATTTTCCTGCAGGCCATGTCGGGCAACGATCAGGGCGGCGCGTTCGGCGGCGGGCCGGTGGCGCTGGTCGAATGGGCGCTCGGCACGGCGCCGCACATGATCTGGTTCGTGGCCGCCATCGCGGCGGTGAACGGCGTTTTTTATCTCGTCGATTTCCTCATCCTCGGCGGCTATCGCAAGACCCAACCGATCGCGGAAATGTTCTCGCCCTATGGCCGCATCGTCACGCTGCATGTGGCCATCATTCTGGGTGCCGGCCTGATGATGGCTTTCGGACAGCCGCTGCTGGGCGTGTTGCTGCTGCTCTTCCTGCGCGTCGTCTTCGGCATGGCGCTGAACATGATGCGCCGCCTGAAACTGGATGGCGGCCTGCCCAAGACGCTTGATCCGTTCGCTGACATGCAGGTGGAAACGGGGTAAGTTTCAGGAGGAAGATGATGTCAGACCTCAAGACCCAATCCGATCTGCGCACCGTCTACAAGCCGCCCGCCGGCGGGGCGGTGGTGAAGGATATCGGCCATATCGATGCCCATTTCGAGCACTTCATTTCGCTCTCGCCCTTCCTGTGCATCGGTACGTCCGGCGAGGACGGGCTCTGCGATGTCTCGCCCCGCGGCGGTGAGCCGGGCTTCGTGCATGTCATCGACAAGGCCACGCTGGCCATGCCGGACCGGCCGGGCAACAACCGGCTCGACTCGATGAGCAATCTCACCGCGCGCCCCGGCGTCGGCCTCCTCTTTTTCATTCCGGGCTTCGAGGATTGCCTGCGGGTGAACGGATTTGCCCGCATGACCACGGAGGAGGTCCTGATGAACCGCTTCCTGCATGACGGGAAACCGCCGCGCTCGGTGATGCTGATCGAGGTGAGGGAGGCCTATCTGCATTGCCCGAAAGCGATCAAGCGCGCCGGCCTGTGGGACCCGGCCGCCCAGGTTGACCGGGCCACCTTTCCTACAGCCGGCCAGATCTATCGCGACCAGATGAAACTGGAGGTGCCCGCGCAGCAGATCGACGCGGCGCTGGACCAGAATTCGCGCGACGAACTCTACTGAGTTGCCCTGAGGAATAGGGAATTGCCCGCCCCTGCGACTCGATACCGCCCCACAGTTGAAAAAAGTTGACACATGATGACGCCCGTCCCATCCTGCCGTGGGGTAAGCAGTGAGGGACTATGTCAGCCAACGTTAAAATGCTGGTGGAGCCGGGCAAGCGCGCGCGCTCCAAGGCCGCCAATCGCCGGGCCATCCTGGATGCCGGACGGCGCGTCTTCGCGCGCATCGGCTTCGAGGCGACCACCGTGCGCGACATCATCCGCGAGACCGAACTCGCGGCCGGTACGTTCTACAACTACTTCAAGTGCAAGGAGGAGGTCTTCGAGGCGATTGCCGAGGATTCCACCCATCGTTACCGCGACCTGCTGAGCGGGGTGCGCGAGCGGGCGCTGACGCCGGAAGCCTATATGCGCGAAGCCTATCGCGCCTATTTCGCGCTCATCGCGCAGGACAATAAACAGGCGATTTCCGAAGGCGCCCCGCATATCGCCCTGATCGGCGTGCGCGTGGATACGCCGGAAATGCTGGCCGTCGCCTCAGAGATCCAGGCAGACCTTGAGCGCATCCTGTCGGCCGACAATGCCGGCGGCATCGATATCGACTATCTCGCCGCCGCCGCCATCGGCGTGGCACGGGAAATGGGCGAAGTGATGCTGAGGCGCCGGCCGGTGGATGTGGACGGGGCGACGGAGTTTGCCTCCCGCATGCTGATGGCCAGCATTCGGGAGCTTGCCGCGAAGTAAGCCGCATCCCCCCTTGGCGAGCCGGGCAGGGCGGGTCTAAGCTTTCCCCAAGAGATATTACAGGGGAGACTCCATGAGCCTGCAGCAGACCATTGCCAAGCTCGTCATGAAGCTGCCGGGCAGCTGGCTGGTGAAGATGGCGGGCGGCACGCCGCTGACCATCCGGGGCCGGACCCTCGAACCGCAGCTGCAGCTGATGATGTGGAACGGGCGCAATGCGCCGCCGATGTCCAGCCTTCAGGCCGAAGTGGCGCAGGCCGCCGTGAAGGAGACGCTCGCCATGGTCGCCGCCCCGCCGGAACCGGGCGTGCGCTTCGAGGACATGACCATCCCCGGCCCGGACGGCAACACGGTCCCGGCCCGCATCTACCGCCCCGATGCGCAGGACCCGAAAGCCCCGCTGATGGTGTACTATCATATGGGCGGCGGCGTCGTGGGCGACCTCGACACCTGCCATGCCTGGTGCACGATCCTGGCGGCGAAGGTGCGCTGCCCGGTCCTGTCGATCGACTACCGCCTTGCCCCGCAGCACAAATTCCCGGCCGGCATCGACGATTGCATCGCCGCCTATGAATGGGGCCTGCGCAATGCCGCGAAATTCGGCGCGCCCGAAGGCGTTGCCTCCGTGGGCGGAGATTCCATGGGCGGCAATTTCTCCGCCATCATCGCGCAGGAAATGCAGCGCGAGGGCAAGCCGCTGCCGGCCATGCAGCTGCTGATCTATCCGGCCATCGACATCGCCGAGGAATTCCCCTCCCGCAAGGATTTCGGCGAGACCTTCTCGCTCTCCACCGACACGATGGACTGGTTCATGGACCAGTACCTGCCCGAAGGCTTCAACCGTGCCGACAAGATGCTCTCGCCCGGCCAGACCGGCTCGCTGGACGGCCTGCCGCCGGCGGTGGTGATCACGGCGGGGCACGACCCGCTGTCGGATGAGGGCGACGATTATGCCAAGCGCCTGAAGGATGCCGGCGTGCCGGTGACGCACAAGCGCTATGACGCGCTGGCCCATGCCTTCACCGCCTTTACCGAGATTTCGCCGGGCTCGCGCAAGGCCTGTCTCGAAATCGCCGACATGGTGCGCGCCGTCTACGACAAGCTCTGAGGCCGGCCCCCGTGAAGGCGCTCGTCTGCCATCAGATCACGGATGACTTCTCCGGCGTCGAGGTGCGGGACATGCCCATGCCGCAGCCGGGGCCCGGCGAAGTGCGCGTGAAGGTCGAGGCGGCCGGCGTCAACTTCCCCGACCTGCTGATGAGCCAGGGCAAGTACCAGTTCAAACCCGATCCGCCCTTCATCCTCGGCATGGAACTCGCCGGCACGATCGAGGCGCTGGGCGAGGGCGTCACTGGCTGGGCCGTGGGCGACGAAGTCACCGGCGGCAACAAGACCGGCGCCTATGCCGAATATGCCGTCGTGCCCGCGGCCGCGCTGGGGAAGAAGCCGTCGCGCTTTTCCTTCGCCGAGGCGGCAGCCTTCCCGGCGGCCTATATCACGGCCTATGTGGCGCTGGTGCGAAGGGCGAATTTGCAGCCGGGCGAGACATTGCTGGTGCATGGCGCGAGCGGCGGGGTGGGCCTTGCGGCCGTCGATGTCGGCAAGCTGCTCGGCGCAACGGTGATCGCCACGTCTGCCTCCGATGCAAAGCTCGACAAGGTGCGCGCCTATGGCGCCGACTATGTGATCAATGTCGGCCAGGGCTTCCGCGACAAGGTGAAGACGCTGACCCATGGGCGCGGCGCCGATGTGATCTATGATCCGGTCGGCGGGGACGTGTTCGACGAAAGCGTGCGCTGCATTGCCTTTGACGGGCGGCTGCTGGTGATCGGCTTCACCTCCGGGCGCATCCCGTCAATCAATGTGAACATGCCGCTGATCAAGGGCTTTTCCGTGGTCGGCGTGCGCGCCGGCGAATATGGGCGCCAGTTCCCGGACAAGGGCCGGGAAAACCAGGCCGCCATCCGTCAGTGGGCGGAAGAGGGCAGGCTGCGCCCGCAAGTCTTCACCGAATTGCCGCTCGGCGACTGGCGGGAGGCCTGGCGCCTGCTGACAGACCGCGAAGTCGTCGGCAAAGTCATCATAAGGCCCTGACGGGCAAATAACGAGGAAACGCACATGTCTGAGCTCCCCCAATCCCAACTCCAGATCCGCACGCTGGTGACACCCGAAGGCAAGCTGGAACTGTCTCTGGCCGACGTGCCGGTCAAGGCGCCGGACGAGAATGAAGTTGTCGTGAAAGTCTCAGGCGCGCCGATCAACCCGTCGGACCTTGGCCTTCTCGTTGGCGGCGCGGACATGCGCACCGCTGTGCAGGGTGGCACCAAGGACCGGCCGACCATCACCGCCGATGTGCCCGAAGCCGGCATGCGCGCGATGAAGGCCCGCATCGGCCAGTCCATGCCGGTCGGCAATGAAGGCGCCGGTGTCGTCGTGGCCGCCGGGTCCTCGCCCGCCGCGCAGGCCCTGATGGGCAAGATGGTCACCTGCCTCGGCGGGGAGATGTATTCGCAATACCGTACGCTGAATGTCGGCCAGTGCATGGCCCTGCCGGATGGCACGACGGCAGAGCAGGGGGCCTCCTGCTATGTGAACCCGCTGACGGCGCTCTCCTTCGTCGAGACGATGCGGGCTGAGGGCCACACCGCGCTCGTCCACACGGCGGCGGCCTCCAATCTCGGCCAGATGCTGAACAAGATCTGCCTCAAGGACGGCGTGCCGATCGTCAACATTGTGCGCAAAAAAGAGCAGGCAGACCTCCTGCGCGGCATCGGCGCGACGCACATTGTCGACTCCTCCTCTCCCACTTTCTTCGAAGACCTGATCGGCGCGATCATGGAGACGGGCGCCACGCTCGGCTTCGATGCAATCGGCGGCGGCACGCTGGCCGGCCAGATCCTCGTCGCTATGGAAGCGGCCGCCAGCCGCAAGATGAAGGAATATTCCCGTTATGGCTCCGGCCAGGAAACGCAGGTCTATATCTATGGCCGGCTGGACCTGTCGCCGACCATGCTCTCGCCCGGCCTCGGCTTCTCGTGGAACCTTGGCGGATACCTGCTGACGCCCTTCCTGCAGAAGGCGGCCCCCGAAGTGCGCGCGCGGATGTACAAGCGCGTCATCGACGAGCTGCACACGACCTTTGCCAGCCACTATACCGGCACGGTTTCGCTGGCCGGTGCCCTCGATCTCGAAACGCTGCATGCCTACAACGCCAAGGCGACGGGCGAGAAATACCTGATCGATCCCAGCCTCTAGGCACCGTCTTGCGCAAACCCTCCCGCCAGCGCATGGTCAGTGCCGGTGAGGAGGGAGATGCGTGGCGCGCGGGATATTCGTCAGCTACCGGCGGGACGATACGGCCCATGTGGCCGGCCGCATTCATGACGCCCTGACAGCGCGCTTCGGGCGCGAGCGCATCTTCATGGATGTCGACAGCGTCGCACCGGGGGAGGATTTCGTCCGCAAGATCGAGGCGACCGTGCGCGACTCCGGCGCCATGATCGTCGTCATGGGGCCGAACTGGCTGAATGCCAAAACGGCCGAGGGCAAGCGCCGCATCGATTTGCCGGGCGATTTCGTGCGGCTGGAAGTGTCGAATGCGCTGAAACAGGGCATCCGGATCATTCCGGTCCTGGTGGATGGCGCGCCGATGCCGCGGGCGGAGGACCTGCCGGAGGATGTGGCCCAGCTGGTGCGCCACAATGCGGTGTTCGTGAACCACACGACCTTCCGGCGCGACATTGCCGGCCTGCTTTCCTATATCGACCCGCCGGGCCTGGCAGAGCGGTTGCGGTCCCCGCGCACGCTGGCGCCGGTGGCGGTGGTTCTGGCATTGGCGGCGCTCGCGACGGTCTTCTGGCCGGGAGGGACGCCGAAGAAACCGCCTCCGGAAGTCCAGACCAGCGTCTCGATGGCGGATATGCCGGTGCTGGACCCTGACTGGTATCGCGGCAGCATGACCATGATTGCCTTCAAGGGCGAGCGCGGCGCCGGCGACCGGCTCACCATTGCGGCGAAACTGCCCTATCGCGAGCGCATGCTGTCCGAAGGGCTGATCACCGGCCTCGGTTTCGAGTCGGGGCCGTTCATGGAGACGATCGCCGAGGTTCTGGTACATGTCACCAATTCCGGCACGGCGCCGCTCGACATTTCGGAAGTCCAGTTCGATGTTCTCTCCGCCGATCCGGTTCTGGAAGCCATTCCGGTGCTGCGCGAGCATAGGCTGGACTATCACATGATCCGTATCCAGAATGAAGGCTGGGGCGACATGGAAGACGCGCGGCTGACGATCCGCGAATGGGGCATTCCGGATGCGCCGGTGGACGAGAATGGCCGGCAGGTCTGGGGCAACCGTATCGAGGCCTGGGATCCGTGCGAGCGCATGGCGGACACGGTTGCCGTATCGGGCCCGCCAGCGGCGGCGGTGTATTACGATGAAAGCCATGCCGTGTTCGATCTCGATCCGGTGTTTCCGGAAGGCTTTGACGGTGTCGACTATGTCTGCGCCGCCGGGGAGCTCGCCTACCTGTCCGGCGGGGAGGCCAGATCGCTCGATTTCCGCTCACGGGTGACGAATTTCATTCCGATGACCCATGTTTCGCCCGTGCATCTCGGCATTGTCGACCTGGAACTCGATCCGGACAGGGATGGCTATGTCGCGACCGTGCCGGTGAATGCGCAGCTGCCGCCCGGCGAGTCCGGCACCTTCCAGATCCTGATCGTGACAACGCGGTCTTCCGATTTCGTGCTGCGCCAGCGCCTGCGCACCATTCAGGGCGATGTGATCATGGGCGACACGTTCGGCCTCAACATTCTCGTGCCGCGCACCCAGCAGACCGGCTTCCGCCTGCGCGACCAGACCGTGCCGGAAGAGCCCTATTGATCAGAGCCGGTAGCTGACCGATTTCGACGCGGTGGCGAAATCGTCGAGTTCCTGCAGCGCCAGCAATTCCATGCGCGCGACGACGCGGGCCAGCGGCGCGCCGCCATCGGCGTCATGCGCGACGTCGAGGATGTCTTGCCGGTAGGCGCCGAAGCGATTGGTGGAAACCTCGCCGAGGGAGGCATTGTCGATCACCGTCTTGGAAATGCCGGCGACGAACGTGGCCACCGCCAGGAAATCCGCCCATGGCCCGACGCCAGCGATCTCCGACACTTTTGCGATGAGCGAGAGCAGCACAAAGCCGGCGCCGGCGAGGTAGAGGATGTCGGCCGAGGAATTCAGCACGCGCTGGTTTTCGCCCAGGCGATGCAGTTCGCTGGCGGCGAAACGCTCCTGATAGGTGATGCGCAATTCGCGGAAGGCGGCCATGGCTTCGCTGGCGAGTTCGGCATTCACCGGGCGCTTCGGCCCTTCCGGCGCGCAGAGCGCCTTGGCCGGCACGAATGTCGCGAGCGCCGCCATGCCGGCATTCAGCTCATTGTCCAGCTGGCTGATCCCGGCGGCCGACCAGCGTTCGACTTCGCTGGCGAGCGCTTCTTCCGAGGGGGCGGTGGCGGCATGGGCATAGGCCTGGAATTTCATCGAGCGCAGGCGCTCGCAGGCGAACCGGTTGAGCAGCCAGCGGCTGCGTGCCCGGCTGGCCAGGAGGAAGACCTGCAGGCCGATGCCCACGGCCGCCGCCAGCGCCATCAGCACGCTGACATAGAGCTGGCCGGAAAATTGCTGCATCACCAGCGCCTCGGCGACAGAGTAGATGGTGCTGACCGCGATCAGCAGGATGGAAGCACGGCCGAGCGAATGGAAGGCGCGCTTGCCGCGCACGGCTTCTTCCTCATGGCGGTTGAAGGCCGAATCGATCTGCTCATTCTTCAGGAGCGCGCTGACCCGCGCGAAGCGGGCCATCGTTGCATCGGTCGGAAAAATATCGCGATTGACTACCTGCATGGTCTTTCCCTCCGCCCCGGTTCAGCTGACGCGGACAGCTGCGATGCTGAGCGTGTGGTCGCGCCGTTTGTGCACCACGATGTCGGCCTGGGCTTTCAGCGGCGCGATATGCTCGCGCAGATTCGGCAAATTGATCCGTTCCCAGACGGAGGTGGCGAAGGCGATCAGTTCAGGTTCACTCATGTGCAGGAAGTTCGCATAGAAGGAGGCAGGGTCGTTCCGCGCGGCGTTCCACAGGCGCACGAAGCGTTCGAGGAACCAGGCGAGCAGGTCTTCCTCGCTGGCATCGAGATAGATCAGAAGGTCCGGCTCATGCGTGCCGCGCGGCGGCGGGGAGGGCGGGCGGAAGCCGAGGCCTTCGAGGATGAACAGGTCCGGCTGCACAACAGTGCGCGTCAGGTCCGGATCGACATCATAGGTGACATGGCTGTAGCCCGGAAAATCCGCCGTGCCGCCGCGCAGGGCCGCCAGCGCCGCGCCGAGTGCGTCGGCATCATAGGATTCCGGGAAGCCCTTGCGCAGGGTGAGGTCGCGTTCGGCGAGGACGGCATTCGGGAAGATGAACCCGTCGGTCGAGACGGTCTCCACACTCATCCGCCCGGTCAGGAAGCCGGCGAGCCTGGCCGCCAGCGTCGACTTGCCGGAAGCGACCGAGCCGGTCAGGCCCGTGATCAGCGGGCCGCGCGCGGCATGCAGGTCAGCAAGGCGGTCGGCGAGGTCGATGGTCTCGTCGGGGCCGAGATCTTGGGACGGCACGTCGGGCAGGTCTCCGGATAGGCTGGCGCAGGGCCCCGCGCGTCAGCGCCGGGCCGTCAAGGTTTCGCCTTCCGCGGTCGAAAGCACAAGGGCGCCGTCCTCTGCGAAGGCGATTTTTTCCACTGCGGAGAGGATGCGGGTGACCTTCTGCTCCTGGTTCATCAGCGCTTCGGCGATGCACATCTTGCGGGTCAGCGCCAGCGGCGTGAAGGCGATCGTGTCGCCGTCCAGCGTGTATTGGCCCATGAAATTGTTGCAGGAGGCAAGGCCCGAGACGCGGCCATCCTCGCCGAACAGGATCGTCGCGCGGGAGAAATCGATGATGCCGCCGCCATCGATGTCCTCGATCACCCATTCCTCGCCGGTGAGGGCCGGCAGGGGCGGGGCGGGCTCCGGTTCGGATTCTGGCTCGGCTTCCGGTTCAGGCTCCGGCGCGGGCGTCGCCGCAGGAACCAGGATCAGCGTGCCGAGCAGCGTGTCGCCATCGCCCGGCGTGACGGGATAGGCCGTGTCGGTGGTCCAGAACAGGTCCCCGTCCGGGCCGGTAATGGTGGCGCGCACCGTATAGGTGCCGTTCGGGGCGAGGCCGGCCGGATCATAGGCGAGCGCGAACGGGATCGGCACCTGCTGGCCGCTGATCGCGATCTCGTCGGTGGCGATCCGGGTGGCCGGGGCGTCCATGCGCGAGACATCGTTCAATGTCACGGTGGCGGTGCTGCCCGGCACCAGCGCGATCCGGGCACGATAGGTGATTTCCCCACGGACGGTTTCGGTGGCAACCGGCGCCAGCGCTTCGGCATCGGGTTCGGGCGGGAACAGATGGCACGCCGCCGGCAGGGTCATCAGGGCGAGCGGCAGGGCAAGGCGTATCAGGCGCATGGCGGGTCTCCTGTCTGTCCGGAAGGGCAGGAGACCCGCACCCGGCTCATACGGTGCGCTTCGCCTTGTCTTCCGCATTCGATGCCTCGATGGCAGACCGGGCAGCGGCCCATTGCTCGTCCCCCCATTGGGTAAGCATCGCGAAATTGCCGCCCGAAGCGTTATACATAGCACCATCTATGGCGATTGTCTGGCCGTTTACATATTCGGCGCCCGGCGCCATCAGGAAGACGGCGAGGTTGACCAGTTCGTGCATCTCGCCAACGCGGCCCATCGGATTGGCAGCGCCGGAATCCATGCGTTTGGCGCCCTCGGCATCCGGCGACAGGCGCGCCCAGGCCCCCTTGGTGGGGAAGGGCCCCGGCGCGATGGCATTGAAGCGCAGGCCATAACGGCCCCATTCCACCGCCAGCGATTGCGTCATTGTGTTGACCGCCGCCTTCGACATGGCCGAGGGCACGACGAACGGGCCGCCATTCCACACCCAGGTGGTGAGAATGGAAATGACATTGCCTTTCAGCTTCTGCTCGATCCAGCGCTTGCCGATATCCTGGGTCATGTAGAAGGAGCCGCGGAAGACGATATTGGAGATCGCATCGAAGCCGCGGATGGACAGGTCTTCCGTGCGGGAGATGAAATTGCCGGCGGCATTGTTGACGAGGCCGGTGAGCGGCCCGTCCTTGGCCCAGATTTCATTGTTCATGTCGTGGATCGCTTCGGCCACGCGGATGTCGCAGCCATGCGGCACGACCTTGCCGCCATGCAGTTCCATCAGTTCGCCGGCGGTTTCCTCGCACACGCCGCCGCGCCGGCCGCAGATATGCACCTCGGCGCCCAGCTTCAGGAAGCCTTCGGCCATTTCCCGGCCCAGCCCCGTGCCACCGCCGGTGACTAGAATCCGCTCCCCCTTCATCAGGCCGTCGCGGAACATGAGTTTTGATGTGTCCATTATCTGTCCTCCCGGGTCTTGTTTGAGCGCGATGATAGATCGGACAGGCCGGTTGAACAGCCCGTGACGCGGCGTCAGCGCCCGATTCCGGGCCTTACTTCCTGAACGGCAGGCTGGCGAGGCGCCACAGGATCCAGACCGGCAACACGATGGTGGCGCCCGCGAGCGCCGGTTTCCAGAAATTCTTCACCGCCCATCCGGCCGCCGCTGCGGCCTGCCGGGCAATCGTGACCAGCGCGCCCGGAATGTCCGTATCCGGACTGGCGGGGTTGAAGTTCGCCGCCATGACGAAGAAGCCGACCAGGATGCAAAGACCGGTCAGTTTCAGGGCGCCCCATGGCCCGATGCCGAACAGGCGCAGCAGGAGCGGGCGTTTCGCCTTCGCCGCCGGAGCCTCAGCAGGGGGCGGCGGGACGGGGGCGGCTGGCTCAGTCATGATCCTGCGGCGGTGGCGACGGCGCATCCGGCCGGGCCTTCGGCCGATAGGCGACATTGACCTGGTGCGGGAAGGGAATGGTGATGCCGGCGGCGTCGAAGGCTTCCTTGATGCCCTTGGTGACCTCTGAGCGCACATCGACGAAATCCGGTGTCGGCACATAGGCGCGCAGGCGGATCACCACGCTGGACGTGGACAGCGCATGGATGCCCACCCAGGTATCCTCCTTGGACAGGATACGGGGATTGGCATTGGCCACCTCGCGGACAATCTCCAGCGCCGTATCCATATTGTCGTCATAGGAAATGTCGAAATAGAGATCGAGCCGCCGGCGCGTCAGGCGGGTATAATTGATCAGCGGCTCGCCCCAGGCCTTGTCATTGGTGACCGTGACGATCTTGTTGTCGACCTGTTTCAGCTGCGTCAGGAAGGGCGTGATGTCGACGACCTCGCCCTCGATCCCGGCAAGGGTCACCCAGTCGCCCATGCGGAACGGCCGGAAGATGGCCAGCATGATGCCGGCGGCCACGGCCTTCAGCGTGTCCTGCAGGGCAAGGCCGATGGCCAGGCCCGCCGCGCCGAGCAGGGCGGCCAGCGACGCGGTCGGGAAGCCGAGCTGGGTCAGCGCGAAGACGATGGCGATGGCGAAGATGATGTATTTGAACATCGAGGCCGCAAAGGCGAACAGCGTGTCGTCGGCCCCGGCGCGGCGGTGCGCCTTCTGGCCGAACCGGCGCAGCGAGCGGGCCACGCCATTGGCGAAGATCACGGCGATGACGAGGATCGCGCCGGCCGCAAAGGCGCCGGGCCCGCGCGCCTCGACAATCTTCTCCCAGTCATAACCGGCCAGGCCCAACGGGATCGGGCTGAGCAGGATCAGCGCGAAGACGCGGGAGACCGAGGCAGCCAGGTCCCAGGTCGAGCCTTCGAATTCCTTGTCCTTGGACACCAGCCGCTTGCCGGTGAACAGGACAAGCCGGCGCACCAGCGCCGCGAGGATCCACACCCCGACACAGGAGAGGAGCACAATGCCCCATTTCTCCACGAAGGGCTCAATCGCCGCGGCCCAGGCCGGCCAGCCGGTGGTGTCGATATTCAGGTTCATTCTGGCCTTGTGTCATGCGCCGGGGCGGCGTTCAACTGGCCTGTTTGGTGATGTGCACCTGATGCGGATAGGGGATGGAGATGCCGGCCGCGTCGAGGGCCTCCTTGACGGCGCGGGTCAGCGCCCAGTGCACTTCCCAATAGTCCTCCGTCTTCACCCAGGGCCGGGCGATGATATCGACGGAACTGGCGCCGAGGGCGGTCACGCGCACCACCGGGGCGGGGTCTGCCAGCACGCGCCGATCGGCCTTCACCGTACGCTCGATGACGGAGAGGGCCTGCTCGATGCCGTCGCCATAATCGATGCCGAAGGTGAGATCGACGCGCCGCGTGGGATAGCCCGCATAGTTGCGGATGACGCCGGAGATCGCCTGGCTGTTCGGCACCACGATCTTCACATTGTCGGGCGAGGCCATGATGGTCTGGAACAGGTTGATGTCCTTCACCGTGCCGCCGACGCCGGCAATCTCGACATATTCGCCGACACTGTAGGGCCGGAACAGCATCACCATGATGCCCGAGGCGATATTGCCCAGCGCGCCCTGCAGCGACAGGCCGATGGCCAGCGTCATGGCGCCGAGAATGGCGACGAAGCTGGTCGCCTGCACGCCGAACAGCTGCAAGGCGGCGATCAGCGTCGCGGCCGTGATGAACCAGCGCACGATGGAGGCAAAGAAACTGCCCAGAGTGTCGTCGATATTCTCGCGCTTCAGCGTTTCCCTGCGCACGATGCCGGCCACCCAGCCGGCAACGCGCAGGCCCGCCAGCAGCACGACCAGCGCGCCCAGGACTTTCAGGCCATAGCTCATCAATGTCGGCCAGTGCTGTTCGAACAGGGCGTTCCAGTCGATCTCGTTCAGCGAATTCATGTCGTCTCCGTTTGTCGGGCCGGAATGCGCATCCCGTCAGCGCCGCGCAGGAGGCGCAGCAGCAGGATCAGCGTTCCGGCGACACCGGTCATGATGGCGAGCCATCCCATTCCGGTGACGGTCCAGTTGTTGGCGATGATGCCAAGAAGCCCCCAGCCGAGGGCCGCGAAAAACCAAAGGGTGCGGCTGACATAGCGCGCAAACATCCATGCGCCAAATGCGGCGGTGCAGAGCGTGGTCCACAGCATCTGCCAGGGATAGTCGGTGGGTCCGAGCGGGGTGAGCGCGCGAATCGCAAGCGGGATGGAGATCGCCACCGCCACCAGCGACCAGCCCGACAGCAGGCCGGTGGCGGCATCGGCGACAAGTTTTTCCGGGCTGCCGCCCATACCGCGCATGCGGTCAAACCGCGCGGCAGCGATCCATGCGGCGATGACAATCGGGAAAAGCAGGACGAAATCCACAATCGGCGAAGCGATAAGTTGCGCGCTCAGCATCCAGGCGATGTTGCCAAGCCCGGCGAGCAACAGAGGCGCGCCGATACGGGTCATCCATGCCTCTCTCTGGCGCCATACGAGGAGGGCAAAGACAAGAAATGCCCCGAAAATAAGGCTCCAGATCGAAAAGAAGGCCGCCAATGGCTGTTCCGGAAGACCGAGACCGCGCGTCGCAGACCCGATCGGCGTGCCGAGTCCCAGCACTGGCGCAAGCGCGCCCATGAAAGGCTGAAGCAGGGCAACACAGACAAGCAGGGCGGGGGAGAAGAAGGATTTCATCAATCAGACTCGCTAAAGAATTCCTGCAAAGAATTTTGCCCGCAACTGAAAAAAAGCAAGGCAGGCGGGCATTTTTGCGCTATTCGCCTGCCGACTCATTCGAGTCGAACATAAGGAATTTTGCTCATGGCAAGAACACCCGTGGCCAAGAAGGCCGCTGCGAAACCCGCCGCGAAAGCGGCTCCGGCAACGAAAAAAGTTGTCACCGTCACGCTGCGCCAGATGGCAGCTGAACTCGCCGAAGCTCACGGCATGACGAAGAAGCAGGCAGAAGCCGTGCTCGGCGATCTCGTCGAGCGGACCACCAAGCGCCTCAAGAAAGGCGAAAAGGTGCGTTTCACCGGCCTCGGCACGATGGAAGTGCGCAAGCGTCCTGCCCGCATGGGCCGCAACCCGGCAACCGGCGAAGCCATCAAGATCAAGGCTTCGAAAAAGGTCGCCTTCCGCGTTGCGAAGGAGCTGAAGGAATCCGTCTGATCACAGACGATTTCCTGAAGAGTTCAGGCCGGGCGTCCATCGGGCGTCCGGCCTTTTCTTTTGGGGGCGCCTATTCTGGCAGCATGGCTTCCAGCGTTTCCAGCCGGTCGGCCTCTGCGGCGGGCTTGTCCCAGCGGATACGATTGATGCGCGGGAAACGCATGGCGATGCCGGATTTGTGGCGCGGCGAACGCTGAATTCCTTCGAAGG
The DNA here is from genome assembly GCA_020425315.1 of Hyphomonas sp. Lineage (GTDB taxonomy): Bacteria > Pseudomonadota > Alphaproteobacteria > Caulobacterales > Hyphomonadaceae > Hyphomonas. Next base: position 8,830 of record JAGQRO010000160.1, on the reverse strand, counting down.
CGACCTCCAGGACCAGTTGCGGCGTCACCGAGCGCACCGGCCCGAACCGTTCGATCGTGTTGTCACGGACGAATTTGTCGAGTGCCTTCAACTCCTCGTCGGTAAAGCCGAAGTAGGCCTTGCCCACGGGGGTGAGGTAATCCTCCTTCCAGACGCCGAAGGTGAAATCCGAATAGAAGCCGGAGCGGCGCCCATGCCCGCGCTGGGCATAGAGCAGCACGGCATCGACGAGGAACGGGTCGCGTTTCCATTTGTACCATTGGCCGGCCGGGCGCCCGGCGGCGTACACACTGTCCCAGCGTTTCAGCATCAGGCCCTCGATCTCCGGCGCGGGCGGGGCCATGCGCAGTGCGTCGAGGCCGGCAAGGTCTGTCACCGTCACGAGCGGCGACAAGTCCAGCCGCGCCGAGCCGTGGCCGGCGATGAACTCTTCCAGCGCGCCGCGTCTCTCCCGGAACGTCCGGGAACGGAGGTCTTGAGTCCCGTCATGCAACAGGTCATAGGCGCGGATGAAAGCCGGATGCGCCTCCATCTGTTTCTTCGTCACACTCTTGCGGTTAAGGCGCTGCTGCAGCGCATTGAAGGGCGCCACGCCCTCGCCATCGGCCGCGCGCACCAGCAGCTCGCCATCCAGCGTGCCTTCGAACGCCATGGCGGCCAGCACGTCCGGGAAAGTGTGGGAAATGTCGTCGCCCGTGCGTGTATAGATGCGCCGCACGCCGCGCTCGGCCGAGGCCTGGATGCGGATGCCGTCATATTTCCATTCGGCCGCGAAAGTGTCCGGCGTGATGAGGGCGGGGTCCACGGCGTCCGGATTGTCGCGATCCGATTTCGGGATCAGCGGATGGGCCAGCATCACTGGCCGGAACGGCGCGGCAATATCGGGGGAGGGGCGCTCGGCCTTGCCTTCCAGCCATGCGAACAGGGTCTCATAGGGCGAGGCGAGGCCGTGCCATATCTCCTCGATCTCCGTCACGTCCACGCCGCCCATCTGCGCGAGTGCGGTCTTCGCCATGCGCGCGGAGACGCCGATGCGCAGGCCGCCCATGATCAGCTTCAGCAGCGCCCAACGCCCGGTCGTGTCGAGCCCGCCCAGCCAGCCGGCGACAAGGCGGGGCGCCTCGGCGCGCGTCGCGGTCTCCAACATCCCGACAATCTCCGACAGTGGCGGGGTGCGGTTCGCCCCGCGCGCTTCGGGCCAGACAAGGCTCACCGTCTCCGCGAGGTCGCCGACATAATCGTAGGACATGTTGAACAGGACCGGGTCCATGCGTTCTTCCATGAGCGCGCGGATGGCGCCGGCCTTGATGCTGGCAATGTCGAGGGCGCCGGTGAGGGCGGCGAGGGCAAAGCCCCGTTCCGGGTCCGGCGCGGCGGTGAAATAGGATTTCAGCAGGTGCAGCTTGCCATTGCGCGACGGCGTCAGGATCAGGCGCTCAAGAAGGTCGGCAAAGGCTTGCATCCCCGGCAACATAATTCGAAAGTCGGAACATGACAGACCCAGCCCCGCCCGAAGGCTACGCGCCGCACTTCCGCAAGTCTGCCTTCACCGATCCGTGGGAGCCGCTCTATTCGAAAGTGACGCCGGAGCAGGTGAGCATCGGCCTCTTCCTGCGCGAAGCGCACTGCAATTCGCGCGGTCTGGTGCATGGCGGCCTGATCGCCTCGATTGCGGACAATGCGATGGGCCTCTCCTGCGGGGAAGTGCTGCGCGGAGGCGGGCGCACGGATGTGTCGGGTCTCGTCACCGTGTCGCTGACGACCGACTATGTCGGCTCAGCCGGCCTTGGCCAGTGGCTGGCGACGGACACCTATTTCACGCGGGCCGGCGGTTCGCTGGCATTCGCTTCATGCCTTGTGCAGGCCAACAGCCATGTCGTGGCGCGGGCAAACGCGTCGTTCAAGATCCTGACCAAGCGCGCTGACGGGTAACTATTCTTCGCCGCCCATGAGTTCGTCGGAAGCCTGCGGCCCGGAGACGATATCCATGAAATCGCGCATCTGCACCAGCGTGTTGATCGCGTCTGCGGCCCCGTCGGCGGAGGCGGACCCGCCACAGGCGGCGTCGAAATTGATCCGCCGGCTGGCGCCCTCGCGCGACAGGCTGATGTAGAAGATCTGGCCGGCTTCGTAATAGTCCGGGCAGGTGGCGGCATTGCCGCCCTCGATGTCGAGCGTGCCTTCGAAGAGGTAGAAGCCCTGCGCCTCGAAGGCGGCGGCGATTCGGTCATAGAGGCCGTCCGTGCCGTCGCCGGAGGTGACGCCGTCCACGGCCGTTCGCTGCCAGTAATTGTCGGGGTCGATCAGCACATTGGTGACCGGGCAGCCATCGGCGCAGGGCACCACCGACAGGCTGATCGTGTCCGGCCCGCCGAGCGGCAGGTCATAATCCGGCAGGCCCGCGGGCAAGGGCGCGCTCGTGTCGATGATGGTGATGTCCGCCGCCTCGCGCGGCGCCGACGGCCCGAGGCCCGCCGTCTCGCAGGCCGCCAGCGCCAGGAGGAGGCCCGGCAGCAGCGCCGCAGCGGTCAGTCTCCGTGTCATTGGCAGGCGCCCTCTTCGGCTTCGCAGAGCGCCATGACGGAGTTCATCCAGTCCTCGTAGCCCTGCAGGTTCGTGTAGCGGCCATTATAGTCGCCGGCACAGAATTCGCCCGTGGTACGGTTCTGTTCGACGACCGAGAGCACGCCGACCATGGTCTTGGTGCCGTCTTCCTCGGTGACATAGAGCGGCCCGCCGCTGTCGCCGACACAGGGCCCGGCGCCGGCCTGGCTGGCGACGAAGATGGTGGAGGGGCCAGCGCCCGTGATGCGGATATTGGCCGCCAGCAGGTCCGGCGAGAGCTGGCCGCCGAAGCTGGTGATGCCCCAGCCGGCCATGTCGGCGCTGGCATAATTGGCCGGTGCCAGCGGCTTCTCTGTGGCGCCATGGCGGGCGACGGGCACCGCGCCGAGCGCTTCGACCTCTTCGGGCGTCAGCTTGATGAGGGCAATGTCATTGGCGTAGCCATTGGCGGTGCCGGCATAACCGGCATGGCAGACGGCAAACTCGCCCTGTGTGACCCGGGCGAGCGGAGAGCGGAGATTTTCCGCCTCGCCGATGATGCGCAGTTCCTCATAGGGCTGGTCGACGCAATGGGCGGCGGTCACCAGCCAGTTCTCGGCAATGCGCGTGGCACCGCAATGACCGCTGGAGATTCCGCCTTCGATGGGGCGGCGCGGCTCCAGCTTCACGATGCCGGGGAAGTTGGCGAGGCTGGCAGCGAGGGCGTTGACGGCGGCCGCCCCGGCGGTGGCTTCGGCCAGCTCCGTTGCGCCGGCGACCGAGGCGACGGTGGGCGTCGGCACGGCGTCCGGCTCAAGGCCGCAGGGGATGGCGTTCAGCTCGGCCAGCGTGACCGTGGGGCCGGCATCGGCTTCCTCGGCGGGGCCTTCCGGGGCCTCCTCGGAGGTGTCTGCGGGTTGACCGTCAGGGCCGGTATCGGTGACTTCGGCGGGGTCCGCGTCGCGGTCGACGGTCGGCGTTTCGGCGCTATCGGTGACCTCTTCGCCGGGCTCTTCCACCACATCCGGCAGTTGGGCGTCCGGGCCGGCCTGGTCGATGCCGGTCTCGTCGGCCGGGGGCGTGACCGCCTCCTTTTGCTCGGTTGGATTAAAACCCGGTACCTTGATGGCGTCGCAGGCGGTGAGCCCGGCCAGCAGAACCAGCGCAGACCCGATGAGCAGATGGCGTTTCATCCCGATGATCCCCTTCTGGAATTCGGCCCAATATTACCGGCGCAGTTAAGGCAGGGGGGCCGGGCCGGGTCAACCGGCCTCTTCGTCATAGCCGACCAGGCGCAGCGGCCGCGCCCGGCGTCCTTCCAGCTCCGCCCAGCGCACGAGCGCGTCTTCCCGCCCATAGGTGACCCATAATTCGTCGGGGTCCACCTCGCGCACCGTATCGGTGAGTTCGTCCCAGTCGGCATGATCGGAGATGATCAGCGGCAGTTCCACGCCGCTCGCCTTGGCGCGCTGGCGCACGCTCATCCAGCCCGACGCAAAGCCGACCAGCGGATCGGGGAAGCGATGGCTCCACTTGCCCTCGAAGGAGCCCGGCGGGGCGACCACGACATGGCCGCGATAGGTTTCGCGCGCGGCCTTCGATGTGTCGTCGATGGTCGCCGGGCGCAGGTCCCCCAAATCCACACCTGCGGCCTCATAGACGGCGCAGAGCTTTTCAAGGCTGCCATGGATATAGATGGGCGCATCATGGCCCGCCAGGCGCAGGTGGCGGATGATCCGCTGCGCCTTGCCGAGGGAATAGGCGCCGATGCAATGGGTCCGTTCCGGAAAGTCGGAGAGGCTCTGCAGCAGCTTGCCCACTTCATGCTCCGTGGGCGGATGGCGGAAGACGGGCAGGCCGAAGGTGGCCTCTGAGATGAAGACATGTGTGCCCTCGACCGGCTCGAACGCGGCGCAGGTCGGGTCGGCCCGGCGCTTGTAGTCGCCGGTGAACGTCATCCGCATGCCCTTGTATTCGACGCTGATCTGGGCCGAGCCGAGTATGTGCCCGGCCGGCGTCAGCCAGACCGAGACGCCATTGATGTCGATCACTTCGCCATATTCCACCGCCTGCGTGGACTTTGCGAAATTCTCCCCATAGCGCGCCGCCATGATGGCCAGCGTATGGGGATGGGAGAGCACCGCGCCATGCCCGCCGCGCGCATGGTCTGAATGGCCGTGGGAAATGACGGCCCGGTCCACCGCGCCGCGCACCGGATCGAGATAGAAATCCCCCGGCGGGCAATAAAGGCCCTTGGGCGTCGGCTGCAACAGGAGGTCCGGGCGGAGCATGGGGGCAATGTAGCGGCGGCAGCGGCGCCGAAAAGGGTGTCCCGTCATGTCGCGGACTGTTAGACAGGGGAGAGGGAGGTGCCGCATGCGCAAATTGTCCATACTTGTTGCCGCCTGCACGGTCATGCTGGCGTCATGCGTGTCGCCGGCGCCGCAAGCGCCCGCCATGGGCCCGGCTGAAACGGGCCGGCTTGTTGCGGAGGAATATCTCTCCCGCGCGGATATCATGATGTATGACGTGCCGCCCGTTCTGGCGCCGCACTATGCCGATGCGGCGGCGGCCTATGGCGCGGCGAAGCTCGGCGGGCTGATTGGCGATGAGGAGATTGTCGCCCGCGTGGCGGCGCGGCACCAGCGCATTCTCGACGAAAACATTCCGAACACGGCCAATCATGTCGATGCCAATGTCTATGGCGTCTGGCCGCTGGAAATCTATTTGCAGACCGGGGACCTTGCGGCGCTGGACTTTGGTCTCAGGCTCGCGGACGGGCAGTGGGAGGAGACCCGCGCCGATGGCCTGACCGCGCAGACGCGGTTCTGGATCGACGATGTCTGGATGGTCGGCGCGCTGCAGGTGCAGGCCTGGCGCGCCACGGGGGAGCGGCCGTATCTCGACCATGCCGCCTATCAGGTGGCCGACTATGTGCGCCGCCTGCAGCAGGAGAATGGCCTCTTCCATCATGGCCCGGAGGCGCCGTTCTATTGGGGGCGCGGCAATGGCTGGGTCGCGGCGGGGCTCGCGGAAGTGCTGTCCGAATTGCCGGAGGATCACCCCGCCTTCGAAGATATTCGCGATGGCTATCTGAAGATGATGGCGGCTCTTCTGGAGCATCAGGCACCGGACGGCATGTGGCGCCAGCTGGTCGACCATCCTGAAGCCTGGGAGGAAAGTTCCGGCACGGCCATGTTCGGCTTTGCCATGCGCGTCGGCGTGAAGCGCGGCCTGCTGACGGATCCGGCCTATACAGACGCCTATGAGCGGGCCTGGGCGGCGCTCACCGCCCGCCTCGAACCGGACGGCAAGCTGCCCGGAGTCTGCATCGGCACCGGCCAGTCACAGGATGTGCAGTATTACCTGGACCGGCCCACAATCAGCGGCGACTTGCACGGCCAAGCCCCCATGCTCTGGTTCGCCGCCGCGCTGTTGGAGGAGTAGGCCCTACTCTTCCTTCGCCAGCTCCGCTGCCGCATTGGAGAGGTAGATCCAGGTTGCGCCCAGCGGGATGACGTATTCGTTCTCGCCCCAGAAGAAGGGGTAGTCCTCGCGGTTTTCCGGATAGTCGGGCTTCAGGATCAGGACGCCCGGCACGACGCCGCCGGCGATGAAGGAGAAGTCCGCCCGGTTGGAGCCATAGGCGACTTTCTTCGAATTCGCGCCGACGCCGGAAACGAAGGAGAGATTGTGCGCCGGGTGGCGGCCGAGCACATAGTCGAAGCCGTCCAGCACCTGCTGTTTCGGCACAAGGTCCGGCCAGGCCGAATGGATCGCGTCGGCCGTGATCGCGGCGCCGATGACGCCGCCGGACCCGGCCCAGCCGCCGCGCGTGATCTGAACGCCGAAGGGATTGTCGGCCCGCGCCTCGGCCTGACGCGCGACCCAGGCTTCGGCGCTTTTCTTCAGGCGGGCATCATAGGCCTCGTCCATCAGGGGGCGGAGGGAGATGAGCGTCGAGGCCGTGAAGCCGAAGAAGGGCTCGGCCTCATCATACCAGTCACTGACGGCCTTGGCGTATGTCTTGTCGCCCGTCGTCTTCAGGAGTTCGGCGGCGGCGAGCAGTTTTTCGGCGGGCAGGGGGCCGCCGGTCGTATTGCCCCAGCGATAGAGGTCTGGCTCGCGGCTGGTCTCGTCGGCGAAGGTCGCCTTGGCCTGCGCGAGGGCCCTGTCGGCAAGGGCGTCGTCATAGCCGCGCAGGGCCCGCGAGGCGGCAGCAAGGCCGGCGGCGGAGCCGTATTGGAGGGCGCTCGACCGGCTTGTGAAGGCCCAGCGATCGTCCAGCTTGCCGGACCGGCCGTCCTTCACCTCGTCCGGGCCGAGGGCACCGTCGAAGATGAGGCCGTCCGTCTTGGTGACCGCATCGCCAAGGTGCGTGTACTGATCGAGATCCGGTTCGACGATGCCATGGATGGCAAAGCCCACCGCATCGAACTGGGCGAGCAGTTGCAGCGTGCCATGCTTGATCTGCTGCTGGATGTCGGCGGCGCCATCGGGCACATGGATGTCGGCGCGCTTGCGGGGCCAGTCGACCGAGACCGTGTCGCGGGCCGGCTGGAACCGGTCCCAGACATTTACGAGGCCCCTCACGGTGCCATACTGGCTCTGCGTGCGGATGTCGAAATCGCCGGCATCGAACCAGCCGCCGACATTCAGTCCCGGAATGTGCTCCAGCGGCGCATAGGCCGTGTCGGTCGTCGGTCCCTGTGCGTAGAGATCGTGATGCTCGTGGCTGACCGGTGCCTGAAGGGCGTCGTCATTATGGGCGAGCCCGTGCCAGGCGCGGTAGGCCTCGTTGACGTACATATGGTCCATCTGGACCGGCATGTAGACATCGAGCGTCGCATGCCAGGCATCGTCATAGGCCGCTTCGGAAATGGGGAAGGCGGCACTGCGCTGCCCGTCATAGGCGAGCTGGTAGAGGCCGGGCTCTTCGATGGAGGAAAAATCGAACCGGGCATACGCGTAGCGCAGATACCGCCCCCATGGCTCAGGTTTGGCGGCGAGGACGTCCGTCTCGCGACCGTCGCCGAGCAGGCGGATAAGGTGCATCGTGCCGGGTGCGCCGGCATCACGGTCGAGTTGCAGGATCGCCACTTTCGACCGGTCCGGCGTGTAACCGAGCTGGTTGTAGGAGACGACCGGCGGGCTGACCCAGCCCGGCTGTTCGGCGACTTCGAGCCGCCACTCGATCAGGCGTCCGGTCTTGCCGGCGGGCAGCAGGCTGCGGGCGACATACCAGCCGTTGCTTGCCTGGTTACGCCCGTCATAGAGCGCAATCGGTACGCCCCTGGATGACAGGGAGACCCGGTCTGCCGGGCTGCCGGGCGCGAGTACGAGTGTCTGGCCTTCCGCAATCGGCAGCGGATCGGCGGAGGCGCCATCCGGACGCGGGCCACCGTCGCGCGGCACCATCGCGTTCACTGGCGTGTAGGGAATGATCTGCGGCGCGCCGTCCACCAGCAGGCCCTTGCCGCCATAGGTGGAGGGCACGAATTCGAGATTGAACCCGGCCTTTCCTTCCAGCGAGGCAGGAAGGGGCGTTTCGCTGCTGACGCTGATGACGTAGCCATTGCCGTCCCGCTCCACGCGGACGGTGTAGTTGAAGTCATGGTCCGGATAGGCGAGGTCGGCCTCGATGACGCCGGCTGCCCTTTCGATCCGGCGGTCGATGAAGCTGCCGACCGGCTCCCATTGGCCGGGCGTTGCCTCGAGGCGCACATCGCCGTTGGTCACGGTGCGCAGGCCGTGATGGATCACTTCCACGCCGGAAATCTTGGCATCCGAGAACAGGCCGTCATACCAGTTCGAGAAGACCAGCACGTCGGCACCGGGGGCATGGAAATACTCCCCGTCGCGGATCTCCTGCGCATAGGAGGCAGAGGCTGCGGCGATGGTGCCCAGAAACAGGTAGACGGCTCTCAGGGACAGGGGCCGTGGTTTCATTGTTTCCTCCCGTTTCGAGGGCCATCTTTCCGCAGCCTCTCAAGAAATGTTAGCGCAAACATATATGGTTCGGCAACCCCGCATTTTGACCTGTAGTCGCGGCGGAAAACTGAGTTGCCACACTTGCGACATGAAACCTTGTGCATAGACTCCCCCCGGTGCCGAGGGAGAGTTTAGTCATGCGTTCAGTCCGTTCCGTTTTTGCTTCCACTGCCGCGCTGGCCCTTGTGGCCCTGCCGTCGCTGGCACAGGAGGGCGGCAATACGAATCTGATGGACAAGTCCCTGGCCGCCGGATGGAAGGCGAGCTTCGTCTGCTCCGACACGTTCGTTGCGGG
>JAGQRO010000159.1 GCA_020425315.1 Hyphomonas sp. | reverse complement strand
TGCGACGTCATCGCCGAGGGCGTGATCGCGGCGGTGAAGGAAACCAACCTCGCCGTGCCGCTGGTCGTGCGCCTCGAAGGCACGAATGTGAAGGAAGGCAAGGCGATCATCGCCAATTCCGGCCTCAACGTCATCCCGGCCGACGATCTCGACGACGCCGCCCAGAAAATCGTGAACGCAGTCAAAGGCGCCTGAGACCAGATATGTCCATTCTCATCGATAAGAACACCAAAGTCCTCACTCAGGGCATGACGGGCAACACCGGCTCGTTCCATACCAATCAATGCCTTGCCTATTTCGGCACGCAGATGGTGGGCGGCACGCACCCCAAGCGCGGTGGCGAAATGTGGAAGGCCGACAATGGCCAGGAACTGCCGATCTTCGCGACGGTGGCTGAAGCCAAAGAAAAGACCGGCTGCGATGCTTCCGTGATCTATGTGCCGCCGCCGGGCGCAGCGGCCGCGATCGAGGAAGCCATCGATGCCGAAATCCCGCTGATCGTCTGCATCACCGAGGGCGTGCCCGTCATGGACATGGTGCGCGTCAAGGCAAAGCTGGAGAAATCCAAATCGCGTCTCATCGGCCCGAACTGCCCGGGCCTGATCACCGCCAATGAGTGCAAGATCGGCATCATGCCGGGCTCCATCTTCAAGCAGGGCTCGGTTGGCGTCGTCTCGCGCTCCGGCACGCTGACCTATGAGGCCGTGTTCCAGACCACGCAGGTGGGCCTTGGCCAGACAACGGCTGTCGGAATCGGCGGCGATCCGGTCAAAGGCACCGAATTCATCGACGTGCTGGAAATGTTCCTTGCCGACGACGATACGAAGTCCATCATCATGATTGGTGAAATCGGCGGCAGCGCGGAAGAAGACGCCGCGCAGTTCCTTATCGATGAAGCCAGGAAGGGCCGGAAGAAGCCGATGGTTGGCTTCATCGCCGGCCGCACCGCGCCGAAAGGCCGGACCATGGGCCATGCCGGCGCCATCGTCTCCGGGGGCAAGGGCGACGCGGAGAGCAAGATTGCGGCCATGGAAGCCGCTGGTATCCGTGTCTCGCCGTCGCCGGCGCGCCTCGGTACGACCATGGTCGAAGTACTGAAGGGCTAGAACAGCCCTGTAGAAGTTGAGCCAGGACGGCCCCCCGAGCGGGTCACATCTGGCGTGGCCAGGATCTGACCCCGCTCAGGCCGTCCTTCTGAAACAGTCCCGGTGACAACCGGGAAAGAATTGCCGTCCTAGTGTCGACAGGATTGGCAAAGGTCCCAGAGGACGAGACGGACATGGCAGACGATGGCAGCGCGATGAATGGAGGCCGCAGCCGGGGCAATGCAGCCCTGCTGGACACGGCATTCCTGTATGGCGGCTCGGCCCAGTGGATCGAGCAGATGCAGGCCGCCTATGCGAAGGACCCGAATTCGGTTCCGGAAAGCTGGCGCGCCTTCTTCGCCGAGCTGGGCGATGAGCCGGCGAGCGCGGCGAAGAATGCCGGCGGTGCCAGCTGGAAGCGCGGCGACTGGCCGCTGCCCTCCCGTGACGAACAGGTCGCCGCCTTCGACGGCAACTGGGCGCTGCTGGAACCGAAGATCGAGAAGAAGATCAAGGACGCCCGGCCGGGCGCCTCGGACGCCGATGTCATGCGTTCGGTCAAGGATTCGATCCACGCGATCATGA
>JAGQRO010000158.1 GCA_020425315.1 Hyphomonas sp. | reverse complement strand
TGAATTCGACAATCGGCTTCAGGCCCGCATAGGCAGCGCCGACACCGAGGCCAGCAAATCCATGCTCCGTGATCGGCGTATCAATCACACGGCGCGCACCGAACTCCTGCAGCAGTTCGCGCGTCACCTTGTAGGCACCCTGGTATTCGGCAACTTCCTCGCCCATGACGAAGACGGCTTCGTCGCGGCGCATTTCCTCGGCCATGGCATCGCGCAGCGCGTCGCGGACGGTCGTGTCTGTGTAGGTGGTGCCTTCCGGGATGGAGGGATCGGAAAGCACCTGCGCGAGCGGCGCTTCCGCGGCGGCGGGCGGTGCCTCGGCGGCCGGCTCGCTGGCCGGCTGCGGCGGCGGCGCGCTGCCGTTCGCCGTCTTCGCAGTCACGCTGCCCGCATCCTCGCCATCCTCGGCGAGCACGGCGATCACTTCATTCACCTTCACGCCTTCCGTGCCGGCGGGGATGAGGATCTTGGCAAGCACGCCTTCATCCACGGCCTCGACTTCCATCGTGGCCTTGTCGGTTTCGATCTCGGCGATGATGTCGCCGGAGGAAATCTTGTCGCCCTCGCTCTTCAGCCATTTGGCGAGCGTCCCCTCCTCCATGGTGGGCGACAGGGCAGGCATGAGGATATCGACGGACATCAAGCGGCTCCGGAGAAAGGCAGGACTTGCAGGAAAATCATGATCAGACCGATGACGCCGGCGAACCAGGCGAGCGTTCGCAGGGTCGGCACACCGAACCAGTAGAGCGGCGCATAGGCGACGCGGGCAAAGAAGAAGGTCATCGCGCCATAAGCGGTCATCTCGTTCGACTTGCCGGTGACAGCGGCGATGAGGACCAGCGGCACGAACATGCACATGGCCTCGACCATGTTGGACGTGGCGCGCTTGGCGCGGGCGAGCGCGGGATTGTTCGGCGCCAGGCCGTCACGCGATCCGAGCAGCTCTTTCGGCGTATACTGGATATTGCCCAGCACCACTTCGCCGAGCAGGTACACAAAGAACAAGGCGACTGTTGCCGACAGCCAGGTCAGGTCTTCCGTCATCTGATCATTCCTCCCTTATCAGCCCCGGATCGGGAAAGGTCTTTCAAGGCGATGGGCCGGCCAGCCCGCTGCCTCAGGCGATTTCGGCGTCTTTCAGCACATCGGTCCAGAGTTCCGACGGATCGGGCTCCGGGCTTTCAAGCGAGAAGTCGGCGGCCTCCTTGACGATGGCCTTGATCTCATTGTCGATCTTCTTCAGCTCCTCCTCGGTGGCGTGGCCGAGTTCCAGGATCTGGCCCTTCAGGCCGTCGATCGGATCGTGATGAGAGCGAATGTCGTCGACTTCCTCGCGCTTGCGGTATTTGGCCGGGTCGGACATGGAGTGGCCGCGATAGCGGTAGGTCTTCATTTCGAGGATGTAGGGGCCCTTTCCGGAACGGGCATATTTGACGGCCTTCTCGCCCGCCTCGCGCACGGCCAGCACGTCCATGCCGTCGACTTCCTCGCCCTCGATCTCGAAGGAGATGCCGCGCTTGAAGAGTTCGGTCTCGGACGCATGGCGGGCGACGCTGGTGCCCATGGCGTACATGTTGTTCTCGATCACATAGATGACCGGCAGCTTCCACAGCGAGGCCATGTTGAAAGCTTCGTAGACCTGGCCCTGATTGGCCGCGCCGTCACCGAAATAGGCCACGGAAACGTTGTCATTTCCACGGTAGCGATTGGCGAAGCCAAGCCCGGTGCCCAGCGGCACCTGCGCGCCGACGATGCCGTGGCCGCCATAGAAGTTCTTTTCCTTGGAGAACATGTGCATCGAGCCGCCCTTGCCTTTCGACAGGCCGCCGACGCGCCCGGTGAGCTCGGCCATCACGCCGCCGGGGTCCATGCCGCAGGCGAGCATGTGGCCGTGGTCGCGATAGCCGGTAATAACTTGGTCTCCGTCCTTCAGGCAGGCCTGCATGCCGGTGACGACAGCTTCCTGGCCGATATAGAGGTGGCAGAAGCCGGCAATCTTGCCCATTCCATAGAGTTGGCCCGCTTTCTCCTCGAACCGGCGGATGAGGAGCATGTCGCGATAGTAGCGGAGCATTTCGGCCTTGGCGGCCTTGGCGGGTGCCTTTTTTGAACTCTTGGGTTTCGTTGCCATGCGCACTCCTCCGTTGAGCCCGTTATGTCTGCGCATTTCCGCAAGGACAAGCCCGAGGAGCTATGTCATTTCGCAGAGGTGGTGTCCGATGTCAGAAGGACGACCTCATCCGCATAGACAAAAGCCAGCTTTTCGCGGGCCAGCGCCTCGACATAGTCCGGGTCAACCGAGCCAGGCGTCAGGCGCCTGATGTCGGTGCGCAGATGGTCGATATCGGCGTTCAGGCGGGCAAGGTCTTCCTTGCGATCCTGTAGCTGCGTCTGCGCATCCGTCCAACGGCCAAGGCCCTGCTCCCCCGCAAAGGCGTGGTAGGCAAAGTAGAGCACGAGCAGGCACAGGCCCAGGGCTTCGAGTCGGGACGTCATGCTTTTGGGTACTGCGGATATGGTTAAGAGAGGGTGAGGACGGCCCGGCCGGGCCGCCCTTCGCCGCTCTCCTGCCAGGGCTTGCTCAGGGCTTACTCTGCGTTAATCCGCGAGCGGCCGGCATAGATGCCAACCGGGCCCAGCTCTTCCTCGATGCGG
>JAGQRO010000157.1 GCA_020425315.1 Hyphomonas sp. | reverse complement strand
GCGACCTTCCTGTCGCTGACCGGCTATTCGATCCCGGTCATGGCCGCGATCCTCGGCTTCTTCCTGTTCGGCGAGACGCAGAGCTGGCTTGCGATGCTTGCTTTCGCAATGATCCTTGGTGGGGTCTGGCTTGCCCGGCGGGGCGGCGGCGTCCGCAGCTGACCGCACAAGACGGCGCCGGCAGTAAGGAATCTGCAGCCCTCACTGCGATTGTGACTGGAAGCTGCTCTGGCCCGCATCTTCATTTCTTCTCAACCGGAGAGTGATCTCCTTGGGACAGAGAAATGGAGAGTGAGTCGTTGGAACCCGCATTCACACGCCAGGACCTGAAGGCCGCCATTCCGGAGCGTTGCTTCCGGCCGGATACGGCGCGGTCCTTCGCCTATCTCGCTTTCGATGCGGCCGTGATCGCCGGCGCCTATTGGGGCCTCTCCCAGGTCTCGGCCTGGTATCTGGAAGCCGCACTGATCTTCCTGATCGGCACCATGCTCTGGTCGGTGTTCGTGATCGGCCACGACGCTGGACATGGCGCATTCTCGCGCTCGCGGATGGTAAACACGCTGGTAGGCCTTGCCACCCATGGCCCCCTGCTGGTGCCCTATCGCGGCTGGCAGCGCAGCCACGCCATGCATCACATGAAGACCGGCCATTTCCGCGAGGAAGAAGTGTTCCGGCCCTGCCGCGCCGAGGAAGACTGGCTGGCCCGCAAGGTCCTGTTCCGGTCAGGCATTTTCCTCCTCATCGGCTGGCCGATGTACAAGCTCGGCTTCCGCAACCTCACCACCTATGACCCGGTCCATGGCAGCCACTGGTTGCCGGTGAGTGACCTCTATGCGAGCCATGTGAAGGCGTCCTGGTTCGCCAGCCTCGCGGCAAACCTCGCCTTCCTCGCGCTCTACATTTTCCTCGGCGTGAAGTTCGGCTGGGTCTTCGCCCTGAAATACATCGTGGCACCCTATTTCATCTATGCCGCCTGGCTCACCTTCGTGACCTATATGCAGCATGTCGCCCCGGAAGTGCCGGTCTATGATGCGCAGGACTGGACCAGCCTGAAAGGCGCGCTCGCCACGGTCGACCGCAATTACGGCCCGTTCAACTGGCTGACCCACCATATCGGTGACCAGCACCTCATCCATCACATCTTCCCGACCATCCCGCATTATCGCCTCGCCGAGGCGATGCGCGCCGTGGAGCCGATTGTCGGAGACTGGCACCTGAAATCGACCCGCTTCGTGCTCGCTGATTTTGTCCGCACCCTGATCGGCTGCCATTTTGTCGAGCCGGGCGACGGCCAGGAAGTATGGAAATCGGCTTATCCTTTTGCCGAGAACTATTCAGGTGCGAATTCAAATGGGCCGGAGACCGTGCCGGCCGAGTGATCAGCCCCAGCGGGCAAGGCGCAGGGCCTCGATGTCTGCCAGCTTCCGGTCGTAAAGGCTCCAATCATCTGCCTCCGCGATGGGCGCCCAGAGTGCCTCGACCTCATCGATCAGGAGCGACGGCGCATTTTCACGCTGGAAGACTTCAGCTTCGGTTCGCTGTGGCGCCACTGGGTCACGCAACAGGATCGCCGCCCTGACCGGCGCGAACACCTCGCCGGCATAGAGCGCCGCCTGCGGCCCCGCCATGGCCCGCGCTTCACTGGCGGATCCGCCGAACCAGTCATGGAAGACCTGGGGCCAGGCCGCGCCGCTCTCGGTCATCCAGGCATAGAAGGCCTGTAGGAAGGCGACATCCTCCTCCACCTCCCCCTTCGGCGCGATGCCAAGCAGGGCATGCGTGTGGGAGACAAAACTGTCGCGATAGGCATCCTGATACACGCCGAGCGACCTTGCGAGATCGTCGGCATCGGCCAGCAACAACAGGACCGAAGCCAGTTGCTGCAGCGCCCAGGCCCCCTGCACAGGCTGGCGCCCGAACCGGTAGAGCCCGTTCTGGTCGAAATAGGCGGCGGTGAAGTTCGGGTCCGATACGGGCAGGAAGCGCCACGGGCCGAAATCGAACGTCTCGCCCGTAATGTTGAAATTGTCGGTGTTCATCACCCCGTGCACGAAGCCTGCGGCCATCCACTGGCCGATCATCCGCGCGGTGGCGACGGTCACCGCCTCCAGAAGCTTGCAGGCCTGGCGGGCCGTGTCGGAATCGCGGGCATCCGGATGGAACTCTCTGACGCAATAGTCCGCGAGGCGCGCCATCGCGGCCTTGTCCTCGAAATAGGCGAGCCTCTGGAAGCTGCCGAAGCGGATATGGCTGTGCGACAGACGCGTCAGCACCGCCGAGCGCGTCGGCGAGGGCTCGTCATTGCGGGCGAGCTGTTCACCGGTCTCGATCAGGCAGAAGGCTTTCGACGTGTTGACGCCAAGCGCCTCGAGATAGCTCGCGGCCAACACTTCGCGCACCCCGCCCTTGAGCGTGAGGCGGCCGTCGCCTTGCCGGCTCCAGGGGGTCTGTCCGGATCCCTTTGTGCCAAGGTCCAGGAGCCGCCCGGCCCGGTCGCGCACCTGTGCAAACAGGAACCCGCGCCCGTCCCCCAGATCCGAATTGTAGGTGCCGAACTGGTGGCCATGATAGCGCAGCGCCAAGGGGTTCGGCAGGTTTCCGGGCAAGGGATCGAACCGCCCGAAATGCCTCGCCTGCGCCTCCGGGCCAAACGCCCCCAGACCCACTTCCTCCGCCCACCGATGATTCCAGTGACGGAGGGTGAGATCAGGAAAAGCCGCCGGCTCTACCCGGTCGGCCAGCATATCTTCGAGGGCAAGAATGGGCGGCAGAGCGGTCACGAACACATGCAGACCACCGTCAGACGCTTATCACAAGCCTCCCAATTCCCTTCGCCCCGGCGTGAGCAGACGTGCCCTGCCAGTTTCGGGTACGATTTTTCCGATGTGTAGCGCGCACGCCACATTTGCCCTTGATTTCAGGCACATCGGCACCTGCAGGGGGCAAAATTCGCCTTCCGCAGGAAGTGGCTCACCAATGACAACGTTGTGCCGGGCGACGCTCCTGCGACCACAGGACGCAAATGCTGCGGCGCAGCACAGATTTCCCTATTCGCCCCCTTACAGCTTCGTATCTTGGAAAGGCGAGAGAGACAGAACGGACGTCAGATCCGAACATTTCGATCGAAGTATAAACGGAGGAAACGCATGAAAAGAACACTCATACTATCGGCAGGCGCGTCTGCGCTCGCGCTGATGATCGCCATGCCCGCCATGGCGCAGGAAGAGGATAGCGGCGAGCTTCGCCAGGGCACCGTGACGGTCACCGGCTCGTTCATCTAGGGCACGCCGGAAGACGCCGCCCTGCCCGTGGACGTGCTGACCGCAAGCGACCTGAGATTGGAAGGAAACCCCACTCTTGACGAGATGATCAGGAACATGGGGGTTTCCTCAGGCAACGACAGCCAGACCAATCAGTTCGCGTCGAACGGGTTGGAAGGCACGTCGAACGTTAACCTGCGCGGACTTGGCCCCGGCCGTACACTGGTCCTTCTGAATGGTCGACGCCAGGTGTTGCACCCATACGCGATTGGTGAGCAGGCCCAACTCTTCGTAGACACCAATATGATCCCGGCCTCCGCGATCCAGCGCGTCGAAGTGCTGAAAGACGGTGCTGCGGCGCTCTACGGCTCCGACGCAATCGCCGGCGTCGTCAACTTCATCACGAGAGACGATCTGGAAGGATTCGAACTCGGCGCAAATTATCAGACGTATGAAGGGACAGACGGCGAATACCAGATCAACGGCGCCTTCGGCTTGCAAGGTGACGATTGGAATTGGGTGACGTCTGTCGGCTACAGCTTCAGAAATGAAGTGCCACTCCTGGAAAAGGATTGGGCCATACTGCCGTTCGACGACAACCCCGTTGGCGGTTGGTCGTCCATCTCCAATCCCGGCTATTATGTGCCGCTCGGCGTGGTCAATGGTGCCGTAACTCCAATTCAGGGAGCAACGAATGACCCGGGCTGTGAGGCCGTTGGAGGAACCAACGCCCCCACATGCAGGTTCCAGTTCGCGCAGTACGACAATCTCGTGGAAGAAGAAGAACGGGTTAACATCTTCTCCGAGTACAACCGCAAGCTCGGCGGCGCAGATCTGCACGTCGAATTGCTCTATGGAAAAACGGATGTGCCGAGCTGGAAGACCTCGCCATCCTATCCGCCTCAGGTCCTGACGAACCAGGTCGTACCGGCATCGCATCCGGGCTTTCAGCAATTGGTTGCAGACAATCCGGGTATCTTCCCGGCAACATCGGTCGCCGCTCTCTTTATTGGCCGTTCATTCGGCTGGGGCGGTTTCCCAGGTACCGGTGGCGCCCAGGAGGGTTACAGAAAGTACGACACCTTGCGCCTGGCCGGTTCTTTGGATGGTCAGTGGTCGAATGGAACCAACTGGGATCTTGGCCTGACCTATCACAGCACCGAAGGCGAACGAATCACCAACGACACCTATATCAATGGTCTGACAATTGCGCTTCAGGGCTACGGCGTTTGCGGTGATGCGAATACCGGC
The DNA here is from genome assembly GCA_020425315.1 of Hyphomonas sp. Classification (GTDB taxonomy): domain Bacteria; phylum Pseudomonadota; class Alphaproteobacteria; order Caulobacterales; family Hyphomonadaceae; genus Hyphomonas. The sequence continues at coordinate 7,705 of JAGQRO010000157.1, read as the reverse complement.
GCAGTCCCGACTGGTGCAGTACCCGGACAAGGTGGTTGTGAGTACTATAACCCGTTCTCCAATGCCATTCCGTTCAATGCGATAACCGGCGTCGCAAACCCGAACTACGTTTCCGGCCTCGAAAACACAGCAACCCTCGCTGATTGGCTGACCGATGGTGTCGGTACTGTGACTACGTCCGATCTTATTGTGCTGGACGGCGTGATCTCCGGAGAGAGCGGCGTGTCTGCAGCTGGCGGCAACGTTGGCTGGGCCGCTGGATTCCAGGTTCGCCGCGAAGGCTACGAGGTCGATCCCAACGACGTGACCGATCTGGCGAAGAATCCGGGGCCGCTCGGCAATGGACCGTTTTCGTTCCTCGCCGGCACCAATGCACTGGATGAAGATCAGACGATCTATGCCGTCTTCGGCGAGATCCAGGTCCCCCTCTACGATAACGTCGATATTCAGGCCGCGATGCGGTATGAAGACTACGGCGGCAACACCGGATCGACCTTCGACCCGAAAATCGCAGTGAAGTGGCAAGCAGCCGACAATCTGGCCATTCGCGGATCAGCCCAGACTTCCTTCAAGGGTCCGACGCTGAACCAGAGCACGAACAGTGTCGGAACGACGCTGCAATACGTTGCGCCGACCAGCGCTTTCAAAGCGGTTGACCAATATGGCAATCCGGACCTGAAGCCTGAGTCTGCCTTCAGCTACAACATCGGCGCCATTTATGAGAATGGCGGACTGTACCTGTCTGCGGACTACTACAATTTCGACTTTTCGGATCCGATCATCGTCGAAAGCCAGGAGTCAATCGTCAACGGCGCGCTTTGCTCGCTCGGGTCGACGACATCTGCAGGTACATCGTATTGTAGCGCGGGCCAGACTATGGCCAATACAGCGGGCCTGCTCGACCGTATTGTCTTCCAGGATCCTGCCAACCCAACAGCAGCTGGCATCGCTCGCGTCAGAACGAACGTCTCGAACGGTCCGGACATCCAGACTTCGGGCATCGATCTGCGCGGACAGTACGAGTTTGGCTCGACTGGCCCAGGCGAAATCTCGATCGGAGCAGATGCCACCTACATCTTCGAGTATGTTGTGGGTGACTTCGAGATTGAAGGTGCACCAATCGCCGGTGGAGACCGCGTCGGCCAGTTCAATAGGTCGAACTTCTCGAGGTCTCTGCCGCAATGGAAAGCAAATCTGTTCTTCAACTATGCAGTCGGGGCCCACAATTTCCGGGTCGTAATGCGCCACGTGGATTCCTACACGGATGAACGCGGAACCGCGACACCGGCGTCGGGTATTGATACCTTCCGGACGGATTTGGGAATTCCAAGCATCGACAGCCAGACGACGTTCGATGCGTTCTACAACTGGGACGCACCATATGGCTTCAACCTTGGACTAGGCGTCGTCAACCTGACGGACGAAGATCCGCCGTTCGCGCAATTTGACCTGAACTACGATCCGTACACCCACAACCCGTTCGGACGCACGTTCAAGATCAGCGTGAGCAAGGCATTTGGCGCCGGCGAGTAATCGCCCAGCCACTCCAATACCGGGGCGGCCCTTCGGGGCCGCCCTTTTCTTTTTTGTAGGGATCAAATCGCGCCGAGCGCCTTGCCGGCCATATGCCCGGCATCGCGGATGGCGATGCGGATCGTGTCGGACAGGGCCGTCAGGTTCATGAAGCCGTGCACCATGCCGGGATATTCCCGTACCGTCACCGGCACGCCGAAGCTCGCCATCTTGTCGGCATAGGCCAGCCCCTCATCATGCAGCGGGTCCCAGCCGCAGAGCACGAAGTGCGCCGGCGGCAGGCCGCGGAAACATTCCGGCGGCGCGAATAGCGGCGACACGCGCACATCCATCCGCTCCGCCTCGTCAGAGATATAGGAATCGCGGAAAAACTCGAACAGATTGGTCGAGATGAAGAAGCCGCTCTCCTGCAGCGACATCTTCTTGGTGCGGATATCCATGAACTGGACGAGCGGATAGAGCAGCAGCTGGAAGGCCGGCGCCGGCCCGCCGGTGCGGTTCATTTCCTGCGCCAGGAAGGCGCTGAGATTGCCACCGGCACTGTCGCCGGACACGGCCAGCCGCTCTGTATCCATGCCCAGCTTTGCGCCCTCAAATTGCAGCCAGTTCCACACGGCCAGCGCGTCATCATGGGCAGACGGAAACTTGTGCTCCGGCGCCAGGCGATAGTCGATCGCGAGCACCCGGCAACGCGACCCTTCCGCCAGGCGCCGGCACAACATGTCATGGCTTTCGAGATCGCCAATCACGAATCCGCCGCCATGGAAGAAGACAATTCCCGGCCCGGGCGCGATGCCGGCGCCAAGCGGGGTATAGAGCCGCGCCTTCAGCCGTCCGGCGGCGCCTTCAGCCATGACGGGGGAAATATCCGCCATTTCCGGCGCATCTTTCTCGATGGACCGGCTGGCGAGATAGAATTGCTGGCGCAGGCGCTCGGCCGAGCCCTTCCAGTCCACCGGTTTTATGTCCGGAATCTGGAACTTCTCGATGAACTGGCGGATGGACTGGTCGAGATTCATGCGGCCCAAGATGGAGACGAAATCAGTCCTTGTGAAGGCGCCTTCGAGCCTCCAGAGTGACACAATGAGAACTGTGGACGTCTTCTGGTCATTTCGCTCGCCTTATTCCTACCTGGCGACCAAGCGCCTGCGCGCGCTGCCCTCGAAATGGGACGTGCGCGTGCGCCCCCGCCCTGTCTATCCCATCGCGATTCGCACGCCTCATTTCTTTGAGGAGGTCCGCCCGCAATGGGTGCCCTACCTGCTGCGCGACTTCGTGCGAAACGCCCAGTATCTCGGCCTGCCGATCGGCCCGCTGAACCCCGACCCGGTGGTCATGAACATGATGACGCGGGAGATTTCGCCCGACCAGCCCTATATCGGCCGCCTCACCCGGCTTGGCATCCTCGCCTGCGAGAAAAGCGATGAGGATGGCTGGGCCTTCATGGACGAGGTCTCCACCCTGATCTGGTCCGGCGGGGCCTGGACGGAGGGCACGGCCCTGAAGGAAGCCGCCGCCCGCGCCAGCTTCGACCTTGATGAGATGGACGCCCGGCAGGAAGCGGAGAAGGACCGGCTGGAAGCCGAGATCGCAGCGAGCCAGACGGATCAGGACCCGCATCATTGGGGCGTGCCGCTGATGGTGTTCGAGGGCGAGGCCTTTTTCGGACAGGACCGGATCGACCTGCTGGAATGGCGCCTCGGCGAGAGCGGCGTGGCGCGGAAGGCCTAGACGCTGACAACGCCCTCCCCCGGCGGCTCCGAGAATAACCTGTTCACCAGCTCCGCCCGGCGCGCCTGCACGAGGCGCTGGTTCACATAGCCCTTGTCGGTGATTTCGCCGGCATCGATGCTCGGTGGCTCTGTCATCACATGGAAGCGTCGGATCTGGCGGGATGAGCCTGGCTCTCCCTTGTTGAACGCTGCAGTCATTGCTTTCAGCTGTTCCGTCAGGACACTGAGCGCCTTGCCAAGATCGCCATGCTCTTCGACCAAGTGCTGCAGACCTGCCGGTGACGGCCAGACCAGCGCAGCGGCGAAATTCTTGTCCTGCCCGCAGATCACCGCGTCGAAGATCAGCGGCGAACAGGCGGCCACATAGTCCGGCCGCAATGTGCCGACACTAACCCAGGTGCCGGAGGAGAGCTTGAAATCCTCCCCTACCCGGCCATCGAAGATGAGGCCCTTGTTCGGGTCGGCCTCGTCCACGAATTTCACAGCGTCGCCGAGGCAATAATAGCCTTCCTCGTCGAAGACTTCGGCATTCTTCTTCGGGTCGTTGAGATAGCCCAGCATGACCGTCGGGCCCTGCACGCGCACTTCCAGTTTGTCGCCATTTAGCACCAGTTTCAGCGTCATGCCCGGCAGCGGCAGGCCAATGAGGCCGACGCGCTCGACCTCCCAGTGCACGACCGTGATACCCTGCGTTTCAGTGGCACCATACATAGTGATGATCGGAATGCGCCGGCCCGTTGCCTTGATGGCAAGGGCCTGCAGGCGGTCATAGAGATCGTCCGACAGGGTCGCCCCGCCATAGCCGATGGAGCGCATGTTCTTGAAGAAGGTCCGCAGCAGCGTGTCGTCCTCTTCCATGGCTTCCGCCAGCATGGCGAGCGCGATTGGCGCCGTGCCGAAAGTGGACGGCGAACAATCGCGGATATTTCGGATCGTCTCGCCGAACAGGGCCGGCGTCGGCTTGCCGCCATCGATCCAGAACGTGGCCCCGTTCCACAGCGCACCATTGAAGTTCACATTCGAGCCGGAAATGTGGTTCCAGGGCAGCCAGTCGAGCATATTGTCGACAAGGGTGGGGTCGTATTCCGGGTCCCGGGCATTGTCGCGTAGGCCTTCCTGCCCCGCGATCATGGAGCACATGGCGCCTTGCGTCGTCGGCACCGGCTTCGGCATGCCGGTGGAACCGGAGGTGAAGAGATACTTGCCGACGCTCGCATCCGTCAGACGGCTGAGCGCTTCTGCGACAGCCGGTGTCGGCTCGGTTGCCACAAGCGAGTCATAGGTGCGCACCGTATTGTCGCCTCCGGCATCGGCCGAAACGATCGTGCAGCCTGCGCAATCGAGCGCCGCGAGCGCCTTGCGGAACGGCTCCAGCGTCTCTGCGAAGATCACCTTCGGCTTCACGGCATTGAAGCAGTGTTTCAGCTTGTCGAAATCGGTCGACATGGTGGAATACGGCACGGAGATCGGTGCCGCCGGGGCGCCCATCTTCTGCGCCGCGAGGATCACCATCGCAGACCGCGTGGAATTGCCCGACAGGATCATCACCGGCGCGTCCGGCCCGGCGCCAAGGTCGACAAAGGCCTGCGCCAGCGCATCGGTGATACGCTTCGCTTCGCCATAAGTGACGCTCACCCATTCATCCGTCTGCGGATCTCGTTCTTTGAGGAAGGGCCTGTCCGGATGTTCGGCTGCGCGCTCGTCCAGGCAGTGCGGGATCGTACGCGGCCGGTCACCCGGCGGCTGGTTTGCGGTGATGTAGTATACGCCTTCCGGTGTGGAACGCATGGCCACATCCGGCCCCTTCATCGGCAGCAGGCGGAATGGCGGCAAGGCCTGACCTTCGGCCATGGAACTTCTCCCCGGTCATATTCTTGTATGACCTGAAGATACTCCGCAACGGCGCCGCGTCCACCTATGACGCAAGGGCTGTGCACGGTGAAACGGGGGATTTCAGGCTTCTGCTTCGACCGCGCCAGCAACCAGGGCGAGCGCCCTGTGCATCAGGTCTTCGTCCAGCGCTTCAGCCATCACGCGGATCAGCGGCTCGGTTCCCGACTTGCGCACGACCAGCCGGCCGGCCTCACCCAGCAGCTCCTCCGCCTTCGCCATCGCCTCTTTCACGGGCGCCGCTTCAAGCGGGTTGGCGCCGGAATAGCGCACATTCACCAGTTTCTGCGGCGCTGGCGTGAACACGCTTGTCACGGCCGAAGCTTTCTCACCGCTCTGCGCGAGGACGTTCAGGACCTGCAGCGCGGCGAGCAATCCGTCACCCGTCGTGGAGACGTCCGACAGGATGATATGGCCCGATTGCTCCCCGCCGAGATTGAATCCGTGTGCCCGCATATGTTCGGCGACGTAGCGGTCGCCGACTTTGGTGCGCGCCAGCGTCAAGCCGAGGCCATTCAGATACTCGCCGAGCCCCATGTTCGACATCACGGTCGCCACCATGCCGCCGCCCTTCAGGCGCCCGGCGCGATGCAGGTCCCCGGCGATGACGCCCATTACCTGATCGCCGTCCACCTCCTGGCCGAGCTCGTCCACCACGATCAGCCGGTCTGCATCGCCATCGAAGGCAATACCGATATCGGCGCCAGCGTCGAGGACAGCAGCCTTCAACGCGCCTGTGGCGGTGGAGCCGACGCCGGCATTTATGTTCACCCCGTCCGGCGTGTCGCCGATCACGGTAAGCTGGGCGCCGAGCAGTTTCAGCGCCTCGGGCCCGGCCTTGAAGGCGGCGCCATTGGCACAATCGAGCACGATCCTCAGCTTCGAGAAATTCTGGCCCTTGCCCACTGTCTCGACGCAACGGCTGACATAGCGGCTGGCGGCGCCGGTCATCTCGCGCGGCACGGCAACGGCCTCGGGCACGGCATAGGCGCCTTCGAAAGCATCGAACATGGCCGCTTCCAGCGTCTCTTCCACTTCATCGGTGAATTTGATGCCGTCCGGGCTGAACAGTTTGAGGCCATTGTCCTCATACTTGTTGTGGCTGGCTGTCACCATGATGCCAAAGGCGGCGCCGGTTTCCCGCGCCAACAGCGCCACGGCGGGTGTCGGCACCACGCCGACGCGCACGGGCGTCAGGCCCATGCTGGCAAGGCCGGCGACCAGGGCGCCTTCGATCATCTCACCGGAGCGGCGCGTATCGCGCCCGATGATCACTTCACGCCCGCCTTCCGGGGCGAAGGTGCGCGCCGCTGCGATGGCGAGGCGCATGGCTGTCTCGACCGTCATGGGGCGGCGGTTGATGCGGCCGCGGATTCCGTCCGTACCAAAATACTGGCGTGCCATGAGTGAACTCCTCCGGCGTCTTGTTCGCAGAAAAAGAAGGAGAAATCGAGCCCGCGCCGGGTCGATCCTCAGGCAGGGGTCACATCACCATAAACGATGAAATGCGGATTGTCATAGCCGCGCTCGCGCTTGCCATACAGTAGCGGGGTGCCCTCCTCGGTCAGCACACGGGCCCCGGCCGCCTCGGCCACAGCCTGTCCGGCAGCGGTGTCCCACTCCATCGTCCGGCCCATGCGGGGATAGAGATCCGCCTCCCCTGCTGCAATCAGGCAGAATTTGAGAGACGAGCCCGCCCCGGCGAGGTCCGCAATGGGGAATTTCTCGAGGAAGGCATCAGTTTCCGGCGTCCGGTGGGATTTCGAGGCAACCGCCGTGAGGCCGGCGTCCGGCGCCTTGCGGATGGCCAGCGGCGTACGCTCAACCGGCACTTCCCCGCCCGGGGCGGCCCCGGCCTGCCAGGCAGAATTGTGTACTTCTGCCACGAACAGGCGCGACAGGGCCGGTGCATACACGACGCCCATGACCGGGCGGCCATGTTCGATGATCGCAATATTGACGGTGAACTCGCCGTTCTTGTTGATGAACTCCTTGGTGCCGTCCAGCGGATCCACCAGGGCGAAGCGGGCCCCGTGTTCTGGCGTCTGGCCGGCGGCCATGGCCTCTTCTGCAATGACGACAAGGCCCGGATCAGCTTCCTTGAGGGCCGACAGGATCAGCGCCTCAGCCTTCTCGTCGGCCAGCGTGACCGGGGAATCGTCGCCCTTCTTCGTGAAGTCGAAATCACCCTCATAAATGTCCATGATCAGCTTGCCGGCATCGAGCGCAATGCGCGCCAGCACGTCACCTGTAATTGCCACTGTGAGTCCCCTTGGGTCGTTTCGCGGGCCTTCCTTGTCAGCCCCGACCGCCCAAGGCAACCCCGCAGTGCCGCGCCATTGACCCGGCCGCATACCTGCGGAACTATTAAGCATGGTCTGCCTGAGGGAACTTGGATGTTAACTCGCCGGCACATGCTGCTTCTGGGCGGCGCGGCCGCAATGCCGTGGCCGGGCCGCGCGCAGGAGACGCCAGAGGCGCCGCACCTCGCCCTCGTAATCGGCAATGCGGCCTATTCCGAAGGCATCGGCACGCTGGCCAATCCGGTC
>JAGQRO010000156.1 GCA_020425315.1 Hyphomonas sp. | reverse complement strand
GCGTCGTCGCGCAGGTGCCGCCGCTTCATCCGTTTCAGGATCAGGTCGTCCCCATGCTGCAACGAGAGGTGCATGAAAGGCGCAAGGCGCGGCTCGCCCATCGCCTCGAACAGGGCATCATCGATCTCGATGGCATCGATGGAGGAAATCCTGAGCTGCTTCAGGCCCGGCACGAGTTTCAGGATGCGCTGGACGAGATTGCCGAGTTGCGGTGCGCCCGGCAGGTCGGCGCCCCAGCTCGTCAGGTCCACGCCCGTCAGCACGACTTCGTAATGCCCGGTTTCAACAAGGCGGCGCACCTGGTCCACCACTTCCCCTGCCGGCACGGAGCGGGAATTGCCGCGCCCGAACGGGATGATGCAGAAGGTGCAGCGATGGTCGCAGCCATTCTGCACCTGCACATAGGCCCGCGCGCGCCCGTCCATGCCGTCGATCAAATGGGCGGCGGTCTCGGTCACCGACATGATATCGTTGACGCGCACTTTTTCGGTGCCGCCCAGCAGGTCGAGCGGCTTCCACGTCTCGGCCTTCATCTTCTCATGATTGCCGATCACGCGGGTGACTTCCGGCATGTTCGCGAACATGTCCGGGTCGATCTGCGCCGCGCAGCCGGTGACGAGAATGGGCGCGTCCGGATTGTCCTTCGCCGCGCGGCGAATGGCCTGCCGGGCCGAGCGCACGGCCTCGGCCGTGACGGCGCAGGTATTGACGATGACGGCATTTCCCAGCCCGGCTTCGGCCGCATGGCCGCGCATCACCTCGCTCTCATAAGCGTTGAGGCGGCATCCGAGCGTGATCAGCGTCGGGCTGGCGGGGGCGGTGTCATCAGACATGGTAGCCTGCAGATAGAGCGCCGCGCGGCAAAAAGCACCCTGTTTGGTCGGCTGCGCGTGCTTTCGGCAGCGGCGTCAATAATCCGGATCGCTGCCGGCTGGTGATGAAGGGGCCCGATTCCGGCGCACCAGCCGGGCGACCAGAGAGACGAGCCCCGCGAGCAACCCGCCGCCGGCAAAGCCGATCCCCACAAACCCAGCCAGGCTGACTTCGATTCCCTGCAAGACAAAGAAGACGAGGAGCGCACCGAAGACCCATCCTCCGACCAGTCCATACAGTGCCGCCAGAAACGGCAGCCGCTGCAGCCGGCCCTTCGAGACCAGCTGCACAAGGAATGTGCTGGGCACGGCGCCAAGCATCATGAGAAGGATGCCCGGCGAATCGACCATATCGATGCTCGCAACCGCCCCGACATAGAGCGGCACGGCAAGAAGGATCCAGACCAGCCAGCCAAGCGCGGAAGACCCCGACGGCTTCGGCCGGACACTCGCCTTCTGAACTGACCGGGCCTTCTGCTCCGATCGGGCCTGCGATTCCAGTTTCGAAATCTGAAGCTTCACCCGGTCCTGAAGCGCCGGATAGATTTCAGGGCCATCGCTGCGATACAGCCAGGCCGCGAGGGCGCGCGGATCTGTCTTGTCGATTGCAGCGAGATCGGTCAGCTGCAGGATCCGGCGCTCTGCCTCGAAACTCTCGGCCGTGCCCGGAAACCGCTCCAGGAAGCGCTGGTACTCGTCAGCCGACAGGGATCGCCGCAGCGGCTTCCACGCCTTGGCCGCCTCGGTTCCACTGGGCGCAAGGCCCGAGACCTGAGCCGCCACTTGCGAGAATGTGTCCTTCACTGCGCCCATGGCATCAGTTTCTGCGGGCCGGGCGCCCGGCTGCGCGGCCTGTTTGTTGAGGCCGAGCCCGGAAATCATGGTGCCGATGTCATGGGCGAAACTGTCGGGGCGCAGGCGCACGCCATGGCGGAACGACAGTTCCCGGATATCCTCGGGCAGATCTTCCGCCTGCGGCATCTGCGTGCCGTCTACCAGAACCGGCACGACGGGAATGTCCCGCTTCAGGGCTGCTGCAATTTCGAGACGCACGAAATCGTTCCCCTGATCCAGCCGGCGCGCACCGGTGACATCGTCAACCTCCGTCAGCCAGCCCCGCCCGATCATGGCGATCAGGATGTCGCATTGCTCCACGGCCTCATCGATGCGGTCGCGGAAATTCCGCCCGATCGTCATGGAGTCGAGATCGTAGAAAATGTCGGTCTGGGGGTCTGCCACATAGCCGCGCAGGGCCTCATAGACGGCTTTGGTCTGCCATTGGCTGTCTGCACGGCGATATGACAGGAAAATCTTGGGCATCCAACCCTCCGCGCTCCGGCCCGGCAATAGTAACCGGACCGGGCCCTGAAGGAAAGAAAAGCTGTCGAATTGCGCGGCCTGAGCAGATGACGGGCACGGCCGTTTGCAGCCCTCCGGCCGGCACTGACGCCCGCCCGGCACCTTGTCATGAGGCCGCCCAGCGTGTGTATGCGCAGAAGCTTCGGAGCCCCGCCATGATCATCATCGTCATCCTCATTCCCATTCTCGCCTTCGGGCTGACGGCCATCGGCTCGGTAATCCTGCGCAACCGGTTCTGGCTGGCCGGGTGGACGCTCTACGCGCTGTTCATCACCTTCGCCTTCTGGCGCGCTGTCGGAACGCAGACGGACGGGATCAGCGGCGGATACCTCCTGATGCTGGTCGTGGTGCCGATGGCGCTCGCCACGCTGATCGGTGGCGCGGCCGGCCTCTATCGCCTGAGGACGAAGGGCGCGGTGGCCCTGTCCGTGGATGCGCTCGCCCTGCCGGTGCTCTACGCCGCCGGCTCCGGCGTGGTCGTCTCCTGGCTACTGACGCGGCTCTAGAGAGTGAGCCGCCAGAGGCGGGGCGTCATTTGAGCACGATGTCTCCCGCATCGACCAGATCGATCATCCGCTTGTAGACGTCAGAATGTCCGCCCTCGACACAGAATACATGGGCGCCCTGCATTTCCAGAACCGACTTTTCCTCTTGTGTCAGTGTCCCGACACTTTGATCTGATCTGCCGCTGATGAAGGACACCTTCTCCAGATTGCGAGACCGGAGATTCTCGGCATATTGCGGCTCTCCATATGCCGCTTTCAGCAGCGCGCGAACGCGGTAGGCTCCTCTTTCCATCGTCTCCTCAGGGGTAAAGGCCGGCATCGACGCGGGAATGTAGGTGATGCCATCGGCTTCGAACTCCGAGGACCAGCCACGCTTGTGATCCTCGACCATGTCGCGCGGGACGGAAATGCGTCCTGCAGAGACAATGTACTGGTCCGCACCGGCATCCCGGTTCGACAGGTAGTCGACAATGATGAAGGCCCCATAAGAGTGCCCGACTACAACCACTGTCTTACCCTGGCTCTTGAAGTGCAGAATGGCCCGCTTCAGCATATCTGTCGTCGCCGTTCTCGCGGCTCGCGCATCCTCGAGCGAGAACCTGTCCCCCAAGGCAAACATGTCCGGGTTCAGCGTCTGCGACTGGTGAAGGTACACCACATGATAGTCGCCATAGCCGGGCAGATAGCGGGCGAGCGTCCGGCCATCCCTTTCGAAATACAGATAGTTCCTAGGGCCGCCCTGCAGGACGATCAGCACTTTTGAACTGTCCAGATCCGTTGCCGGATCGGACACCCAGAGATCGGTGACACGGCCGGCTTCATCCGATGCCGGAACCTCGCCGCTTTCCGGCTCAACCAATGCGCTGGAACAGGCTGGCGCGAGACACAATGAGATGGCGAGAAGCGTTCCTCTCAGTAGACCGAACATTTTCCGCGCATCCCCAACTATCTTTACATCAAGATTTATGCGGACTGTACGGCGCAAATATCTTTATGTAAAGATATATGCCGAAGCGGCATTTGCGGGGGGTCCGGGATGAATGTGGAAGATGGCACCGAAGACCTTGTCACCCGCCTCCGCCAGGACTGGGCTGCAGAAGACCCGTCCCTGAATTCGTCGGCCATGGATGTCGTGGGCAGGGTCCTTCAACTTGCACACCGCTGGCAGGCCGCCACCGATGACCTGATGGCAGGGTTCGGCCTGAGCTATACCGAGTTCGATATCATCGCCACGATACGGCGGCAGGGCGAGCCCTATGAACTCACTCCAACCCAGCTCAGCCGATCCGTGCTGCTCACTTCAGGCGCCATGACAGCAGCGCTGTCACGCATCGAGAAGAAAGGGCTGATCACAAGACGGCGAAGCGATACCGATGGCCGGGTGTCCTCTGCCCGGCTCACAAGGAAGGGGGCCCGCATTGCATTGCTTGCCGCAAGAGCGCGATTTGAACTCGCGATGCAGCAGATCGCCCCCCTGCCCCACAAGGACCGCCGGGCAATCGAGTCTCTTCTTGTGACACTGCTCGCGCCAGCACAGGCTGGCTGACGGCGTATCCTGACAAAGAAAGGCATGGCGCCCCGGCGCCCGGGCAGAGGATGTGCAGGCGCTATATTTCCTGTTCGAATTCCAGCTCTATCGGCCCGGTCATGTAGACATGGTCGTCGCTCTCGCGCCAATCGACGACGAGTTCGCCGCCATCGAGGATGAGCTTGGCGCGCCGGTCGGTGAGCTTGGCACGGGCAGCGCAGACGAGCGCGGCGCAGGCGCCGGTGCCGCAGGCTTTCGTCAGGCCCGCCGCGCGCTCCCACACGCGCAGGCGGATCGTGTGCCGGTCGATCACCTGCGCGAAGCCGACATTGGTGCCTTCCGGAAACAGGGGATGCCATTCGATCAGGGGCCCCAGCGCCGGGATATCGTAATCGTCGACATCCTTGACGAAGAACACTGCATGCGGATTGCCCATGGAGACGACCGCCGGGCGCGACAGGATCGGATCGTCGATCGGGCCGACCTTCAGGTCGATGCCGCGCACATCCATTTTCTCGGCCAGCGGGATATCCTCCCAACCCATCAGGGGCGAACCCATGTCCACCGTGATCAGGCCGCCGCCGGCGCGGAAGGCGCGCAGCATGTCGGCATCGGTCTGGATGGTGACCATCTCCTTGCCGGTCTCGTTCAGCAGCAGGAAGCCGACACAGCGCGTGGCATTGCCGCAGGCCGAAACCTCGCCGCCATCGCAGTTCCAGATGCGCATGAAGGCGTCGCGGGCGGCATCGCGCTCCAAGGCGATCACCTGATCGGCCTTCAGGTCCGATGCGATCTGGCGAATCTGGTCGACGCTCGGCGTGAACGGCGCCGAGCGGGCGTCGAAAATGGCAAACGCGTTGCCGGCACCATTCATCTTCCAGAGCTTCATGAAAGTTCCATATTCGGTTTCGTCGCCGGGTAGAAGCGCGCGTTTCGCCCTATCTGGGCAGGCGGCTGGCGACCACCCAGCCGGCGACCTGGATTGCCAGCGCCCCCAGCAGGAAGCCCGGCATCAGCCAGTGTTTCAACATCAGCGCCAGCACGGCCACCGCGATACAGCCATAATCGACAAGATCGCTGGAGATCAGCCAGCCTTCCGGCGTGCGCGCCCGGCGCACCTCCAGCAGGGACACCTGGCGCCAGACATGGCCCATATCGGGGGGCCCGAACACCTGCAGCAGGCGCTTCGGGTCGCGGATGCCGGTCATTTCGGCAAGATCGCCCAAACGGGCCTCGCCGATGGCGATATTACGCTTGCGGGCGGACGTGCCGATCAGGCTGACCAACGCCGACAGGGCCACCGCGAGCGCGATGGCCGTCAGCGTGAAACCGTCAAAGGGGCCATATCCGCTCATGCGGGCTCATATAGGCGCCGGACAGGGCCGGCGGAAGCCTAGCGCCCTGCCCGCTTCGGAATGGCGGCCCAATAGTCGAAATCGAGCAGCACGCCGTCGGCATGTTTGCCGTCTTCGGTCTTGTAGGGGAAGGCGCCGGGGTCCTGGTCCTTCACGGCGACGAGGCGCAGGCGCAGGGCCCCGGCTTTGGCCGAGATGTCCGCCTTGTCCAGCACTTCGCTCCAGGCATAGATCGTGTCACCCGCAAACAGCGGGCTCGCATGCGTGCCGGCATTGATGGCGAGCATCTGCCCGGCATTCGCAAGGCCGTTATAAGCAAGCGCGCGGGCGATGGAGATGACGACGCCGCCATAGATGAGGCGCCGTCCGAACCGACTCTCCTTCTGGCCATGGGCGTCGAAATGCACCTTGGCGGTGTTCTGGTAGAGTCGCGTCGCGATCTGGTGTTCGGCCTCTTCCACGGTCATGCCGTCGACATGGTTGATCTTCTCGCCGACCGCATAATCCTCGAACCCGAAGGGCGAGCCGGCGAGCGCGAAATCCCAGGCTTCCATGCCGGGCACGCCTTCGAGTTCGCTGCCCGGCACGGCGACGGGCAGGTCCGGCACCACCGGCGCCGGCACCTCGGCATCGTATTCCCATTTGTTGACCATCACCCAGCGCACGAAGGACA
>JAGQRO010000155.1 GCA_020425315.1 Hyphomonas sp. | reverse complement strand
GCGCCCATGCCGAACTCGCCGCCATCAGCAAATTGCGTCGAGGCATTGTGCAGCAGGATGGCGCTGTCGACTTCGGCAAAGAATCTGTCGGCCACGGCCTGGTCCTCGGTCAGGATGGCTTCGGTATGGCCGGACGACCAGCGCGCAATATGGGCGATGGCGCCGTCAATCCCGTCCACCACAGCCACGGCAAGGATCGGGGCAAGGTATTCCGTGGACCAATCGTCTTCGGTCGCCGCACTCATGGCCGGCACAATGGCCCGGGCGCGCGCATCGCCGCGCAGTTCGCAGCCGGCCGCCACCAGCGCGTCTGAGAGTTTCGGCAAGGCTGTGGCCGCAATGCCCGCATCCACCAGCAGGGTCTCGGCGGCGCCGCAGATGCCGGTGCGGCGCATCTTGGCGTTGACCGCGATCGCCACCGCCTTATCCAGATCCGCCGCGCGGTCGACAAAGACATGGCAGAGGCCTTCCAGGTGGCCGATCACCGGCACACGGGCATCCATCTGCACGCGTTCAACAAGGCCCCGCCCGCCGCGGGGCACGATCACGTCGACTTCGCCGTCAAGGCCGGAAAGGAGATGGCCGACGGCTTCGCGGTCCTGCGTCGGGACGAGCTGGACGGCGTCTTCCGGCAGGCCTTCGGCTGCCAGCGCCCCGCGCATCGACGCCACCAGCGCCCGCGACGAGCGCGCACTCTCCGAACCGCAGCGCAGGATCGCCGCATTGCCGGACCGGATGCAGAGCGCCCCGGCATCGGCGGTCACATTCGGGCGGCTTTCATAGATGATGCCGATCACGCCGAGCGGCACAGCGACGCGCGCAATGTCGAGTCCCGAGGGCACGGTCCAGCGCGCAAGTTCCTTACCGATGGGATCGGGCAGCGCGGCCACGGCCTCGACGCCCTTCGCGATGCCGTCCACCCGGCCTGCATCGAGGGCCAGCCGGTCCAGCATGGCGGCGTCCAGCCCCTTGGCGCGCCCATCCGCCATGTCGGCCTCATTGGCGGCGAGGATGTCCGGCGCGGCGGCGCGGATCGCGGCGGCAATCGCGGTCAGGCCGCGGGTGCGGTCCTCCGCGCTCAGCTTGGCCATGGCACGCGAAGCCGCACGGGCCCGGCGGCCCATGGCCAGCAGGGTTTCGGCAAGATCGGCGCTCGGCGGGGGCGTGTGAACGGTCATGGCTCACCCAAGTGCCGCAAACGCGCCCGTCCCGCAAGACTTGCCTCAGGGCAGCGACCGGATGAGGGCGAAGGCCCCGGCCGCTAGCGGCGCATAGGCCTCATTGTCGCTCGCCACGGCGCTGACATAGACCGCATCGGCAAAGCCGGTGAGATTGTGCAGCCGGCGCAGCGCCGCTTCGGACTTGTAGGTATCGACGCGCAGCGGGTCGTCGGCCGGCCAGAGGGCGCCGAACCAGGCCTCCCATTCCTCAGCCGAATACATGTCCTGCCGGGACAGATAGAAGAGCGGCATGGCAAGACGCTGGGGCTCGCCGAAAATGTAGGCATGGTCGGCGCTCGCCGCCTTGCCCGCGATGGCGGCAAGGATGGCGTCGCCCTGCGCGCGGGTCAGCTCACCATTCAGCGACATCTGCATCAGCAGGTCGGCCGTGTGCGCCACGCCATGGCGCCAGCCTTCAGTATCGCTGAAGCCGCGATAATCGGTGAGGCCGGAGAGATAGTCCGCCGCAGCCGCGATCAGGCCGGTACGCTCCTGTTCGCTCATCCAGGGCGCAATCCGGTCTGTGCGGGCCACTTCCGCCAGCACGAGCGCCGCGAATGGCCCCCGGAAACCGCCGGGATCCTCATCGGCGGTCGCCAGCGCGGACAGCAGGTCTGCCTTCAGGCCCTGCAGGGTTTCGGTGTCCAGCAGGTCTCCCCGCATCAGGATGGCAAAGGTCTCATAGGCAAAGCCGTCGCGCACCTCCGGGTCCGGATCGTCGAGGCAGGCGACAAGGTCGCGGGCAAGCTGGTGGCGCGCCGCTGGCTCCAGCGCGGCGAAGGCGTCGTTGCGACCTGCCGACAGGCCGCCAAACTCGTCCCATGGCGCGCAGGATAATTCGGCCACCGGCACCGGGCTCGCCTCCGGCGCGGGCGCCGCCGCTTCCGGCAGAGGGGCGGTACTGGCGCAGGCCGCCACCAGGAATACGCATGTCAGGCTCGCTATCCGGATCATCACTCGCTCCCCAGGATATTTTCCGGCAGACTTGCCGCCAGACGCCGGGCTGACAAGCCGCCGGAAGCGACTAATGTCATTCCAAAGAAAAAATTCCGGAGGAAATGATGATCGACATCGAAGCCATGCCGAACCTCGCCGACGTGCCGCGCGTGCAGGCCGCCCTGCGCCCGGACGAGACCGCCTTCTGGTTCGAGGATGAGGTGACCACGTTCCGCGACCTCGACGTGCGCTCGGCTGAGGTCGCCAACGGCCTGATCGCGCTGGGTGTCCAGCCGCAGGACCGGGTCGGCTATCTCGCCAAGAACACGTCGCAGTATTACGAGATGCTCTATGGCTGTGCCCGGTCGCGCAGCGTGATGACGGCGGTCAACACCCGCCTCGCCGCTCCGGAAGTGAAGTTCATCCTGTCCGATGCCGGCGCGAAAGTCCTGTTCGTGGGCAAGGATTTCTACGCCATGGCCGAGCAGATCCGCGACGAGCTGCCGGACCTGACCACGATCATCGCCATCGATGGCGGCCATCCGGACTGGCCGGACTACAAGACCTGGCGCGACAGCCAGGACGCTGCCGCCCCGGGCCTGACGCCGGAAGACGATGACGATGTCATCCAGCTCTACACTTCCGGCACGACCGGCCTGCCCAAGGGCGTGCAGCTGACCAATCTGAATTACCGCGAACTCTTCCGCCAGGCGCGCCAGCTCGAATGGTCGAGCTATGATGCCGGCGATGCGGTGATGAATGCGATGCCTTTGTTCCATGTCGCCGGCGTCAATCTCGGCATTCTCGGATCGATCCAGGGCGCGCGCACCGTGGTGCTGCGCGAAATTGACCCGCAGCTCATCCTGCGCCTCGTGCAGGAACACCAGATCAAGCACGCCTTCTGGGTGCCGGCGGTGATCCTGATCCTGACCCAGCAGCCGAATGTGCGCGAGATTGACTGGAGCAGCCTGAAACAGGTCTTCTATGGCGCCTCCCCCATCGCCGAGAGCCTGCTGCTGGAAGCCAAGGAGATCATGGATGCCCGCTTCACCCAGCTTTACGGCCTCACCGAAACCGTCGGTGCAGGGACATTCCTGCCGCCGGAAGCGCATGACCCTTCCTGGGGCAAGCTGCGCTCCTGCGGCGTGCCTTATCCCGGCACGGTCGTGCGCTGCGTCGATGGCGAGGGCAAATCGGTGCCGACCGGCGAAGTCGGCGAGATCGTCATCAAGGCGGGCTTCGTGATGAAGGGCTACTGGAACCGGCCGGAAGCCACCACCGAGTCCATCCGCAACGGATTTTTCCACACTGGCGATGCGGGGTATTTCGACGAGGACGGCTTCCTCTACATCCACGACCGGGTGAAGGACATGATCGTCTCGGGCGGGGAAAACGTCTATCCGGCCGAAGTGGAGAATGCGATCTTCGGCCATCCGGGCGTTGCCGATGTTGCCGTGATCGGCGTGCCGGACGAGAAATGGGGCGAGGCGGTCAAGGCCATCGTCGTGCGCAAGCCGGACCAGGACCCGACACCGGAAAGCATCATTGCCTGGGCGCGCGAACGGATCGCCGGCTATAAATGTCCGAAGACGGTCGATTTCATCGATGCCCTGCCGCGCAATCCGTCCGGCAAGATCCTGCGCAAGGATCTGCGCGAGCCCTACTGGAAAGGCATGACCCGCCGGGTCGGCTGAGGCATTTCCTCCCGGCACGGAACATGTCCCGTGCCGGGGCCCGGAAATCCTGAACAAATCCTCAATGAAATCAGGTCAGTTCGATTTGACCGCGGCCTTGAAATGCATATCCTCCCGGTTCAATCAGGGAGTCTGACATGCAAGGCTGGAAACAGTTTTTCTGGGGTGCCGCGGCCTATCACTGGCTGGTGGGTATTCCGCTTTATCTCTCGCCCGCACTGATGGTCGACACCGTCGGTGGCTCGGTTGCCGCATCCGACATGGCACTGATGAAGATCATCGGTGCCCTGCTGGTCTGCTTCGGCATCGTCTATGCCATCGTGGCGCACGACCCGGCCCGGTTCCGCCCGATCCTCTGGGCCGGCGTCATCGGCAAGCTGGGCGTTGCCCTTGTCTTCGCCCGCGACTGGCTGCTGGGCACCATCCCGTGGCCGACCATCGCGCTGTCGCTGGTCGACATGTCGCTGGTGGTGATCTTCCTGTTCTTCATCTTCCGCCGTCCGCTGAAATCACAGCTGGACGCGGCGGCCAGCGCCGCCTGAACAGGCATGGTTGAGGCTGGCCCCTAATGGGCCAGCTTCAGCCAGTCGCGTGCCGCGCTGAGCGCGACGCGCACTTCTTCCGATGTCAGCATGTCCGCCATTTCCTGGCGCTGCGTCCGGGCCTCTTCATGGCCGCGCGCAGCGGCCAGGTTGAACCATTTGTGCGCCGACACGAGGTCAACCTCGGCATCGATCCCCGCCGCGCAGGCAAGGCCTGCCTGGTAAAGCTCTTCGGCGGCAGCTTCCGGGCCCAACAGGGCGCCTGGCGGAAGCGGAAGGTCTGAATAGGGCATCTCAATCTCCTGTCACCCGGGCCCGCCTGCCGGACTTTTGTCCGTGTCCTGCGCGCCTCCCATCCAGCCGCACGGAATATCCGGCGACGGATGAAAAGGTGCCTTCGCAGGCTTGCAGTATGGTTAACGACAGGCGGCCCAACCCGCGTGTTCGTAAACGCCCGGCGCCGGCATGTTTACGAAGGGCACAAAAAACGCCCCGCAGGCGGACCTGCGGGGCGAATGCATGATGTTCTGTCAGTCTTCAGACTGTCAGGCGGCAACTTTCTTCTTGGCCAGAGACTTGGCGAGTTTCTCCATCGCCACGGCCTTGTCGATGTTCTCGACGGCCGCCAGTTCGCGGGCCATCCGGTCCAGCGCGCTCTCATACAGCTGGCGCTCGGAATAGGATTGTTCCGGCTGGTCGTCGCCGCGGTGCAGGTCGCGCACGACTTCGGCGATCGAGATCAGGTCGCCGGAATTGATCTTGGCTTC
>JAGQRO010000154.1 GCA_020425315.1 Hyphomonas sp. | reverse complement strand
CATCCCGGACATCGAGAAAATCTGCGCCAAGCTGCCGGCCAAGCGCCAGACGCTGCTGTTCTCGGCCACCTTCCCGACCGATATTCAGCGCCTTGCGAAAACCTTCCAGCGCGACCCGGTGAAGATCGAAGTCGCCCGCCCGACCGATGCGGCCACCACGATCACCCAGCATGTCGTCCACATCCCGACCAACGACGCCAAGGCCAAGCGCACGGCGCTGCGCCGCGTGATCGAATCCTGCGACGTAAAGAACGGCATCGTCTTCTGCAACCGCAAGGTCGAGGTCGACATCGTCGCCGCTTCGCTGTCGAAGCACGGCCATGACGCCGCCCCGATCCATGGCGACCTGCCCCAGGCCGTGCGCATGGAGACGCTGCAGAAATTCCGCGATGGCAAGCTGAAGCTGCTTGTGGCGTCCGACGTCGCCGCGCGCGGGCTCGACATTCCCGATGTCGGCCATGTCTTCAACTATGCCCCGCCGCCGAAGGATGAAGACTATATCCACCGCATCGGCCGCACGGGCCGCGCCGGGCGCACCGGCGAGAGCTATACCATCGTTTCGCCTATCGACGAGAAATCCTGGGGATTCGTCCTCAAGATGATCAAGAAGGACGTGGAAGACTTCATGCCCGAAGGCCTGCTCGACGAGCTGAAGGACCTGCCGCCGGAAGAGAAATCCGGACGCGGCCGCCGCGGCGACCGGGATCGTGGCCGCGGACGCGGTGAACGTGGCGGCCGGGGCGGCGAGCGCTCGCGCGGACGGCGCGGACGCGACAGCGATGCTCCGAAGACGGAAGATACCCCGGCCGAAGAGGCGCCCATCGTCGCGCTTGAGCCTGACAGTGCCGAGCCGAAAGCGGACAAGCCCGAACGTTCCAGCCGCCGCAAGCCGCGCAGCGAACGCTCCGACCGGCCCGAGCGCAACGAACGCCGCGAGCGCGGCGGCGACCGCAAGCGCAAGGATGACGACCCCATCCTCGACCCCGCCCCGGAAAACGTGAAGGGCTTCGGCAACGACGTCCCGGCATTTTTGAAGCGCTAGCTTCCGCTCTCCGCGCGCACTCGCCTTTGCTCCGCATCCCCGCGAAAGCCGGGGCTCAGCGGCGGGCTCCGCACTTCGTGGCCCTGGGCCCCAGCGTGCGCTGGGGAGACGGTTCTGGTGGCAGGCGCGGGGATAAGTTTCAGGAAATCCCCCTCCATTCCTGTCATCCCGGAAAACGCGCAGCGTTTATCCGGGACCCAGTTCTGCAGTCGCGGCTCCGCAACTGGGTCCCGGATATTTGCTGACGCAAATTCCGGGATGACAAATTTGGGGGCCGTGTATCCGGCAGCGGGATCATTCCACTATCTTCATCGCATCCACCGCACATGGGGCCGAAGCCGGTACCGTTCGGCTTGTGCGGGGGAGGAATGGAGAGATCGGCGCGGACTGCAGGGTAACGGCTGCGGGCTGTGTCTAGGAAAGCTGGTCCGGCGGAGGAAGTGGAAACACGACCGACAAAGACCGATTACCTCCCCGGCAGATCCGGTTTCACCTTTTGGGGTGTTGCTGGGCTGTTCGACCTCGGCCCTGCAAGACGGCCGATGCGATGAGGCGCGCCGGCAGCGATCCGAAATCTCCATCCCGGCGCGGCGGGCGGTAACGCTCCAATCCCGTAGCCATTACTTACTTTTTGGCGGAGCGCCACGGCGCCTGCCGCGCCAGGCCCTGTCTCATGGGGCGCAGAACACTCCCTACCCGGATGGTCTCGGCCAGTCCGGATATTTGTGCAGGCCCTCACCTCCCACGCCCTTCGGGCGCGGGCCCCTCCTCTCCCAGAGGGAGAGGGGTTTGACCCGGCGCCACCGAAACAATGTCGCGGGGGCGTAAGAACACCCGCTCTCCCGCTTGCGGGCTTGCGAAGATGAGCCATCGCACCGCGATGGCCTGAGCAAGGAGGGGCCGGCCGCCGCAAGCGGTGGGAGGTGAGGGCTACCGCTTCAGCCGGCCGGCGACCTGCTTGCGGAAGGCCTCGCCATAGGGCGGGCGGATCATGGCCAGCATTTCGCTGCCGGTCTGTGTGTACACGGCCTTCTTGTGGCTGAACTCGTAGAAGCCCTCGCGGCCGTGATAGGCGCCCATGCCGGACGGGCCGACACCGCCGAAGGGCAGGTCTTCCTGGGCAACGTGGAAGACCACATCGTTCACGGTCACACCGCCGGATGTGGTGTTGTTCAGCACGAGATCACGCTCGGCCGAATCCTCGCCAAAATAATAGAGGCCGAGCGGCCGGGCGTGGCCATTGATATAGTCCACCGCCTGTTTCGTATCGGCATAGGATTTGATCGGCAGGACGGGCCCGAAGATCTCGTCCTGCATCACTTTAAGGTCGTCAGACGGATCGACAATGATGTGCGGCGGGATCTTGTGATGCGGCTGCTGGGAGAAATTCTCGCCGGTCGGATTGATCTCGATCACTTCGGCGCCCTTGGATTTGGCTTCCTCGATATAGCCCATGATGCGGTCGAAATGGCGCTGGTTCACGATTGAGGTGTAGTCCTCATTGTCCTTGAGGCCCGAGGGATACATCGTCTCGACCGCCTTGGTGGCGGCGGCAACGAATTCGCCGGTCTTCTCTTTCGGCACGAAGGCATAGTCCGGGGCCAGACAAATCTGGCCGGCGTTCAGCGTCTTGCCGGCCATGATGCGGTTCGCCGCCTTCTGCAGGTCGGCCGACCGGCCAAGCACGACCGGGCTCTTGCCGCCAAGCTCCAGCGTCAGCGGCACCAGATTGTCCGCCGCCGCACGCATCACATGATGGGCAATCGAGGTCGCGCCGGTGAACAGGATATGGTCGAAGGCGAGCTTGGTGAACTCGGCGCCGACTTCCGGCCCGCCCGTGATCACGGCGACTTCTTCCTCGTCATAATACTTGGCGATCGCCTTCTTCATCACTTCCGAGGTCGCCTCGGTAAACTCGGACGGCTTGATCATGCAGCGATTGCCCGCCGCGAACACACCGGCCAGCGGCGTGAAGGTGAGGTTCAC
>JAGQRO010000011.1 GCA_020425315.1 Hyphomonas sp. | reverse complement strand
AGGGCGCGGCCGAGAGGTGGTCGGCATGGACATGGGTTTCGAGGATCCAGTCCAGCGTCAGGCCCTCGGCCCGGATGAAGGCAATGATCTCGTCGGCCGAGGCGGTATGCGTGCGCCCGGAAGGCTGGTCGAAATCGAGCACCGAATCCACCACGGCGCAGGTCTTCGTCTCCGGATCGGAAACCACATAGCTCACCGTAAAGGTGTCTTCGTCGAAAAAGGCTTTCACGTCAGGTTGGGTCATGTCTCTCTCCGGGCTTTGCCCTGTTGTTATCTCTTCCGTATGCGCACGTCCGGGTCGGCGTCCTTGCCCAGCATGACCGAGCAGATAGCGTCCACCATGGCGTGCGCGCGTGTGTCGGCGAGTGTGTAGTAGACGGCCCGTGCCTCGCGCCGGGCCTCCAGCAGGCCCTCCTCGCGCAGCTTGGCGAGTTCGCGCGACAGGCGCGGCTGGGGAATGCCAAGTTCCCCCTCCAGCGCCCCGACCGACATCTCCCCGCCGCGCAGCTGGCAGCAGATCATCAGCCGGTCGGCATGTGACAGCGACTTCAGCAGGCTCGTCGCCTGGCTGACCAGGGGTTCCATGTTCTGGCTGTCGCGGATCATGCGCGTCTCCATCACTCACTTTACGATTTACATAAGTGTAAAGTATCGGCTCGCCAAGTCCCCTCCGTGGACCGGATTGCCGCACCCCGCTTTCCCCTGCGGATGGCCTGTGGCCGGAATGCCGCAGTGCAGCATCCATCGCCCGCGCGCCGAACGGAATCTGCAGCAAAAACAGCAGCCGTCACAGAACCGTGACATTCCTGTAATCGCGCCGTCAAGAAACTGTGGGAAGGCGCGCAGCGGTTCACAAAGGGTTACCGCAATGACACGCTCCTACCGTTCCTTCCTCGCTCTCGGCGCTGCCTCGATCGGCCTGATCCAGGCCGCCGCCGCCGACGTCATCACCGGCCAGGTGACCGACGCCACCGGCGAAGCGCCGCTGCAGGGCGCCATCGTCACCATCGAGGAACTCGGCCGCACCGCCGCGTCCGACCGGTCGGGCAATTACCGCTTCGCCAACGTGCCGGCCGGCGACTACACCCTGTCGGTTTCCTATGTCGGCGCCGATGTCGTCACCTCCGACCTCACCCTTTCCGGCAACGCCACGCTGGACTTCCAGCTCGGCGGTGACGTGCGCTATCTCGACAACGTGCTCGTGGTCGGCTCCGCCGCCGCCCAGGCCGGCGCCATCAACCAGCAGCGCGCCTCCAACGCGATCCTCTCGGTCGTCGACTCCGACGGCCTCGGCAACTTCCCCGACACGACCGTGGCCGACTCGCTTGCCCGCGTGCCGGGCCTCTCGATCGAGAACGACCAGGGCGAAGGCCGCTACGTCTCGATCCGCGGCATCAACACCGACCTGATCTCCTCCTCCATCAACGGCGTGCGCACTCCGTCCCCGGAAGACCGCCGCGGTGTTCTGCTGGATGGCGTGCCCTCCGACCTGCTCGACACGATCGAAGTCCAGAAGTCGCTGACGCCGGATGTCGACGCCGACACGCTGGGCGGCGTCATCAACATGAAGACGATTTCCGCCTTCGACCGCGACGGCCGCTTCATCCGCGCCAAGCTGGAAGGCCAGTACAACGAGATCACCGAGGAAGTGTCCCCGAAGGGCACTTTCACCTATACTGACACGTTCGGCGACAAGCTGGGCATTGCCTTCTCCGCCAACTACCAGAACCTGCGCATCCAGACGCACAATAACGAGACCGGCGGCTGGAACCTGTTCGACGGCGCCGACTTCGAAGTGCCGCAGGCCGGCGAGTTCTTCGCGCCGGAAGACGACTATGAAATGCGCTGGTACGACCTGACCCGCGAGCGCCTCGGCATCGTGTTCAATGCCGACTACCGCCTCAGCGAGAACACCGACCTCTACCTGCGCACCCTGTTCAATCAGTACACCGACGACGAAGTGCGCAACAAGT
The DNA here is from genome assembly GCA_020425315.1 of Hyphomonas sp. Classification (GTDB taxonomy): domain Bacteria; phylum Pseudomonadota; class Alphaproteobacteria; order Caulobacterales; family Hyphomonadaceae; genus Hyphomonas. The sequence goes on along the minus strand of JAGQRO010000011.1, from coordinate 25,737 downwards.
TCGAGTTCCGCGAGATGGACGAGGAAATCGTCTCCGCGACCGCCAATACGGTTGCCTATCGCCGCGGGGAAGTGGACGCCGAAGTTCGCCAGCGCGAGGAAGTCCGCAACATCCAGACCTATGCCATCGGCGGCAACACCTTTACCGGCCCGTGGGAATTCGACTACGAACTGTCCTATGCCTTTGCCGAGGAAGACGACTCGAACAATCACGATGTCGCCTTCCGTTCCGGCCCGGAACAACGCGACAGCACGGTCGGCTCCATCGTGTTCGACTATTCGAACCCGAAGAAGCCGGTCATCTCCGGCCAGGCCGTGCCCTTCCTCTACGACCCGGCCAACTACACGCTGGACGCGTTCGAGCGCGAATTCACCACGACCGAAGACACTGAGTGGACCGGCCGCTTCGACGTCGCCCGCGACGCCATGTGGGGTGACATCCCGGTGGTCTGGAAAGGCGGCCTGAAACTGCGTGACCGCGAAAAGGTGCGTGACCAGAACCTCGACATCTACTCCTTCGACGACGTGCTGCTGACCGACTACATCACGGCGAATGCCGAGATTTCCGGCTGGCGGATGAACAATCCGATGTTTGCCTGGCCGGATGCCAATATGACCAGAGCCCTGCGTGCACTGGCGCTCACCGAAGGCGAACTTGAAGAAGACGACACCAATCTCGAAACCATCTCCGGCGACTATACGATCAACGAGCAGGTTCTTGCCGGCTATGGCATGGGCACGTTCGAAGTCGGCAACGTCACTGTGGTGGCCGGTGTCCGGATCGAGCGCACGGAAGTCGACTCCTTCGGCTTCGTATTCGGCGAAGGCGACACGCCGGCCGACGCCATGCGCCGCAACTATTCGGACGAGTACACGCACGTCCTGCCCAGCGTGAACCTGAAATATGCGTTCGGCGAAAACCTCTACGCCCGCGCGGCTTACTATGCCGCCATCGTGCGTCCGGGCTTCGGCGAGATGGCGCCGCGCGTCCTCTTCAATGACGACCGCGACGAAATCGAGATGGGCAATCCGGGGCTCGACCCGTATGAGGCCGACAATTTCGATCTCTCGATCGAATACTATCCGACGAAGCTTTCGGTCCTGTCGGCCGGCATCTTCTACAAGGAAATCGACAACGCGATCTTCCCGGCAACCTTCGATATCGACCAGCTGCCGGCCAATGTCGACCTGTCCTTCCTGGATGCCGCGACCGTCGCGGGCCTGTCCGAAGTCTCGACCTATGTGAACTCGCCGAAGGCAAAGGTCCGCGGCCTCGAGTTCAACTATGTCCAGCAGCTCGACTTCCTCGGCGACGGCTTCGACGGCTTCCTGGTGTCGGGCAATGTGACCTTCACGGACTCCGAGGCCCGCATCCCGGACGAAGACAATCCGCTCGCCACGCGCGAGGTTCCGCTGCTGAAGCAGAACGACAAGATCTGGAACGTCGCCGTCGGCTATGACAAGGGCCCCTGGGACCTGCGCATCTCGGCCAATTATCGCGGCGACTATCTCGACGAACTGTTCGGCCAGAACCTCGACCGCTACACCGGCGAGCACATGTCGGTGGAAGCCTCGGCCAAGTATGACGTCAACGATCACCTTCAGATCTATGTCGAAGGCAAGAACCTGACGGACGAGCCGGAATACTACTACCATGGCGCCGAAGACCGCCTGTCGCAGTATGACGAGTATGGCTGGTCCGGCATTTTCGGTGTGAGGCTGACTTACTAGTTTTCCTCCGCTAGAAGCAGACTCCAAGGGGGGCCGGGATTCGACAGACGGATTCCGGCCCCGTCATTTTCAGATCAGGAAACCCCACTCATGAACCGCTCCATCCTGCTCGCCGCACTGCCGCTGCTCGCCGCGTGCGCCACCTCCGCCCCGGTTGAATATGCCGGCCCCATCGCCCTGGTGAAACCGGTCAATGAAACCGCGCCGATGGCCGGCGAAGGCGACCGCGCCGACGACCCGGCGCTCTGGGTGAATGCCGCCGATCCGGCCAGTTCCCTCATCCTCGCCACCAACAAGGACGAGGGACTCTACGTCTACGCCCTCGACGGCGGCGAATTGCAGGAGCTTCCGGTCGGCCAGGTCAACAATGTCGACCTTCGCGGCAACATCGCAGTCGCCTCCAATGACAGTGAGAACGCCATCTCCTGGTTCGCCATCGACCCCGAGACCCTGACTGTCAAACACCTCGGAAACAGCGGCACCGGCAAGGACGAACCCTACGGAATCTGTGCCGGCCTGGAGGGGGAAACCTACCGCGCCGCCGTCACCTACAAGGACGGCACGGTCCAGCTCTGGTCAGCCAGCTGGGAAACCGCCACGACTGCAGCGCCGACACTGGATCGCGTCGTGAAGCTCGCCTCGAAACTTGAAGGCTGCGTGTTCGATGATGAGGCCCAGCGCCTGTTCATCGGCGAGGAAGCGCATGGCGTATGGGCGCTCGACCTGTCCACGGCCGATGCAGCCCCGGTCGAGGTCGACACGATCGCCGCCGGCCACGGCCTCGTCGAGGACGTTGAAGGCATGAGCCTCTGGCTTGGCGAAAACGGCGCCGGCTACCTCGTCGTCTCCGCACAAGCTGCTGATAGATATGTGGTTTTTGACCGCCAACCGCCCTTTGCCCCGGTCGGCGTTTTCTCCATTGTCGAAGCGGCCGACATCGGCATCGACGGCGTCACCCATACCGACGGTCTCGATGTTTCCTCCGCCACCCTGCCCGGCCTGCCGCGCGGCGTGATGATCGTGCAGGACGACGCGAACCCGATCTCCGAGTTCGAACAGAACTTCAAGATCGTCTCCTGGGCAGACATCGAAGCGGCCCTGGAACTGGAATAGGCGCTACAGGCGCAGCAGCATCCACACGCTCGCGCTGTAGACCAGCGCCAGCGCACCGAACCGGATCGCGGCAGACACGACATAGGGGCGGATATCGCTCCAGGAGGTCTGCCGCGCCACCTCGGCCACGGCTTCGGCCACCTGCTGGTGCAGCGCATCCCGCGACTGGCCGGCCAGGGCCAGCATCAGCGCCCCCGACCTCGTCTGCGGCTGCGCCTTGGCACCCGCCAGCACCTCCTCGAACACCCGCGCCGCCACGCATTCGCTGAACGCCTGTTTCGGCTTCCAGCCATAGCGCCTGAGTTCGGCGAGCGCGAACCTTATCACCGGCAGGTTCACCCACGCATCCCGCAGCAGGAACAGCGCAAGCGCCCCGGCGACCAGGGCTGAGAACAAGGTGCTGTCATACAGGTCACCCCGGTAGCCACCCCAGATCGCCGCCAGGATGACCAGCTTCACCAGGAGGGCCAGAGAGAACCGCCGCAGGCTGCGCGCCATGAACACCATCGCGTCCGCCCGGATGCGGTGGCGCGCCTCCTGCGCAGCCGCCTCGATCGCCTGTTCCTTGCGGGAGAGCACCTCGCGTCCAAGCGCCTTCCGGCCCGCAAACAGGCCGGCGGCGAGAGCGGAAACGATCATCCAGGGCGCAGCCATGAGCCCTATGTAGGAATGGCGCCGGCGCTTGTCTTGCGCCTGCTGCAATTGCGTCAGTGGCCCTGCCCGGGCGCATGGGGGAAGCTCAGCGCCTTGTAGTAGGCAAGGTCATGTTCCGGGGCCGCCGCACCCTCCGGCAGCGGCAGGCCATTGATGCTCTGCCAGTACGCGATGGACGCATCGCGCCACCACTGCGCCTCCTGCCGCTGGATGGCGAGGAAATCCGACACCTGCTGGAACCGCTCCGCATCGACCCGGCCTTCCAGCGCGGCCCAGTGGCGCTGCATTTGCACCACCCTAGCGCATCCCCGGTCATAATGATGGACTAGGGAGTCCCAGAGCGTTTCCCCATCCGGCATTTCATGATCCCAGCCGACCCGGTGAAACCAGAGCAGCAATTCCGGGGGCGTTGTTTCGAGCGTCCCCCACGTCTCCTGCCACGGCTCGGCATATTGCGCGATGGCGTCGGAGCCCGTGGCGGTGCGGTCGAAGCCGATCGCGTCCTGCGTGGCGCGATGGTAGTAATAAGGCGTCCAGTCGGCCCGGCCGAGATCGTCCACCCAGGGTGCGGGACCGTAATGGTGTCCGGTTCCCATGAGATGGGTCAGGCCCAGCGGGGTCATATAATCCACCACCGCCTCGCGCGATATCATCATCAGGCTGACGATTTCACTTACAAGGTCCGGATCGTCTCCAAAGGTCAGTGTCGCCCAGTCGCGCGCAATGTCTTCGGCGGAGGCATGCGGATCCCAGGCGAACCGGCCAAAGGCGTACCAGTTCGCCTGATCGAAATGCGATCCGGACCAGTTCCTGTCCGTTCCGATATTGGCGACCCCCGCCATGCCGCTCAGCGCATGGCCGTCAAGGCTGCCATCGATGACCGAGGCGACGGGCGCACCGCCCTCCGCTGTAAAGGTCTCCGTTTCCAGCACCTCCTCCCAGAGCGTGCCGAGATAGGCGAGATGGGTGGAGAAGCCGAGATATTCCTTGGTGATCTGGAATTCCATCATCAGCGGCGTTTCCGGCATCGCCCCGAACATCGGATGGAACGGTTCGCGCGGCTGGAAGTCCAGCGGGCCGTTCTTCACCTGCACCAGTACATTGTCCGCGAATGTCCCGTCCAGCGGCTTGAATTCGGTATAGGCCTGCTTGACCCGGTCTTCCGGTTCTTCAGCCGAATAGACGAAAGCGCGCCACATCACGATGCCGCCATGCGGGTCCACGGCAGCCGCCAGCATGTCGGCGCCCTCGGCATGGCTGCGGCCATAATCCTGCGGGCCCGGCTGGCCTTCAGAATTTGCCTTCACGAGGAAGCCGCCGAAATCCGGAACCTTCGCATAGATCTCGTCTGCCTTGCCTTTCCACCATGCCTGCACATCCGCATCGAGCGGATCGGCCGTCTCCAGCCCGCCGATTTCGATCGGCGCCGAGAACCGTGCTGTCAGGTAGACCCTGATGCCATAGGGCCGGAACACGTCGGCGAGCGCCGCCACCTTCTCCAGATATGGCTCCGTCAGCACCAAGGCATTCGCGTTCACATTGGTAAGCGACACCCCATTGATGCCGATGGAGGCATTCGCCCGGGCATAATCCGTGTAACGAGGATCGACATAGTCCGGCAACCGGTGCCAGTCCCAGATCGACTGGCCCGCATAGCCCCGCTCCACATGCCGGTCGAGCCCGTCCCAGTGATTAAGAAGGCGCAGCTTTGTCGCCGGCGTCGATCCTGTATCCAGGCTGGACACATCCTCTCCCGAGGCGAGCCGGCGCAGATAATCGAACGTGCCATACAGCGTTCCGATGTCGGAGCCGCCCGCAACAAGAGTCACTTTGCGGCCATTCACCTTCATCGATTTCAGCGCATATGCTTCCGGGCCCAGCGCGGCCATGTCCGGGGCCTTGTCTTCCGGCAACCGGTCGCGGCAGGTCTCGCTCGCAAGGATCAACGTGCCGCCCCTGATACGCTCGGTCGGCCTCATGGTCTTGCCAAGCACGCTCGCCGAAGCGGTCGAGACTTCATCCAGCGCCGCCTGCAGGGTCGGAGAGGCTTCCTCGCAGGCCAGCATGACATGCCCCGCCGCACCGGCGGGCTTGTGCACGGGCTTCGCATATCTCAGCCAGAGATCGTATCCATCCTCGGCGGAGGCCGCCTGAAAGATGCTGCCGGCCATCAGCAGGGCAGCGCAGGCAAGCAGGCGCAGGGATCCGGGCGTCATATGTCTCTCTCCAGTCCGGCGGGCCGCCGGTCGTATTCTCAGTCGCACGCCGCAGGCGCAGGAAACAGGTCAGGCGATATCGCCGCAGCCATCGCCTCGAAGCCCGCAACGGAAGGATGCAGGCCGTCGCCCACATCGAATGCCGGGTTGAGGCTCATCGGCGCTGCCGGGTCCCGAAGCACGACATCGAAGTCGATCACGGCATCGAAGGTTCCGGAGGTGCGGATCCAGTCATTGAGATCCTGACGGCCCCGCTCCACTTCCTCATTGAACGGATAAATGCCGCTGCTTCCATAGGGCGCGATCGTCGCGCCGTAGACGCGAATACCATGCGCATGCGCACGTTCGACGACTTGCGTGAAAGCCGCCTTCAGGTCTTCAATCAGCGCGATGCGCGACGCCTCCGTCACGCCGCCACCGCGGGCGTGGGTGCCGAAATCGTTCACGCCTTCATAGACGATGAGGTAGCGCAAATTCGACTGCGCCAACACGTCCCGGTCGATCCGCGCCAGCACATTCGGGCCGAGCCCGTCCTTCAGCATCCGGTTGCCGCCCAATCCGAAATTCAGAACGGAGACCCCGTTCGGCGCCAAAGCCTCGGCCAGGAAGTCCGTCCAGCGGTCATTGCCATTTGTCGTCGAACCGCGCCCATCGGTGATCGAATCCCCGATCACGCCCACGGATGCCGAGACATCGGAGGAAAACACATCCACCCCTGCCAGATAGTACCAGTGATCAAGCGAGGACGCCGCGCCGAATTCATCCACATCCGTTGCCGCACCCTGCACATGGAAGGACGTCGTCCGGGATCCCGGATGGCCGGACTGGCGAGCAGGCGCGGAGACAACATGCAGGCTGACAGACAAGTCGGCATCCTCCGGCACAGCAAAGTCCAGAGGATCGGAATAATAGGCGGCGCCTTCCGGAATGGTGATCCCGCGACGGCCGGAGAAGGTCACAGCCTGCAGGCTGCCATCCACGACGCCGGGTGCCCCGGCCGCATCGGCGAGGGCCAGGCTGGCCGAGCCGATGACCAGCGGCCCTTCGCCGAACTCGTTCGAAAACCTGAGCCGCACGCGGTCGCCGGCATGATAGGTCCGGACGGTCTGGCGCAGCGTGAAATTCTCCAGCGGCCGCACCGGAACCTCATTGTGCGGCTCGACGAGTTGCTGGGAACTTGCCCAGATACCGGTCCATCCGGCGCAGGAGGGGGCTTCGGCAAGCTCTGCAGACATGCAGGCCGTAGCCAGCGCCAGCGCGGCAACCGGCCCGCCACAACGGAGTTTGCGCATTCCCGAACGGATCGCCTGCACGTTTCGCTTCCCTGATCTGTTTTGCGGCTATCGTTCAGGGTTCGCAGCCTTACGTCAACCTTGTCAATTTCGACCGCTGGGCAGCTTCGCTGCGAATCTGGCAAATTCCAGTTTTCAGGAGAAAAGATGGAGCGGGTAGACGGAATCGAACCGACATACTCAGCTTGGAAGGCTGCTGCACTACCATTGTGCTATACCCGCGCCGCAAGCCGGCAGCCGCTTGAGGTGGTGGAGGGAGCTGGATTCGAACCAGCGTACCTTGCGGACCAGATTTACAGTCTGGCGGTTTTAACCACTCACCCATCCCTCCATGGGACCTCAGGCGCTGCACAGCGTTGACGCCGTGTAGCCGGCGCTTCACAAGGGCGCCAAGGGCACCGCTGATCCGATCCGGAAGCGGCCTTATAAGGATGATCCAAATGCCGCGCAACCATGGAAGACGGCGAATTGCACACGCCCGTCCCGGCCCGGGACACAAGCCCCGCCGGCCGGCCCCGGAAAGCACCGCCAGCGGCATCTGGATCTGGGGAATCCATGCCGTCGAGGCGGCCCTCGCCAACCCGGACCGGCAGGCGAATGAGCTGCTTGCAACGGATAATGCCGCCGCGCGGCTTCCCGCTGGTGCGCCGCCCCCCCGGATCGTCACCGCGCGCGACCTCGACGAGCATCTGCCGCCGGGCGCCGTCCACCAGGGCCTCGCCCTGCTGGCCGAGCCGCTGGACCCGCTCTCCATCGAAGATCTGGTCGATGAGGAAGTGACGCGGATCGTCGTGCTGGACCAGGTGTCGGACCCCCATAATCTCGGCGCCATCTGGCGCTCGGCGGCCGCGTTCGGGTTTGGCGGGCTGGTCCTGCAGACCCGGAATGCGCCGCCCGTCACAGGAATTGTGGCCAAGAGCGCGGCCGGTGCCATCGAGACCGTGCGGGAGGCCCGGGTCGTGAACATTTCCCGGGCGCTGGAACAGCTGGGCGAGGCCGGATACCACACCGTGGGCCTTGCCGGAGAAGGCCAGTCCGACATCGCCAAGGCTGTTGCAGGCGCAACGAAGCTCGCCATTGTCCTCGGCGCCGAGGGCGCCGGCATCCGGCCGGGCGTCGCCAAGGCGTGCGCGGAACTGGCCCGGATCCCGATCCGCGCTGAAATGGAGAGCCTCAACGTCTCCAATGCTGCCGCAATTGCCTTTTACGAAGCAGCCCGGCACGGTATTCCGGACGCCTGACCGAACCGCCCGGCCCCGCCGGCATCCTGCAGGGAGCTAGTTCGCCATGATGAGAATCCTTTCCGTCCTCCTTCTGCTGGCCGGGCTGGCCGTGGCCGGCTATGGCGGATCGCGCTTGCTGGAAGCCTACGGCCCCAAGGAAGACGCCGCCCAGGCATTCGAGGTCGAATCCGCCCCGGCAGAATCGGTCCTGGAAAGCGCCATGGAGGACGCGCCGGCCCCGCCGCCCGAAGCCGTTGAACTGGAGGACATGGCCAGTGGCACGACCCGGTCCCTGTCTGCGTCGGAAACAGCGGCGGATGACGGTCTCTTCACCGGGGAGTCGTTCGAAGACCCGCTCGTATCCCCCGAATTTGCACCGGCAGCGCCGGCTCCCGATCCGTCCGAGACTTTCCTTGAGAACCTGAAGACGGTGCCCGTTGCCCACGAAACGCCGCCGACCGCCGAATACAAGCGCCCCTTCGAGGCCGTGCTGGCCATCGACGCGACCGGCGACGACAGCGCCGCAGACGCGCTTCCGGGCCACGGCAACATCGTGGAGGGCACTGCCCAGGTGTCGAAGACCGTGGAAGCGCGCCTGTCGGGCTCCGGGTTCGCGATCACTGCCATGACGCCTGTACAGCAGACCATTTCGCCGCTGACGGAGAACACATGGCGCTGGTCTGTCACCCCGCTGACGTCCGGCAGCCAGGAGCTGACCTTCGACATCTATGCCATCGATGACGGCCCGGCCGTGCCACTGCGCACATTCCACAATTCGGTGACCGTGCAGGTGACCGGCCTCAACCGCGCCATTGCCTTTGCCGACCAGGCCAATCCGCTGGCCGTCTTCCTGGGCGGGGTCGGATCGATCATGGCCGGCCTGTTCGGGGCCCTGAAATTCGTCCGCCGGCGCTGAAAAACCCGGCAGGCCTGCCTGCAATATCAATTGCACATAGCCTCTCTGCCCGCCGGCTGCCCCGGCGGGCTTTGACATTCACGCAAAAGGCCGCTTTGAGTGGCTGCCATGACCCAACGACAGGCTGGCGCCCCCCTGACCCTTGAAACCGCGCAGGATTTTCTGCGCGCACAGGCACAGCGGATCGATATCGACCCGATGACCAATTCGGTCTTCGCCCTGGCGCAGACCCTGTTCCGGGACCTGCAGGCCGGTGAGGCGACGCTCAGCGACCTGTCGAAACTGGCCGCCGAAGTCCATCTTGAGATGATGGAAGCGCGCGCTGGCCGGTTCAGGGAACAGCATGCCGGCAGCGATCCTTCCAAAGTCTGGTCGGACCTTGAGATGCGCATGGCGGACTATGCCGCCCATGGGTTTGACACGTTTCAGGCCGCCGTGGAGCGGCCGCGCGGGGGAATCGTGTTCACCGGGCACCCCACTTTCGCCCTGTCGACGGATCTGCGCGCCGCCTTCGCGGCCTTTGTCGACAATCCGACCAAGACGAACCGGTCGGCGCTGCTGAAACTGGTCAGGGCGGACTCGCGTGACTGGAACCAGCAGATCAGCCTGTATGGCGAACATGCCGAGGTGCAGGACGCCATCGCCCATGCGGCCAACGCGCAGCGCGACCTTGCCGGCGCGCTGATCGCATTCGCCCGCAAGGCTTTTCCGGATAGCTGGCGCAAGCTGCGCCCGGCAATGCCAACGTTGGCAAGCTGGGTCGGATACGATCTCGACGGGCGCGCGGATATCCACTGGTCGCAGTCGATCACCTTCCGCCTGCGCGAAAAGGCGGACCAGCTGGACCGCTATGCCGATCGGGCCGACGAGATCGCCGCAGCGCAGGGCAAGGCGCCTGCGCTCACCGCCCTGTCGAAACGACTGCGCGCGGCCGGGAAGGAAACCCGCCGCCATGCCGGCCTGTTCGACACCGACCTCACGGAGGCCGGAAACCTCGTCGCCGCTGCCAATGCCCTGACGGCGCATTCGGAACATGCCCTGCTGGACGCCTCGGAAATTGTCGCGGCGCTCGACCGGGCCATTCCGTCTGCGGACGACGACCTGGCGGCCGCGCTGATCGCCTTCCGCGCCGAAGTCGAGGCCCAGCAGCTCGGCACCGCCCGCATCCACCTGCGCGTCAATGCCGCCCAGGTCCGCACCGTGATCAATCGCGACCTCGGCCTCGAAACCGAAGACCGCGAACTCGGCCGCGTTGCCCTTGCCGAACTCGCCCAGAAGGCACGCAAGTCGAAACCGGTGAAAGTGAATTTCGGCGACCTGTTCATGGAACAGTCGACCGCGCGGCGCCAGTTCATGATGTGCGCGCAGATCCTGAAGCACATCGATTCAGGCTCCGTCATCCGCTTCCTGATCGCCGAAAGCGAGAACCCGGCAACCGTGATGGGCGCGCTCTATCTCGCCCGCCAATACGGCGTGGACGGAATGCTGGACATCTCGCCCCTGTTCGAAACGCCCGAAGCGCTGGAGACCGGTGGCCGGTTCATCGAGCGCCTGCTGGAGGAACCGGAATTCCTCGCCTATGTGAAACAGCGCGGCTATCTCTCCATCCAGCTTGGTTTCTCCGATGCCGGACGGTTCATCGGGCAGGTGGCGGCCGACATGGCGATTGAGCGGATCCACAATCTGATCGCCCGCGCGCTTGCCGCCAAGAATGCCGGGGTCGACCTGCTCATCTTCAACACCCATGGCGAATCCATGGGCCGTGGCGCCTGGCCGGGCACCTTTACAGAGCGGTTCGATCACCTGCTGACGCCCTGGACGCGCGGCGGAGCAAAGATGCGCGGTCTCAACCTGCGCCATGAAGTGAGCTTCCAGGGCGGCGACGGTTATCTCCACTTCGCGACCCCCCGGCTGGCCTCGGCAACCATGGCCGCCTGGGCAACGCATGCATTCCAGCCTGCCGAGGAATCGAAGGAAGATCCCTTCTACACCCGAACGGACCTCGTCTGGGATTTCTACCGTGCCCTGCGCGCCTGGCACGAGCGGCTCTTCGTCAATCCCGACTACGGACGATTGCTCGGTGCCTTTTCCAGCGCACTGACAGTCAAGGCGGGGTCGCGTCCGAAACGCCGGACGGCCGGCCCCGCAGGGCCGCGTTCGCTGCGCGCCATCTCGCACAATGCCACGCTTCAGCAACTCGGCATCCCGGTGAACACGGCGGCCGGCATCGGCTCATCCCTGCAGCGGGAGACCGAACGCCTTGTCCAGCTGATCGACGCCAGCCCCCGCATGCGGCAGCTCATCCTGCTGGCCGAGCGGGCTCGCGGCCTCACCAGCCTGCCGGCCCTGCGCGCCTATGCGCGTGTCTACGATCCGGGTGTATGGATTGCCCATGCCCGCCTGATGAAGACGGATACGGCGGCGGCCGCCTATCGTTCGGTGTACTACGCCCTGCGCAATGACGAGACGGCCATCTCCATAGACAGGATCGCCAATTTGCTTTCGGTGGACCTGCGCCGGTTCGACCGGCTTGCCGCCCAGATGCAGGATGCGCCGTCCACGGAAGAGCGCCATGAAGACCGGCTGACGCTGCATGTCCTGCATGCGGTGCGGCAGGCCCTGATGATGCGCGCCTTTGCCATTGTCGGCGGGTTGCCGCGCCTGTCAGAACGGCACGACGCCAGTGCGCGTGATGTGGTTCGCATGGTGGCCGAACTGCGCATCGGTGAGGCGGTGGACCTGCTCAGCCAGATCTTCCCGCGTGCGCGTGACGAGGACACGCCGCTGAAGGCCCTGACCGAACCCGGCGGCGAAGCCCGCGGCGCGAACTATGGTTATGACAGGATCAACCGTGACATCATCGCCCCGCTCGACGAAATCGACCGGACGCTGCACGGAATCAGTCTCGCCATAACGCACGCCTATGGTGCATTCGGCTAGGGTCTGGGGACACCCGCCGTTCGGACATCCGACGTATACGTATCCACCGGGCTGTAGCTCCAGACGCCTCTCTTGCGGCGATCATTCGGTAAGCTGAGGATCAATCGGTCGTGGCGCCGGTCGATCTGTACGCGGAACAGGGACAGGACATCGAGCCCCAGCACCATGACCGGCTCCTCGCCCATGCCGAGATGATGGAACAATGGCGGGTCCGCGACCAGGAGGTTCAACCTCTTGAGGCGATGTTCCCCGATATTCATGGTGCCCGCCGACGCAATGCGCATGGACTGATCCCCGCCGGTGGCACCCTGCAGAGTCCGGGTCAGCTTCTCATTCGCCTTGGTGCCGGCTTCCCGGGCAAAATGGCTGTTGATGTAGGTTATGCTGGACCCGGTATCGATCAGGGCCCGGCCCCGCTTGCCGTTGACCCGGACCTCGATGAACATCAGGCCGTCTATGAGGTCGATGTCCTGCGTGCTGGGTTGCCAGAAGCCCTTGCGGTCCGGCCGACCGTCATAGAACATGATGCGCTGGTTCTTGAAATCGAAGTCCATGATGTCGCCTTCGAAGGCGCTGGACGGCAGCACATTGCGTGCGCCCGGCACATCGAACTGCCGGTTAAGGGCAGCGGCAATATCGGTCTTCAGAATGCCGCCGACCAGCAGCTTGTCGAGCCGGACGACCGGATACATGGCCGTGCCGGTGAGCCCAAGCACATTGACCATGTCCGGATTCTCGCCGGGATTGAGCACGCCCGCAATCCGGGCCGTATGGCCGTCAATCATCGGAAAGGTTGCCGCGGTGTCGACCACGCCGGTAGACCGGATATCGTCATTCACCTGCAGATCCACGACAATCTGGTCGTGAACGTTCATCTCGAAGGGAATGATCAGGCGTTCTCCGGCAAGGGCCGGCGCGCCCGTCAGCAGGGCGAGTGCAACCAGCATGGCACCATTCAGATGCCAGCGCTCTATCAGCCGATTACGGCGTTTCTTCTCCCAGATCATGTATCCACCATCTCACATCTGAGCGAATTCTCAAAGCGTCTCACTTGTCCCAGCCTGCCCCGGCGTCACGACTTTCTACGCGCCTTACGTTCCCGTAAACGTCTGTCCAGGGAGACTTAGGACACCGGAGAACCATCATGGCAGACGCCTTCATCATCGACGCATGCCGCACGCCGCGCGGAATTGGCAAAGTGGGCAAGGGCGCGCTCGCGCACCTGCACCCGCAACATCTCGCCGCCACCGTGCTCGGCGCCATTGCAGAACGCAACAAACTCGACACCGCCACCGTCGACGATGTCATCTGGGGCACGTCCAGCCAGCGCGGTGCCCAGGGCGCCGACATGGGCCGCATGGCCGCCCTCGATGCCGGCTATGACGTGAAGGCCTCCGGCGTGACGCTCGACCGCTTCTGCGGCTCCGGCATCACCACGGTGAACCTTGCGGCCGCACAGATCATGTCCGGCATGGAAGACTGCATCGTGGCCGGTGGCTGCGAGATGATGAGCTACACCGCCTCCACGGCTGACCCGAAGAATCCGCCGATGATGGATGCCGGCAACCTGCACCTGCGCGAACTGCACCCGCAGTCGCAGCAGGGCTGCTGTGCCGACGCCATCGCGACGCTGGAAGGCATCACCCGCGAAGCTGTCGACCAGCTGGCCGTCGTCAGCCAGGAACGCGCCGCCCGCGCCATCAAGGAAGGCCGCTTCAGCAAGTCTGTCGTGCCGGTCTACAATCGCGACGGTACGCTCGCTCTCGACCATGAAGAATTTCCGCGCCCCGGCACCAGCATGGAAAGCCTCGCCGGCCTGAAGACCGTATTCAACATGTTCTGGGAAGTGCCGGTGGACGACAAGGGCATGACCTATGGCAACATGATCGAGAAGGTCTACCCGCAGCTGAAGGGCAAGATTCAGCACGTGCACCATGCCGGCAATTCGTCCGGCGTCGTGGATGGCTCCGGTGCCGTTCTGGTGACGTCCGAAGCCTACATGAAGAAGCACGGCATGAAGCCGCGCGCCCGCATCGTTGCCACGGCCAATATGGGCGACTGCCCGACGCTGATGCTGAACGCGCCGGTCCCGGCGGCACAGCGCGTGCTCGCCAAGGCAGGCCTGACGACCGATGACATTGATGTCTGGGAAATCAACGAGGCCTTCTCCGTGGTTGCGGAGAAGTTCATCCGCGACCTGAAGCTCAACCGCGACAAGGTGAACATCAATGGCGGCGCCATGGCCCTCGGCCATCCGATCGGCGCTACCGGCTCGATCCTGATCGGCACGGCGCTGGATGAGCTTGAGCGCTCCGGCGGGCGCTATGGCCTCGTCACCATGTGCGCCGCCGGCGGCATGGCCCCGGCCATCATCATCGAGCGTCTCGACGCCTGATCCGGGCCTGCCGGCAAAATAAACCGGCTCCTGCCTGACCCGATCCCTCCGGAAAGTCCGCCTCTAGAGGCAAAGGATACTTTCCGGAGGATCGGACATGATTGAATTCAGACCCTTTGCAGTTCGCTTGATCGCGGCCCTGTCGGTTGGCCTGGTGGCCGCTGCGGGTGCGACCGCTGCAGGCCAGGGCGCCAGTGCCACGAATGCCGGCGAAATGCGCCTCAAGCTGACCACGGTGATGGACCCCACAGGGTTCGAAAAGCCCATGGCCGCCGCCCGCACCGTCATCCCCGCAGACTGGACGACCAAGGGCGGCGTCATCTGGCGCGTGAATGGCGGCGACTGCAATACCGGCCAATCGGTCGACTGGACCGCCACCTCGGCGGACGGCAAGGCCATGATCCGGATGCTGCCCTCGGCCTCATGGCAGTTCAACAATCAGGGCCTGCCGATCGGCCGCGGCTGCATCCCGGCCGCCTTCACCTCATCTGACCAGTATGTGAACGGCTTCATCTCACAACTCACCAACGCGAAAATCACCGGCGTCGAGCGCGACAAGCAGACGACCGACTTCCTGTCGCAGTATCCCTTCTACACGGAAATGCCGGGTGACCCCTACATGAAGACCTGGTGGGATGCCGCCAGCGTCTCCTTCACCTACGATCAGGGCGGGGAGGAATACACCGCGGCGATGATCGTGTTCTCGATGCACAATTACACCGTCAGCGGCCACTCCTATGGCTTCGGCGCCCCGATGGAGATGGGCTACGGCATGGCGATGAACCAGATCCTGCTGGCCGCACCGACCGACGAATTCGCCAAGCATGTGCCGGCCTTCCTCCTGTTCCTGAAGAACTATCAGGTCGACCCGGAATGGCAGGCCCGCATGAACAAGCACAGCGCGAAGATGAGCAAGGATGCGATCGAGACGAGCAAGAAGATCTCCGGCATCATCTCCAGCACCTATTCCGACATCTCCGACAAGAGCATGATCAGCTGGCGCAAGCAGAACGAAAGCTCCGACTATCTCCAGCGCGAAACCAGCGAGATGATCCGCGGTGTCGAAACGTTCGATGCGGACACGCCGACGGGCCAGATCGAGCTGCCGTCGGGCTATGACCGCGCCTTCCAACTGAACGACGACACGTTCGTGGTCACCAATGATGCCTTCTACGAGCCGTTCCGCGACTCCGGCATCGAGGGCCGGGAGCTGAACGTTACGCAGTGATGCGGCACCCGGACTGAGAACACCGGAGGGCAGCATGCGCCCGGCCTCCCCGAGGCCGGGCGTTTTCCTGTCGATTTCCCGCCCAGCCCCGGGGGTGCGACATGTCTGCAAATAGGTCTCATTCTCTATTGCGAGTAATTCTCATTTGCACTAGTCACCCCTCCAGAAGGCCGCGCGGGGCGGCTCAGGGAGTCAGAAATGAGATCAGCCATTCGCAAGCCGCGATCCCTCCGGATGCCGGCCACGATGTGTGCCGCGCTGGCCGTCGGCACCGCCATGCCGGCCCTTGCCGAAGATGCCGCCGGAGAGCCGGAACTGCGCAATGAAACCATCACCGTCACCGACGTGACGGCCGATACCAACCCCTATGGCGACCCGGATGCGCCCTATCGCGCCATCCGCTCGGCCAGCGGCCTGTTCACCGAAGACCTGCTGGACACGCCGAAATCCATCACGGTCATCACGGATGAGGCGCTGCACGATCTCGGCGCGAAATCCTTCCGCGACCTCTTCCGCTCCCAGCCGGGTATCACGCTCGGCACCGGCGAGGGCGGCAATGCCTTCGGCGACAGGATCTTCATCCGCGGCTTCGATGCGCGTAACGACGTCTATGTCGATGGCGTGCGCGACCCGGGCGTCGGCTCGCGCGAGACTTTCGCGGTTCAGCAGATCGAAATCCTGAAAGGTCCGTCCTCGGCCTTTGGCGGACGCGGCACCACTGGCGGGGCCGTCAGCCTCGTTTCCAAGAAACCCGGCGAGGGCGACTGGGGCGACGTAGAGTTCACGCTCGGCTCCGACGCAACGCGCCGGGCAACGCTCGACGTGAACCATGAGATTACCGACGACTTGACCGTGCGCGTCAACGCGATGATGCACGAATCCGAAGTCGCCGGCCGCGATGAAGTGTTCAATGATCGCTGGGGCCTCGCCGCCGCCGCCGAATGGACCCCCACGGACACCGTGACGCTCGGCTTCGACTATTATCATCTGTCGACCGATTACCTGCCCGACTGGGGCCACCCTTACGACACGGCCAACAATCGCCCGTTCGATGTGCGCCGCGACAATTTCTACGGCGTGCTCTCGCGCGACTTCGGCGAGACGTTCGCAGACGTCTTCACCCTGCAAGGCAACTGGCAGATTTCCGATACAGTCGAATTCAACTCGGTTCTGCGTTACGGCCAGAGCAAGAATGCCTACACGGCCTCAGCGCCGGAACGGCCCGATGCGACGGCCCGCACGGTCAGCGCCAATGCCAAGCGCCGCGACGCGATCACCGAATACTGGACCAATCAGAGTCACCTGACCTTCCGGTTCGATACCGGCACCATCGGCCATACGCTCGTCACCGGCATCGAACTGTCGCGCGAAGAGACGCTGAACCGCCAGCGCACCTTCACCGAATGCGCTGAACTGCCCTGCACCGGCGCAACGTCCAACCCGCTCCTCAATCTCGACGATCCGGACAATGGTATTCCGTGGGGGAACGAAACCGCTATCACAGGCCGGCCGACCATCACCACGGAAACCGCTGCGCTTTACGCCCTTGATACACTAACCTTCAGCCCCAAATGGGAAGCCTTCATCGGCCTGCGCGCCGACAGCTACAGCGCCGAAACCAGCGGCCTGACGCCGGAACGCGAGAGCGACTCCGACTTCCTGAACTGGCATGCCGGCCTCGTCTACAAGCCGGTGGAGAATGCCTCCCTCTATGGCAGTTTCTCATCGGCCTCCAACCCGCCTTGCGAACAGCTTGACGCGTTTGCTCTCGACTATGGCGGTTGCGACGCCCTTGTTGCCGCGATGGACCCGGTGGAAAACAAGTCGCTCGAGCTCGGCGCGAAATACAATCTCGGCGGCCATCTCGATCTCACCGCGGCGGTCTACCAGATCACCCGGGACGGCGTGCCGATTTCCAATGGCCGCGGCGCCACCACCGCCGGGTCGCAGGACCAGGAAGTCACGGGCGTGGAGTTCGGCGTAGCCGGCAATCTGACCGACGCCTGGAGCCTGTTCGGCGGCCTTACCCTGTTCGAAACCGAAGTGACCGACAGCACGAACGCTGCCCAGATCGGTGAAATGTTCCCGAACGTCTCGGAACAGAGCTTCACGCTCACCTCGCGCTATCAGCTCACCGACGATCTGCACTTCGGCGGCACGGCAGGCTACAATAGCGAAAAGTTCGGCGGCACGGTTGCGGCCAGCTCCACCATGGTGCCCGATTACTGGCGCTTCGACCTGTTCGGCGGATACCATCTGACCGACCAGATGGAAGTGACCTTCAACGTGCTGAACCTGACGGACGAACTCTACTATGACGCGCTCTACCGGTCGGGCACACCGTTCAGCTATGTGGCGCCGGGCCGTTCGGTGCTTGTGACACTGGACATCGACTTCTGATGTCCCGATAGAAGGGCGGCCGCTTCCTCCCAGACACCTGGCCGCCCTTCTTTTTTCTCCGGAATACGCACATGTTGATCTGCATCCCCCAAGTCCTCACCAAAGAGCAGGTCCGGGAGATCCGGGAACTGATCGATGCGGCCAACTGGGTGGATGGCCGGGTGACCGCCGGCATCCAATCCGCTGAACGCAAGCACAATACACAATTGCCGGAAGAAAGTGCGGCTGCGCGGACGGCGCAGCAGATGGTCAGCGTCGCAGTGGGCAACAACCCGCTCTTCCTGTCGGCGGCCCTGCCGCAGAAAGTGTTCCCGCCCCTGTTCAATCGCTATGTCGTGGGGGACAGTTTCGGTTCCCATGTCGACAATGCAATCCGCTCTGTGAAGAACTCGCCCGAACGTATCCGCACGGATCTTTCCTGCACACTGTTCCTCACGGAGCCCGAGGATTATGACGGCGGGGACCTGGTGATCGAGACGCTGTTTGGCGCGCAGGAAGTGAAGCTCGAGGCCGGCGATCTCGTACTCTACCCCGCCTCGAGCCTGCACAGTGTGACGGAAATCACGCGTGGGGCCCGCATCTCGTCCTTCTTCTGGCTGCAGAGCATGGTGCGCGACGATGGCGAGCGGACATTGCTGTTCGATCTCGACCAGTCGATCCAGCGTCTTGCCGCCGAGCGGGGCCACAAGGACGATGAAGTCGTGCGCCTGACGGGTATATACCACAATCTTATCCGACGCTGGGCGGAGGCCTGAGCGGCGGTTCCGGGCGTAAAAAGCAGTCCGAAAAAAGGTCCGTAAACAGTCCGGTGAAACGCCGAAAAGTCCGGAACGGGCTCAGGCCTCGCCGACGGCGCGTTTCAGCCCTTCCAGCTCATCACTCATGTGTACCGACATGCGATTGAACGCGTCGAGCGCGGCAATCTTGTAGGCCTCGGCCAGTGTCGGATAGTTGAAGATGTTGCGGATGAAATAGTCGAGCGTGCCGTCGAGATTGATCACGGCCTGGCCGATATGGATGAGCTCCGTCGCGCCTTCGCCAACGATGTGAACGCCCAGCAGCTTACGCGTTTCAAGGCAGAACAGCATCTTCATCATGCCGTTCTCCAGCCCCATGATATGGCCGCGCGATGTTTCCCGGAAGCGCGCGATGCCGACCTCATAGGCGATCTTCTTCTCTTTCAGTTCCTGCTCGCTGTGGCCCACCGTCGAAATCTCCGGCACCGCATAAATTCCGTATGGGAAGTGTTCGGGTGGCTCGGTGATTTCGGCGTCGAAGGCGTGCAGCGCCGCCATGCGGCCCTGCTCCATCGAGGTCGAGGCGAGGCTTGGAAAGCCGATAATGTCGCCGGCGGCGTAGATGTTCGGCACCGAGGTCTGGTATGTTTCGCGATTGACGACGAGACGGTTGCGGTGATCGGGAATGATACCGCACTTGTCGAGACCGAGTTCCGCCGTAGCGCCCATGCGGCCGGCCGCGAACAGGACCATGTCGGACTTGACGATCCGCCCATCCTGCAGCGTGACGAAACAGCTCTCTCCCTGCCGCGTCACCGTCTCCGCCGAACAGCCAAGACGCAGCGACATGCCGCGATTGCGCATCTCGTGCAGGAAGTCTGCGATCAGGTCCTGGTCAACGAAATCGAGCACGGTCTCGCGCGGCTCGATCAGCGTCACGGCCACGTCGAGCGCCGAGAAGATGGTGGCATATTCCACCCCGATCACCCCGGCCCCGATAACGGTCAGCGAGCGTGGAATGTCGGTGATTTCGAGTATCTCGTTGCTGTCCAGGATACGCTCGCCATCGAACGGGATCGTCATTGGACGGTAGGGTTCGGTGCCGACGGCGATCACCGCCTTGTCGAAGGAAAAGATGCGGCACGAGCCGTTTTCGCACTCGACCTCGATCTGGTGCTTCGACAGGAAGCGGGCCGAGCCCTCGACATGGGTCACCTGGTTGCGCGCGAACTGGTGGCGCAGCACTTCGACTTCATAGTCCAGCGTCTTGAACAGGCGCTCCTTCAGGTCCGCGGCGGAAATGTCCTGCTTGACGCGGTAGGAGCGGCCGTAGAAGCCGCGCTCGCGCCAGCCGGACAGGTTCAGCACGGTCTCGCGCAGAGTCTTCGACGGGATCGTTCCGGTGTGCACGGACACGCCGCCGAGGCGCCGGGCGCGCTCCACCACGAGCACCGTCTTGTCCAGCTTGGCGGCCTGGATCGCGGCGCGGCGCCCGGCCGGGCCGCTGCCAATAACGACGAGATCGTATCGTGCAATCACCACTCAACTCCCACTGGCGGCTATGCTGCCGCTTTCAGGAGAGACTAGCGGGAAATGATTTATACTTTGTTTTCCATGACTTGCGGCAGAGGCAGGCGAAATCGTGAGCGTGGGGGGCGGCCCTGTTAATCTCTGCCGCTGGTGTCTTGCCCGCACTCACCCCAGGATCGCGCACGGGAGGGCTGTCGCTAGGCAGAAGGCTCAGGCTCGTCCAGTCCGAACAGGCGGTTGCCGAGCCGCCGCAGCGCCGGGATCCTGGGATCATCCGCTGACGGAAGGATCCACTGCCCGCCGACCGTGGCGGCATACTGGATGAAGGCCATGGAATAGGCATCCTCCACATCCGGGCGCAGCACGGAGAGAATGCCCGCCAGGCCCTGGATGCGCGCCTCGTCCAGTTCACGCAGCGCGGCCTCCACGACCGGCTCGCGGGCCGCGAGGCGCCGCACGCCCAGCTCAAATCGGGTGTCCCACTCCATCGGCAGGTCGCGCAGCAGTGCACGGATCGCCGCCGGGTCCGACTGGCCCTCAAGTCGCGAGGCCAGCGCATCGATCACCTGCGCACGCCACCAGTCCATCAGGGCCGTCAGGAATGCCTCGCGCCCCGCGAAGTGATGGTAGAAGCTGCCCCGCGTGCGCCCGGCGGCATCGGTCAGCCGCTCCAGCGTCAGGGCCTCAGGGCCTTCCTCTGCCAGCAGGCGCGCGCCCAGCGCCAGCCAGTCATCCCGGGAAAATCGCGCCATTGTCCGCTTGACTCCATACCATATGGTATGGTTTGTAACACCGGGCAGCAGGGAGGTCCAGTCATGCCGGAAACGATTGGGCAAGGCGGGATAGAACATGACGCGCGCAGCGCCGACCGCTTCGTGCCCCCCGCCCCGTTTCCAAAGCCGGGAGAGCGGGCCAGCCTGTGGCAAGGCCTCAAGACATTCAGTTCCCAGATTGAAGGCCTGCCGGCAGAAGTGTTCGAGGGCGACGCCTGGCGCCCGCCCGTTCCCGGCATGCCGCTGTTCGTGATGGCGCCGGATGCCGTGCG
Organism: Hyphomonas sp.; assembly: GCA_020425315.1. Classification (GTDB taxonomy): domain Bacteria; phylum Pseudomonadota; class Alphaproteobacteria; order Caulobacterales; family Hyphomonadaceae; genus Hyphomonas. The sequence continues at coordinate 4,318 of JAGQRO010000011.1, read as the reverse complement.
GCGCGTGCTGCTCAGCGAGGCGGACGCCTTTCCGCAGGGCGACCTGTTCGCGCGTATCATGCGGCCCGTCTGGGGCGATGGCCTGTTGCTGGCGCAAGGCGCGGCCTGGCGGGCGCAGCGCCATGCCGCGGCGCATGCCTTCCGCGCGGCGGAAATGCCGGCGCTCGCGCCCTTCTTCGTGACAGCAGCCGATGCGGCCATCCTCCGCTGGCGGAACAGTCCGGATGGCCGGGTGGACCTGTTCGAGGAGATGAAACGCGTTGCCTTCGACGTCATTCTCGATGCGATGCTGTCGGGCGCGGAGCATTTCGACCGGGACGCCTTCAAGCGCGACATCTCGCTGTTCTTCGCCGATGTGAACCGGATGCGCCTGTCCTATTTCCTGCGTGCCGATGCCTATCATGCTCGCCGGCCACAGCGCACGTCTGCCCACAAGGCCGGGCTGATGGCGGCGATTGCCGCGCTGGTGGAAGCAAGGCGCACGGCGCCGCCGCGCGGAGACCTTGTTGACCTGCTGCTTGCGGCCCGCGACCCGGAAACCGGCGAAGGCTTCAGCGATGCACAGCTCTGCGACAATCTACTGGGCTTCATCATGGCGGGGCATGAGACGACCGCCGTCGCGCTGACCTGGGCGCTCTACCTCGTCGCGCGGCACGAACCGACGCGCACACGCCTGAGAGCGGAAGTGAATGCCGTGACCGGCGGCGCAGACGTCGGCCCGGACCATATCCCCAATCTCGTCTTTACACGGCAGGTCGTGTCGGAGGCGATGCGCCTCTATCCGCCCGCCTTCCTGCTGACCCGGATTTCCGCGCGCGACACCGAACTCTGCGGGCACCCTGTGAAGGCGGGGCAGCGGGTGAACATTCCGGTCTACGCCCTGCACCGGCGCGCCGACACATGGCACGATCCCCACGCCTTCGATCCGGACCGGTTCGCGCCAAGTGCGCCTGCGCCCGACAGGTTCCGCTACCTGCCCTTTGGCGCCGGCCCGCGCATCTGTATCGGCGCAGCCTTTGCGATGGCAGAAATCGTCACGGTGCTAGCCACGATCGTGCGGGCCGTGGAGATCGATCCGCCTGCAGACGAGACCGTCTGGCCGCAAACGGGCCTCGCCCTGCACCCGCGCCACGGCATGCCGGTACGGGTGACACCGCGCTAAAACGAAGTTGCCAGCCAGCGGCCCAACAGGGCGATGAGGATGATGGCGCTGACATCGAATGCCAGTGTCAGCCGGGTGCGCGCTGTCACGGCAAGGCGCCCTTCTGGCGGGCGCGTTTCAGGAGCGGCTTGGTCGTGAGCACAGCTGCCGAGGCAAGCGTGAACAAGATCACCTTGCCCCAGAACAAAGGGCTGGACAGGTAATAATCCGTCGGCTTTGCGACCCAACCGGCCATCCAGATGCCCGTGGTCAGGATGATGACGGAGGACAGGCCGGATATCTTGTCGAGGAGGATGAGGCGCGAAAGGGCCCGGCCTTCAATGGCAGGCTGCAGCAGCATGACATTCTTGCTCATGCTGGCCAGCAGGCAGCCAAGGAAGCCAGCGAAGTGGAAAATCTTCACGAACGCGAACAAGGACATGCTGCGACCCCTCCGGGGAGATTCCGCAATCCTCGTTCAGGCGCCGCCAGGGTGAAAGCCGGCAAGGCGCCGCAGGGCACAGGCTGAAGGGTTCTAGTTCGGGTGTTTGTCGTCGTGGTCGCCGGACCAGAAGCGCTTGATACGGCCGAGGAAGCCTTCGCTTTCCGGGTGGCAGTCGGCATGCGAACAGTCGCAGAATTCGCGCAGGATTTCCTTCTGCCGGGCCGTCAGGTTCTGCGGCGTCTCGACGAACATCTCGACATAGAGGTCACCGGTCTGGCCCGACTGGCGTACCGAGGGCATGCCCTTGCCGCGCAGGCGCAGCTTGCGGCCGGTCTGGGCGCCTTCGGGCACCACGACACGGGCGCGCCCGCCATCGATGGTCGGGATTTCGATCTCGCCGCCGAGCGCCGCCGTCGCCATCGGCACGGGGGCGCGGCAATAGAGGTTCGGTCCGTCGCGCTCGAAAATGTCATGCTCGACGACATCGACGAAGATGTAGAGGTCGCCCTTGCCGCCGCCGGAGGAGCCAGCCTCGCCTTCGCCGGCAAGGCGGATACGCATGCCGCTTTCGACGCCCGCCGGGATCTTCACCTGCAGCTTGCGCTCCTCGCGCACCTGGCCGGCGCCGTTGCAGTCCTTGCAGGGTTTCTTGATCGTCTTGCCCTTGCCGCCGCAATGCGGGCAGGTGCGTTCCATGGTGAAAAAGCCCTGCTGCGCGCGCACGCGGCCATGGCCGGCACAGGTCTCACAGGTTTCCGGCGTCGTGCCGGGCGCCGCGCCGGACCCGTCGCAGGTCTTGCAGGGCACGGCCTGGGGCACATGGATGGTTTCGTCCTTGCCGAAATAGGCCTCGGCCAGGGTGATCTCCAGATCATAGCGCAGGTCCGCTCCGCGCTGGGGGCCGCCACGCCGGCGCCCGCCACCAAAACCATTGGCGCCGAACACCTGGCTGAACAGGTCCTGGAAGATGTCTTCAGGGTTTACGCCTGCGCCGAACGGATTGCCGCCGCCCCCGCCCATGCCGCCTTCGAAGGCGCGGTGTCCGAAGCGGTCATAGGCCGCGCGCTTGTCGGCATCCGACAGCACGGCATAGGCCTCGCCTACTTCCTTGAACTTCTCTTCGGCTTCGGTGTTGCCCGGATTCTGGTCCGGGTGATATTTCATGGCCAGCTTGCGGTAGGCTGATTTCAGGGCCTTCTCGTCCGCCTCACGCGGAACGCCCAGAACCTCATAGTAATCGCGCTTGCTCATATGTAGGGCTCGCCGTCGCTCTTAGTCCTGCCTCGGGCGTCATGTGGGGCGGCCATTACGCCAGCGCAAGGGAGCGATGCAGGCTGCAATGCCCCCAATTCCTTACCAATTCAGCTCGGTCCCGTAGGAAACTGGCTAATTCCGCGAACCTCGACCTCCGGGCCGGTCGTATGGATCTTCATCACGGCGAGGCCCCGCTCCGTGGTGCCGTCGATGCGGAAGCGGAAGAGGCCATTGACCCCGAAGAAGCCGTCCGGATCGGTCACGCCATTGTATTTGAGGTTGTCTTCCGAGGCGAGGCGCACCGTGAGGGCGGCGGCGTCATAGGCCTGGGCGGCAAGGTCGGTCGGGCGCTTGCCATAGATACGCTGATAGGTATCGCGGAAGGCGGTCAGGTTCTCCGGGTCCGCCACGGGATAGACGGCGCCTTCGAGGGCCGGTTCGCGCCAGATGGAGGAATCGTCCCACAGGCTGGTGCCCATCATCAGGATCTGGTTCAGGTTGACGCCATTATAGGGCAACAGCGGCGCCACAGAGAGCAGCTTCACGCCCCGCTCCGGAATGATCACGCCCACCTTCAGGCGCGGATTGCGCTCAAGTTCCGATTTCAGGACCGTGGAGACCCCGCGCGCCTCGTTCGTGGCGCCGCCATCGGGGCTGTAGAAGGCCGAGGTCAGCACCACGCCGCCATTGCGGAAGGATTCCGAGCGCAGGGCCGTTTCCACCTGCCGGCCATAGGCCGAATCCGGGCCGAGGAAGACGAAGCTGTGCACGCCGTTTGCGGCGGCATATTCCACCATGCGGCGGACTTCCTCTTCCGGCGAGATCGAGGCGAGATAGGCCCCGCCGCCGGCCGCCGTGCGGTCATTGGAGAAAGCGATGACGGGGATCTTCTTGTCACGGGCACGCTCGCGGACGGCTTTCACATTGTCCCCGAACAGCGGGCCCAGCACGACATCCGCCTTTTCCTTCACCGCCTCGTCGAGGCGGGCCTCGGCAACCGACTGCTTGCCGGCGGTGTCCTTGGGAATGATCAGGAAATTGTCGCCGGCATATTCGAACAGGGCGAGTTCGATGCCGGCCAGCATGCTCTCGGCCTCGGCGCGGACATTGGCGTTCGGGTGCGAGAAGGGCAGCAACACGGCGGCGCGCTTGATGTCGCGCCCTTCCATGAAGTGTGGGGTGAGGCCGCCATCGCCGCGGACATAGGGCTGTTCCTCGATTTCGCCGATGCCGGTCTCGCCGATGCCGGGGCCTTCCTGGGGCTCTCCGGTGACCGGATCGACGCGCGGATCGCCGGTGCCGATCTGGACCGGCGGGCGGGCCGGCGCGGTCGCGCAGGCCGTGACGAGCAGCAGGGATGCCAGAAGGAGGCTTGGCGCCTTCATCGTCCTGAGCAATGGTTGCAGCAATGTCACCTCCTGATCCATCCGACGCGCAGGCGATTCCCGGCAGCGGCGACTCTAGGGGGGCCGGGCCGG
>JAGQRO010000010.1 GCA_020425315.1 Hyphomonas sp. | reverse complement strand
CGGCACCAGGATCTGGCTCTGCTGGCGGTTGACGTCCGGACCGTCATTCGACCGGCACATGACGATCATGATCCGGCAGCGCGGGTCGCCGGCACCGGAGGCGTAGTATTTCTGGCCGTTGAGGACATATTCGTCCCCGTCCAGCTTGCAGCTCATCGACACGTTCTTGGCGTCGGACGAGGCCATGTGCGGCTCCGTCATCACATAGGCTGAGCGGATCTTGCCCTCCAGCAGCGGCTTCAGCCACATCTCCTTCTGGGCCGGCGTACCGACGCGCTCCAGCACTTCCATATTGCCGGTGTCGGGGGCCGAGCAGTTCATCGACTCCGAAGCGAGTGGCACCTTGCCGAGTTCGGCGGCGATGTAGGCATAGTCGAGATTCTTCAGGCCCTCGCCGGTTTCGGCATCCGGCAGGAAGAAGTTCCAGAGGCCCTGCTTCTTGGCCTCGTCCTTGGCTTTCTCAAGGGCTTCGAGCTGGCCGGGGGCGTAGGACCAGATATCGGTCTTGCCCTCGCCGAGGCGTTCGAATTCCTCATACATCGGCTCGACGGTTTCCTTGATGAAGGTCTTCACATGTTCGTAGAGGGGGCGTGCCTCCTCCGACATGCGCAGATCGTTCAGATCCGCCATTGCGTCCATGGAATGCTGGGTATCAGCCATTTGGGTTCCTCCTTGGGGATACGTTTGGGTGAGTGGTAACCGTCCGCACGGGGCGGCGGCAAATGGATTCGGGGTAAGGCGCGCACTGGCGCCCCGGCGAAAACAGGTTTACGGCGCGGGCATGAGTTCCATCGCCGCGGCCATCATACTCGCCACCGTTCTCGTCACGAGCTTCATCTCCGGCATATTCGGCATGGCGGGCGGCATCATCTTCATGGGCGTGCTGAACGCGCTGGTGCCGGTGGCGATGGCGATGATCATCCATGGCACCGTGCAGATGGTGTCCAATGGCTATCGCGCCTTCCTGTGGCGCGCCCATATCGACTGGCGCATCTTCCGGCGTTACGCCCTCGGCTCGATCGCAGCCGTGGGCCTGCTGTTCGCGCTCAGCTGGCGGCCGGACAAGCACACCGTTTACGTGCTGCTGGGCTGTGTCGCCATGCTGGTCTGGCTGCCCAAGGCGCTGCTCGATCTCGACATCCAGAAGCGCTGGCAGGCGGAAATCGCGGGCTTCATCGTCCAGTCGCTGAACACGATTGCCGGCGTATCCGGCCCGCTGCTGGACCAGTTCTTCGTGCGCACGGCCATGACGCGTCATGCCATCGTGGCGACCAAGGCGATCACCCAGGTGCTGGCTCATTCGGTGAAGATCGCCTTCTGGAGCGTGCCGGTCATTTCCGCCGCCGGCCTTCAGGCACTGCCGCCCTGGTGGCTGCTGCTGGCGGCGGCGCCGCTGTCCATGCTGGGCACCACGCTCGGCGGCAAGGTGCTGGACCGGATGAGCGACGTGAACTTCCGGAAGGGCATGAAATATCTGGTCACCGCCATTGGCGCGGTCATGCTGGCGAGGGCCGCAGGCTGGATGTAGGGCGGCGCGCATGGCGGGCTCCGGTGGGCTGCCGGATCACCCTGCCCCATTCTGGACTATTCCGGAACTTTATTGCATGAAGCATAATCATCACCATTGGTGATAATATGCGGAGAATCCCATGAATCTCAGGACTCTGGACCTCAACCTCCTGCCCGTCCTGGAGGCGGTTTATGCCGAGCGGAGCCTGACGCGGGCGAGCGAAACCCTGCGCATCACCCAGCCGGCCGTCTCCAACGCACTCTCGCGCCTGAGGGCCCATTTCGAGGATCCGCTGTTCGTGCGCGAGGGGCGCGGCGTCAAGCCCACCGCCATGGCCGAGGCCCTGATGCCGGCCGTGCGCGAAGCGCTGGACCGGCTGCGCGCGGGCCTTGAGCCGCGCTCGGCCTTCGAGCCGTCGCGTTCCACCCGCGTGTTCAACATCTCGGCGCGGGAGGCGACGATCTTCGCCATCGCCCCGGCCCTGGCACGCCGCCTGAAACAGGAAGCCCCCGGCATCCGCATCGCCTGGAGCCAGGGCGCGCGCAGCACCATCTCCACCGAACTCGCCTCCGGCCGGCTGGACCTTGCCCTCGACGTGCCGGGAATCCGCGGCGGCGATCTTGAGCGCGAACCGCTATCGTCGACCCCCTATGCCTGTGTCGTTGCACAAGACCATCCGATGACGGAAGATGCGCTCACCATGGAAGGCTTTGTCGGCCTCGATCATGTCGTCGTCTCCAGCCGCCGGGAGGGGCGGTCCTATATCGAGGAAGTGGCGCGCAACTGGGGCTACCGGATCACGCCGGTGATGCGCCTGCCAAGCCATCTGGCGGCACTGGAAATCGTGCGCCAGACGGACTTCGCCCTGACCGTTCCGGCGCCGCTGGCGCTCGCCTCGGGCCTGCGGCTGCTGGGCCTGCCGCCGGAATTCCCCGCACTCGGCGGCGAACTCTACTGGCGGCGCGAGAATGCCGAAGACCCGGCGCTCGGCTGGATGCGCGGCCTGATCCGGGATATCGCCAGCCCTCCGGCTACGGATCTTTCCTAGTCACCGCCTCGCGGAACGGCCCGGCCGGCAGGCCATTGCCATCATAGAGATTGCAGAGCGGCGAGGCGCCCTGGCAGAACCGGATTTCCGCCGGCGCCGGCCCATCCGGGAACGCGAGCGCCACCGAAGCGCCGTCCACGATGCCAGCCACATAGCGGCAGGTTCCATCCGCCTCGCAGGCTTCAAAGCCGATGGCCTTGTCTGAACTGATGGTCACGAGGCCCTTGTCGACACCGGCAAAGTCGACACGCACGGCGCCGTCCCGCAATTCGACGCCCGCCACTTCAGGCCCGGACGGCCCGGTAATGTCCTCGCCATAGAAAAGCGCGCGGGCGACACGGAAGACGCGCGCGGCGACATCCTGCTTGTTCTGCGGATGCAGGTTTGCCGGGTCGCCAATGTCGACGGTGACGGCAAGGCCGGCCCGGTCATCGGCGGCGACCGCGCGGCGCATGGAATCGCGGATCGATCCCCAGCCATCGGTTCCGGCTTCCGTCGGCCGCGCGCCCCAGGACGGCAGTTCCACGGTGATGACCGGCAGGTCCGCATTGAACAGGCCTCGCCAGTCCGCCATCAGCGTTGTCAGCAAATCCTTGTAGGCCGCTGCCGCATCGGCATTGGATTCGCCCTGGTACCAGATCGCGCCTTTCAGGTTGAGGCCGCCGAGCGGCGCGATCATGCCATTGTGCAGGATGGCATAGCCCTGAATGGGATACCATGGCGCCGACATCGGCACGCCCGCATCGGCGGGCACTTTCAGCCAGGTCCAGCCCGATGCGAGGGACACGGAGGATCCATCCGCAAGGTCGACGCGCAGCTCCTCGTCCGGGCCGGTCAGGCCGCCGGGGCCGTAGGAATTGTAGACATTGATGACCAGCGTGTTCTCACCCGCTTTCAACACGCCCTCCGGCGCGGTGTAGGCTCGGGTGAAGCCCCATCCATGGGTCGCCCCGATCGGCGTGCCGTTCAGCCAGGTGACATCCACATCGTCGGCCGCGCCGATATGCACTTCGGCCGCGCCCTGCGCCTGTTCTTCGGTCAGCGTGAACGTCACGCGGTGCCATATCTGGCCCAGATGACGTTCCAGTTCCGGCACGCCCCAGCTCTGATAGCCTGACAGGCGCCAGTCCGGCGTCGGCTGCCAGTCGAGGGTGGCATCGCCGGTCCACGGCTCGCGGTCGTCGAAGTCTTCATGGCTCTTCCACCAGTCCGTCCAGATATCCGCATAGGCGGCCAGCGCCGCCGGCTTGTCGGAACGGTAGAGATCGAGAAGGTCGACGGCGGCCTGATACTTGCCGCTGGCGGCGAGGGCTTCCTCTCCGATCCACGTCTCGATGCGCGACCCGCCCCATGAGGAATCGATCAGGCCGACAGGTACGCCGTAGGCGGATTGAATCGAGCGGCCCGTGAAATAACAGACGGCCGAAAAGTCGCCGGCCGACTCCGGCGTCGTGACTTCCCAGGCGACGCCCTTGGGCAGGGCATCCTGCGGCGTCAGCGAGCCTTCCTGTTTCACGTCGAGCAGGCGGATCTGCGGATTGTTGGCCGAATTCATTTCGTTCCAGCCATTGTCCGAGGCCGAAACCGGCCATTCCATGTTCGACTGGCCCGAACAGAGGAAGACGTCCCCCGCCAACACGTCGGACACAGTCTGGGTGACCTTGCTCTTGGCCTTGAGCGTCAGCGTGTGCGGCCCGCCAGCCTCAAGCGCCGGAAACTCCGCCGTCCAGCGCCCGTCCTTGCCAGCCTTCACCGTTTTCGAGGCGTCATCCAGCGAGACCTTCACCTTCCTGCCGGCATCGGCCGTGCCGAACAGGGTGATGGGTGCATCGCGCTGGATCACCATATGGTCGGTGAACACGCTCGCCAGTTTCGGGGCCTCGGCCACCGCGCCCTGCGCGAGGAGTGCCAGGACGCCGAGCGCCCGGATCGGTTTCAGCATGACTCGTCTCCACCCATTTTCGTTTTGGCGGAGCCTCGCCGCCCGGGCCGGGCTTGTCCAGTGTTACCGTTAACTTTCTTTTCCGGTGGCGAGCCGGAAGGCCTTGGCGAAGACGGTCGGGAGGCCGTCGACCTCGGCCAGCGGCACCCAGTCGCCGGCAAGCTTCGGGCGGCGGGCAGGGTTCGCGCGCTTCACGGCGAGGCGCAGGGCAAAGTGCGTGAAGACATGGCGTACCTCCCCGCAATCGACCCAATCGCCCTCAAACGGGTCCTCGAAGTCAACTATATCGCCCTCAAACCACACCGATGACGGAACCGCCAGCATCCCTCCCAGGAGGCCTTTCTCCGGCCGGCGCACCAGCAGGACCTGCCCCTTGTGCACGATCACCCAGGCCACACCCCGTCGGACAGGCTTGGCCGTTTTGGGCGGTTTGACGGGGTAGCGCTCCGGCGTCCCCTCCGCCCGCGCCCGGCACAATTGCGACAGGGGACAGATCAGGCAGTTCGGCTTTGAAGGCGTGCAGACCGTTGCGCCAAGGTCCATCAGCGCCTCGGCGAAATCCCCCGGCCGCTGTTCCGGCACCAGGTCCGCCACCACAGCGTGGAGCCGCCGCTTCTCCGCCGCCCAGTCGCCCTTCAGCGCCAGCAGCCGCGCAAACACGCGATCTGCATTGCCGTCTACAGCAGCCGCCCGCCGCCCAAACGCAATCGCGGCCATCGCCCCGGCCGTGTACGGCCCGATCCCGGGCAGCTTGCGCAACGCCTCCGCAGTATCCGGCCAGCTGCCAAGCGCCGCCACTTCCCGCGCACATTTCAACAGGTTCCGTGCCCGGGCGTAGTAGCCAAGCCCCGCCCAGGCCGCCATCACCTCCTCATCCTTCGCCGCCGCCAGCGCCTCCACCGTCGGCCAGCGCTGTACGAACTTCAGGAAATACGGCGTCCCATGGGGGATCGTCGTCTGCTGCAGCATGATTTCGGCCAGCCACACGCGATAGGGGTCACGCACGGCGCCTTTCGGCCCGCGCCATGGCAACTCACGCCCATGCCGGTCGAACCAGGCGAGCAGCTTCGCCGACAGGCTGTTCAAATCTATGTGCTTTGGCACCCTGCGGCCTTCCCGTCGCCGTGAACCCGTGCAATCTCGGCCTTATGGTGATGAGATCAAGCCTTGATCCCATTGAGGAAGCCCGCGCACGCGTGCGCCTGCGCTATCAGCGCGCGCGCGCCGTGAAGCCGCCCATGCAGCAGGTCGGCCTCGCTGCGGAGCGCCTCACCCGCAAGTCCGGCGGCGCGAAGATGCCGGCGATCCAGGTCCTGCAGGCCCGCTGGCGCGAGATTGCCGGCGAGCAGCTCTGGAAATTCTGCCGGCCGGAAAAGTTCACGGGCGGCAAGGACGGCCGGGTTCTGACCCTGCGGGTGCTGCCGCAGGCCGCGCCCATGGTGCAGCACCAGTCCGAGATCATTCGCCAGCGCGTCTCGGTCGCCGCCGGCGGCGATGTCACGGCGATCCGGCTTGTTCAGGGCCCGTTGCGGGCCGGCGAGGCGCCGAAGTCCCGCCGCGTCGCCCGCGCCCTCACCCCCGCGGAAAAAGCCGATCTCGACGCCTCTGCCGCCGGTATCGAGGATGACCGGCTGCGCGCCGCGATTGTTGCGCTCGGCGCGGCCATGCTAACCGCTGGCGACGACACCTGAAGGACGACCGACATGGCCAGAATGACCCGCCGTTTCGCCCTTGCCGCGTTTGCCGCTGGCGCCCTGCTGGCCACCCCGGCGCAGGCCCAGTGGCAGGAATGGGAGGCCGATGACGAACTCGGCTTCGTAATCGGCGCGCCGGACGCGCCCGTTACCATTGTCGAATACTTCTCGCCCACCTGCAGCCACTGCGCCGAGTTCGACGCGGACGTGCTTGCCGAGGTGCGCGCAGACTATGTCGACACCGGCAAGGTGCGCCTCGTGATGCGGGAATACATCCGCAACGATGCCGACACGGTGATCATCACGCAGGCCCGCTGCCTCGGCAACGACGCCGGCGTCGCCTTCATCGAGGACGTGTTTGCCGACCAGGACGCGGTGATCGCCGCTGCCAATGCCGGCAAACTGCCCGGCAAGCTGATCGAGATAGCGACCCCGCATGGCCTTACCGACCGCGCCGCCTTCGATGCCTGCCACAGCGACCTCGATATCCGCTTCGACATGGTCGATGTGCAGCAATCGGCCTCGCACTATCGCGTGCGCCTGACCCCCACCTTCATCGCCGACGGCAAGGTGAAGCCCGGCGACCATGACACCTCAAGCCCGGAAGCCTTCTCGGCCTTCCTTGACAAATTGCTGGCGAAAACCGCCCCGGCAACCAACTGAATCGCGCCGAAAGTTAACAGCAGACCCCTCTTCCGTTAACCAGTTGGCAACCCAATCGACTCAATCCTTAACGCGAAAGCCATGATCATGAATTTTGTCTCGAGACGCACCGCAATCGCAGCTGCTTCCCTGCTGTTGCTTGCCGCCTGTGGCCCCAAGAACGGGTCTGGCGGCGGCCAGATGGCGGCCGTGTCTGCGGACGATCATGTAAAGGGATCCGCCGACGCGCCGGTGACTCTGATCGAATACGCCTCGCCGACCTGCCCGGCCTGCAAATACTTCCACGACACCATCCTGCCGGAACTGGAAGAGGACTATATCGCCACCGGCAAGTTGAAGCTGGTGTTCCGCGAATATCCGATCCATGGCGATGTCGATGTGGCCTCCTATGTGCTGGCGCTGTGCGCCGGCGAGGACAAGTATTTCGACGTTCTGGACGACATTTTCACCAATCAGAATGGGATCGTGGATGCTGCCCGCAACGGCGTGCTCAAGGCAACGCTCCAGACCGTCGGCAAACGCCACGGCATCGAGACCGAAGCCCAGTTCGAGGCCTGCATGGCCAACCGCGACTACCGCAAGGTTCTGGCCGACAAATACCAGGTCGCCACGGACAAATGGAACGTAAACTCGACGCCCACATTCATCCTCGAAGGCGAAATCAGCCAGTTCGAAGGGGATTTCCGCACGGCCGAAGGCATCGGCAAGAAAATCGACGCGCTGATTGGCGACACCGCCGATTCCAGCGCCGAATCCGACGCCGACACGGGCGCATCGGAGTAACAATCGGGGAAGCCGGATGCACATAACCGAACTTCGCATCGCCGGCTTCAAGTCGTTCGTAGACCCGCAGGATTTCCCGGTTGAACCGGGCCTGACCGGCATTGTCGGCCCGAACGGGTGCGGCAAGTCCAACCTGCTCGAAGCGCTGCGCTGGGCGATGGGCGCGAGCTCTGCCAAGGCGATGCGCGGCGGGGAGATGGACGACCTCATCTTCTCCGGCTCGGCCGGGCGCCCCGCCCGCGAGACGGCGGAAGTGACGCTGATCCTCGACAATGCCAGCCGCACCGCACCGCCGGAATTCAACGGCTCCGACACGCTGGAGATCGTGAGGAAGATCCGCCGCGGGGCGGGTTCGTCCTACAAGCTCAATGGGCGCACCGTGCGCGGCAAGGACATCACGCTCCTGTTCGCCGATGCCTCGACCGGCGCCAACTCTCCGGCGCTGGTGCGCCAAGGGCAGATTTCGGAACTGATCGGCTCAAAGCCGCAGAACCGCCGCCGTATCCTGGAAGAAGCCGCCGGCATTTCAGGCCTCAACACCCGCCGCCACGAAGCGGAACTGAAGCTCAACGCCGCCGAGGCGAACCTTGAGCGGCTCTCCGAAGTTTCTGCTGAAGTGGAGCGCCAGCTCGCCAGCCTGAAGCGCCAGGCCGCGAAGGCGCGGCGCTACAGGGCGCTGTCGGAAGAGATCTTCGCGCTCGACGCCCTCGTCGCGCACCTGCGCTGGCATGAGGCGAAGCTCGCCT
>JAGQRO010000153.1 GCA_020425315.1 Hyphomonas sp. | reverse complement strand
CAGCGCATGTTCGACCTGCCGCAATCGACCTGGGCCGACTATGACAGTGCGCTGATCTCCAAGGGCGGCGGAATTTTTGACCGGTCCGCCAAGTCCATTGCCCTCAGTCCGGAAATCAAGGCGCTGACCGGCCTTGCGAAAGATGCGGTGACGCCGGACGAGCTGATCCATGCCCTGCTGAAATCGCCGGCAGACCTGCTCTGGTTCGGCGGCATCGGCACTTATGTGAAGGCGGGCAGTGAAAGCCATGGCGATGTGGGCGACCGGGCGAATGACCCGATCCGCATCAATGCCCGCGAACTGCGTGCCAAGGTGATCGGGGAAGGGGCCAATCTCGGCCTGACACAGGCGGCGCGCATCGAGTTCGCGCTGGCGGGCGGGCGCACCAATACCGATGCCATCGACAATTCCGCCGGTGTCGATTCCTCCGACCACGAAGTGAATATCAAGATCCTCGCCGCCGAGGCCATCCGCCTTGGCACCTTGAAGGCGGAGGCGCGCGACGCGCTGCTGGCGGACATGACCGACGATGTGGCCGCCCATGTGCTGCGCCACAATTACGACCAGACGGCGGCCCTGACGCTCGCCGAATCCATGGCCCAGAACGATCATGAAGCGCTGGAGCGGCTGATGGTCTATCTCGAAGATCGCGGCGTTCTGAACCGCGCGCTGGAAGGCCTGCCGGATACCGGCGAGATGAAAGTGCGGGCCGAGCAGGGGCAATGGCTGACGCGGCCGGAACTGGCCGTGCTGCTGGCCTGGTCCAAGATCACCCTGTTCGACGATCTCGTCGCCTCAGACCTGCCGGACGATCCCTATTTCGCCTCGGTGCTGAAGGCCTATTTCCCGAGCCCGATCGACGGGTTCGACGAGGCGATGGCAAACCACCGCCTGAAGCGCGAGATCATCGCTACGGTCGTGGCCAATCGCTCGCTCGACATGGGCGGGCCGATCCCGCTGCTGCGCCTGCGCGAAGTGACGGGGGCAGACAATGCCGCCGCCATTCGCGGTCTTGAAGTGGCCCGCGCCGTGCTCGATTTCGAGACCTTCCGCGGCCAGGTCGATGCCCTCGATACGGTGATCGACGCCGATGTGCAGACAGACCTGCGCCTGCAGGCGGCCGGCGCACTGCATGAAGCGACGGTCTGGTTCATCCAGTCCATGCCGGGCACGCCGGTCGGCGATGTGGTTCGCCAGATGCACGCACCGCTGAACGAATTCAAGGCGGCGCTCGCCGGCATCCATTCGCCTTTCCCGGCCGCCCGGATCGAACGCACGGCACGCGGCTTCATCAAGCGCGGCGCACCGCAGGACCTTGCCCACTGGGCCGCCGCGATGAACCACTTTGCGCAAGGCCTGGTCGTGGTGGATGTTGCCGGCCGGTCCGGGGCGGACGTCGCCGCGGCCGGGGCCTGCTTCTACCAGATCGGCGATGCCCTGCGTCTCGACCGGCTGCGGGCAGCGGCACGCGAGGGCCTCGCCAAGGCCGGTTTCTGGGACCGTGTCGCCGGCCGGCGCCTGATCAGCGAGCTGGTGCGCATGCAGGCGGCCGCGACCGAGGATGCACTGGCGCAGGGCGGGCCGGACACCTGGCTTGGCCACCATCAGGAAGGGCGCCGGGCCCTGCTCGGTTCGCTGGCGGCGCTGTCGAAAGAGAAAACCTGGTCGTTCGCGAAATTCGCCCTGTCGGCGGATGCGGTGCGCCAGTTCATGACGCGCTGAACGGAAAAGGCCGGGCGGACAGGCCGGGGAATGTCTTCCCCAGCCGTCCGCCCGGCCTTCCGGTTTGTGGCCCTGCTTACTTCGTCACGGCGTCCTTGAGTTCAGTCGATTTTGCAGCAAGGCGCGCGGCGCACAGCGTTCCGGCTTCCACGCCCTGGGCAAGGTTACGCTCGTAGCCGGGGATGACGCTGGCTTGGCTGTTGAAGAAGGCTTCGGCGTCGGCCACGTCTTCGGCGGTGCAGAAATTGCCGGAGACCTTGGCCAATTGCTGGCGGCGCACCGACGGCATCTTGTTGGCGAGGGCGGCAAAATTGTCCTTCACCAGCGGCCAGACGGTCGGACGGGCCGCATCGTTGCCCATGGCGGCCCCAAAGATCGTGTAGAGTTCCGATCCGGTAATCTCGTCACCGAGGGAAGTCTTGAGCAGGTCCGCGACAACGTCTTCCGACCCGCTTGCGGCCATTGTATACAGGATGACCGCACGCTCGGTCTGGTTGGACGACGCGCGCACATAATCCATGACGCCATTGTAGAAATCGCGTCCGCCAGCCCGCACGCCGAAGAGCACCCCCGAGCCGACTTCTTCGGATGAGAGCGCTGTGGGGTCAGCTTCCTGTCCGATTCCGAAATAAGCGTTTGCCCGCGCGGCCATTGCCGCCCGGTCCGCCTCCCGGTTGCCATTCTGCAGGAGCGTGCTCCAGATCTCCGGGGCGAGGAGGCGTTCAGGCTCCGACAGGGCCGTCGCCGGGCGGCTGTCGAGATAATCCCAGACCGGACCATAAGTCGCCTCGACCCAGGGGGCGAAGGCCTTGCGGCCGTCCTCGTCCAGCATCCTGGCAACCTTGGCGACCAGGTCGATATGCTCCGAGATGGCCACCGGATCGCCGCCGGCATTGGCGGCCATGCCTTCAAGCAGGCCTTCCGCGCTGATGAGGCCTGCATCGAAGCCGGCATCGACAGAGTCTGTCAGCAGCATCTGCTCGCCGGTTGTCAGCTCGGCATAGGCCGCATTGAGGGCCGCCGCGTTCTTCTCATCGGTGACGAACCGCCAGTAGCCGCGGCCGCCGGCATTCGGCATCACCCAGTCCGGGCAGGCGCCTTCCAGCGGGATTTCCGTGGTCTTGTCCGTCAGCATGTGGCGGATGACGGTGTGGCCATCCCCCTGGTGCACGCGGGCCGCGAACGGAATTTTCCAGAGCTGGGCTTCGGTGTCGACGGTCGATCCAAGCGGGGCATAGCGTGACTGCGTCACGGTCAGCATGGGCGCGGCGCCCTCCGGGCAGGAGAGTTGGACGTTCAGGTAGGGAATGCCCGGCTGTGTCAGGAAGGACGTGAACGAGGGCACGACATCCGGCTGGCCGGAACCATCGGCCAGGCTCTGCATGAAATCGTCCGATGTGGCCACGCCATCCTCGAAGCGGCGCATGTGCAGGCGGATCCCGTCACGGAACCTGTCTTCGCCGAGATAGGTCTCGAACATGTTCAGGACCGCGCCGCCCTTGCGGTAGGTGATCGAGTCGAAGGCGTCGTTGATGTCGCCATTCGTATTGATCGGATTGCGGATCTGGCGGGTCGAGGCGAGGCTGTCGGTCGGCATCGCATTGAGGGCCGACTTCATTGCCTGCAGTTCCCAGCCGCCTTCCGGATCGATGCCTTGCATGGTCTTGGCGCTGATCCAGGTGGCGAAGGCCTCGTTCAGCCAGATATCGTCCCACCAGGCCGGCGTGACGAGGTTGCCGAACCATTGGTGGCCGAGTTCGTGCGCGTGCGTACCATAGATGCCGCGCCGGCGGGCCAGCGTCGTGCGGTCATTGATCAGCAGCGCCGCCTCACGATAGACGATGGCGCCGGCATTCTCCATCGCGCCCCAGGCATAGTCCGCCGCGGCGATGAGATCGAGCTTTCCGTATGGGTACGGATAATCGAAATATTCTTCCTGCCAGGTGACCATCTCGTCGGTGATGTCGAGGGCGTCCTTCAGCTCTGAACCCTTGCCGGCGGCGGCGAAGCCCCGAAGCGGCACCGGTTCGGCGCGCAAATCCGTCGCCGGGATGGAAGCGGCCGTCATGCTGTCATACGGGCCGACCATCATGGCGAAGAGATAAGACTGGATCGGCCGCGTCGTCGCGAAATTGTGACGCACAAGGCCGCCATCCAGCGGCTCGCTGGAGGTTTCGGCGCCATTGGCGGCAACCGCCATGCCGGCGGGCGCAGTGATCGTCAGGGTGTAGGGGGTCTTGAAGCGCGGTTCGTCGAAGGAAGGGAACATGCGGCGCGCATCGATCTGTTCCATCTGGGTGATGAGATAGGCGCGGCCATTCTGTTCCACCTTGTAGAGACCGGCGAGGTTGCGGTCATAAGGCGCTTCATAGTCGAACACGAGCGTCGTGGTGCCGGCCGGCAGGGGCGTTTCGAAATCGAGGCGGGACACGCCGTCTTCGGTCAGCACGGTCTCGAAGCTTGCCGGGATCTCGGTGCCATCCGCCAGGACTGCCTTGACCGACGACATGACCGGGCCGAGCGAATGCAGCCAGATGCGCGCATGCGGGGCGTCCAGCGCCAGGTCGATCTCGACATGGCCGGTGAAGTCTTCCTTGTTGGGGTCGGTCACGACATCGATGCGGTAGGCCGTCGGCGCGACACCGGTAGGCAGCTGGCCGGCAGGCGCGATGTCCAGCTTCACCGGGGTCGCTTCGGCGGTGGTTGCCGCAGCGGCAGCATCATCCGTGGCAGGGCCGGGCGATGTACAGGCGGCCAGAACGAGCAGCGAGGCCGCGCCGGCAAGCAGCGCAGCTGAAAATCTGGAAGTCATGCGGAATTCCCCTTGTTGGAAGCTGTAGGGGGTTTTTGAACCACAGGATCAACGCCACGGATAGACGTTCTTTACTCCTGTGGATTAAGTCTTGTGGAGGGCGTTGAAAGTGTGCTGCACATGTCACGACTTTATCACTGGTCTCTCGATCCGGCCGGACGGCTTGTCCGGCTTTGCCTCGGCGAAAAGGGCGTCGAGTTCGAAGCGGTGGAATCTCCGCCCTGGTCGCCGCATCCGGACGTGGCGCGGCTGGCGCCGGGCGCCGTTGCACCGGCTCTGGTGCAGGAAGGACGGGGCGGCCATATCGTTGCCGTCGGCACGCGGGCGATCTGCGAACATCTGGACGAATCTGTAGAAGGTACGCACCTTCTGCCGCTTCATCCGGGTGAACGGGCCGAGGCCCGGCGGCTGTGGGCCTGGGTCGAGGCGGGGTTCGAACAGGTGACCGACAATTTGCTGACCGAGCGCGTGATGCAGTGGGTGCGCCGCGACCGCCAGCCGGATTCGGAGAAACTGCGCCGGGGCGCGCACACGCTGCGCGGGCGGCTGACGTTCCTCAACGCGATGGTGGAAGTGAACGGCAATGTCGCCGGGCGCAATTTGTCGCTGGCCGATTTTGCCGCAGCCGCGCATCTGTCGGCGGTCGACTATTTCGGCGATGTCGAGTGGAAGGCCGTGCCGGACCTCAAAGTGTGGTATGCGCGCATCAAGTCGCGGCCGAGTTTCCGGCCCCTGCTTGCCGACCGGCTGGAGGCCGTGCGACCGTCTGCGCACTATGCCGACCTCGATTTCTGACCTTGTGAAAGATCAGGCCCGCGCGCTCGGTTTCGATGCGGTGGGCATTGCGCGCGCCGACATGGCCTGGGAGGCCGGCGGCCGGCTGGAGGCGTTTGTCGAAGCCGGCCGGCACGGCACGATGGACTGGATGGAAACCACGCTGGAACGCCGGATGACGCCGACCGCGATGTGGCCGGAGGCGAAGAGTGCTGTCGTCGTGGCGCTGAATTACGGGCCGGACCATGACCCGATGGACATGCTGGACCATGCCGTGCTGGGCAATATCTCCGTCTATGCGCGGGGGAAGGACTATCACGACACGCTGAAATCGCGCCTGAAGCGGCTCGCCCGCGACTTCGTGGCGGCCACGGGCGCAGAGGTGAAAGTCTTTGTCGATACCGCGCCGCTGATGGAGAAGCCGCTGGCGGCGCTCGCCGGGCTCGGCTGGCAGGGCAAGCATACGAATCTGGTGAGCCGGGAGCTGGGCAGCTGGTTCTTCCTCGGCGTCATGTTGACGGCGGCCGAGATCGTGCCGGATGCTCCGGAGACGGACCATTGCGGCAGTTGCACCAACTGCCTCGACATCTGCCCGACCAAAGCGTTCCCGGCGCCTTACCAGATTGATGCGCGGCGTTGCATTTCCTATCTCACCATCGAGCACAAGGGTCCGGTGCCGGCGGAGTTCCGTGCCGCCATGGGCAACCGCATCTATGGCTGCGATGATTGCCTCGCGGCCTGCCCCTGGAACAAGTTCGCAGCCGTAGGCAGGGAGGCGAAGTTCGCCGCGCGCGCCGATCTGGAAACGCCCGATCTCGCCTTTCTCGCCACGCTCGACGATGCCGCATTCCGCAAATTCTTTTCCGGGTCGCCGATCAAGCGCATCGGCCGCGACCGTTTCATCCGCAACGTGCTGATCGCGGTCGGCAATTCCGG
>JAGQRO010000152.1 GCA_020425315.1 Hyphomonas sp. | reverse complement strand
GTGCTGCTGCCGGTCAATACGGTCGGCGTGATGGGCGACGAGCGGACCTATGAGGCCGTACTCGCTCTGCGCGCGGTAACCTCCACGGACGGCATGACGGCGGACTATTACCCCTTCGAGCACGACTTCCTCGGCCGTGTCGCCACGCGCATCATCAATGAAGTCAAAGGCGTCAATCGCGTCGTCTACGACGTGACGTCCAAGCCGCCGGGCACGATCGAGTGGGAGTAATCCTACAGCCGGGAAAATCTGTTATGCTTCGCCTCCATGATATGATCTGAACACCGGAGGGAGAGGCGCAATGGAGCAGGCAAAAGACTTTCTGGAGGAAAGCCGGGCGCTGAACGACCTGCTGGCCGGCCAGCCTGACAGCGCATTCGACATGGTCACGCAGTTCAAGGCGTGGACGATCAATGACGTCCTGAGACATCTCCACTTCTGGAACTGGATGGCGGAACTGCAAATCGCCGACGAGGCCCGCCTGGAAGCCGAACTCAGCGCCGTCGGCGCAGAGGGCATGAGGCCCCGCGAGCGGGCCCATGTTGATGGGGCAGGCGGTCGACAATTGCTGGACATGTGGTGGCGGCAAGCTGAACGCACCGCTGGAACATTTGCTTCGGCTGACCCGAAGGCCCGCCTGAAATGGGCGGGACCAAGCATGAGTGCGCGCTCCTCCATTACGGCGCGGCTCATGGAAACCTGGGCACACGGCCAGGAAGTGTATGACTGCCTCGGCGCCGACCGTAAGGATGCCGACCGGATCCGAAACATCGCCGTACTGGGGATAAACACGTTCGGCTGGACCTATTCCGTCCGCCAGCTGACACCGCCCGAATTGGTGCCATTTGTCAGGTTGGAGGCGCCTTCCGGCGAAATTTGGACCTTCGGCGAGGACACTTCCGGAAACCGGATCGAGGGCTGCGCGACAGAATTCTGCCAGGTCGTCACTCAGACCCGGAATGTGAAAGACACCGCCCTCACGGTCACCGGGCCGGTCGCCGAGGACTGGATGTCCAAGGCCCAGTGCTTCGCCGGCGGACGCAATGATCCTCCGCCACCTGGCACGCGGTTTCGTCAAATCCGCGCCTGACGCGGCGCCCGGCATGGACAAGCGGCGCGATGACTGCCAGTTCTGCCGCCAGCAAAATTGGAGGCAAGACGCATGTCGGTGATCAAACTTGAGAAGCAGGGCCCAATCGTCGTGATGACGCTCAACCGGCCGGACGCGATGAACGCGCTCGGCCAGGATGGCGACGGCAAAACCATCGCGGCGGCCTGCGCGGAGATCACGGCCGACCCCAGCATCCGGTGTGCGATCCTGACGGGTGCCGGCCGGGCCTTTTCTGCCGGTGGCGACGTCAAGGCCATGCAGACCAGGTCAGGCGCCTTTGGCGGGAAACCGCATGACATCCGCGAGGGCTATCGCCGCAATATCCACCTGATCGTACGGTCGCTCTACAATCTCGAAGTGCCGCTGATCTCGGCCGTCAACGGGCCGGCGATCGGTCTTGGGTGCGATGTGGCTTGCATGGCCGATATCCGCATCGCATCGGACAAGGCAAAGCTGGGCGTGACCTTCCTGAAGCTCGGCCTGATCCCGGGTGACGGCGGCGCCTGGCTGCTGCCGCGCCTTATCGGCACCTCGCGCGCGGCCCAGCTTCTGTTCACCGGCGATGTCATCGATGCTGCAACCGCCTGCGAATGGGGCCTCGTTTCGCAGGTCGTGCCGGCAGAGAAGCTGATGGACGAGGCGATGGCGCTGGCGACCCGCATTGCCGGCCAGCCGCCCCAGGCCCTGCGTCTCGCCAAGACCCTGATGCGGCAGGGCACGATGGCCTCCTATGACACGATCATGGAAATGTCGGCCGCCGCCCAGGCCCTGATGCACGAAACCGACGACCACATGGAAGGCGTCAATGCCATCCTTGAAAAGCGGACGCCGGAATTCAAGGGAGAGTAAACGTCCTAGCGGACAACACTGTCGGCATACAGAGTTTCGATTTCCTCCGCAGACAGACCCATTGCGCCCAGCACACTGCGCGTGTGCTCACCCAGCTTTGGTGATGGGCCTTTGGGGCCATCATCCGCACCCGGAAAGCGCACGGGCGACGCCGGGGAAGGGAATGTCGATCCATCGCCCTTCGTGCTTGGCACCTGAACGATGGCACCGGCGGCCTCCGCCTGCGGATCGTTCACGACTTCGGCAAGTGTCTGCACCGGTGCCCAGGCAATCGCATGCGCGTCTAGCCGAACGGAGACGTCCGCCTTGGTGAATTGCGCAAAGCCTGCATCGAGAATTTCGACAAGCTCCGCCCCGTTCTGGCGCCGCGCCTTGGACGAGGTGAACCGCGGATCCTCGATCAGATCCTCCCGGCCGATCACCTTGCACATCGGCACCCAGTCAACGTCTCCCTGACGCTGGACGATGCAGAGCCAGTGATTGTCCTGCGTGCGGAAGAAATTGGTCATCGGAACATTCTGCTCGTGCCGGCTCTTGGTCGACGCGACACGATTGAAGAACAGTTGGATCGCGAAATCGGACCCGAGCGCATATAGCCCGGCGCGGAACAAGGAGGACTCCACCAGCCGGCCCTTGCCGGTGCGTTGCGCCTCCACGAGCGCCGCGCAGATGCCCGCAGCTGTCGCCATGGATGTCGTGTGGTCGCCAAACGCCGTGCGGAGCGGGAAGGGTTCCTGGCCCTTTGGAACGGTCAGGCTGCCAACGCCGGTCCGGCTCCAGAAGCTCGCCACGTCGAAACCCGGCCGGTCCGCATCCTGACCCTGCAGGCCGTATCCTGTGAGCGAACAATAGACCAGTTTCGGATTGATGCGGCTGAGTTCCTCATAGCTGAGCCCGGACCGCTCCAGCCCGCCGGGCCGCACATTCGTCAGGAAGACATCTGCATCCTCGACCATCTTCCGCAGGAGCTTCTGACCCTCGGGCTTCGACGTATCGATCACAACGGATTTCTTCCCGCGATTGTCGAAATCGAAAACCGGATTGTCCTGAATGTCCGTTCCAAGCGTCCTGAAGAAGATCCGGATCGGGTCGCCGCCGGGCGGCTCGACCTTTACGACATCGGCGCCCCAGTCGCACAGGATCGATCCGGCGCCGGGCGCCGCCATATAGGTGGCGTATTCAATGACTTTCAGGCCTTCCAGCAATTCTGCCTCCCTCCGGGGTTTTCTCTGACGGAACCATCGGCCAGTCCGCGCCCGAATGCCATACCTGACGCCAAGGGAACCCATGGCCGCCACAGCACATGAAGGCTTGCACGCAGCGTTTTGTTCGCCCAAACAGCACCAGCCGGAGGAGTGGCAGAGTGGTTGAATGCGGCGGTCTTGAAAACCGTTGAGCCTTTACGGGCTCCGGGGGTTCGAATCCCTCCTCCTCCGCCAGATGCTTAACTTGTTCTGTTGCCGCTATTGGCATCCAGGTGACGGGTGATTGCTTTCTCCCGCCGACAAGTCCGGCGAGTGCAGCGATCCGGCACAAACCAGCCCAGTTCCATTGGCCTGAGAGAAAACAGGCAGCATCACAACGGGCTTTCGTCGAGATTGCCAACGTCGAGAATGGGGGCCGCTTCGAGGTCTTCGGCGTCCAGCAGAGCGGTGACCTGCTCAAGCGCTGAAATGAGCATTGCCTGCTGCCATGCCGGCAACGCATCAAAGCGGCCGGCAAACTGTTCATGCAGTGGATCCGGTGATTCCTTCAACGCCGCCCGTCCCGCTGGCAGGAGCTGCAGCCAGACCCGGCGCCGGTCCTCGTCGCATTTGCGGCGGGAAATCATCTCGCGCGCTTCAAGCTTGTCGATGAGGCTGGTGATGGTGGCGTGTTTCAGCTGCGTCGCGTCTGCGAGATAGCCCGCCGAGACTTCATCAAATTCGGTGAGGATTCGCAGCACACTCAGTTGCGACGGGGTAAGCCCTGCAGTGCGGGCAAGGCGCTTCGACGCCAGTTCCGTTACGCGCTGGATCCTGCGCAGCGCGATCAGCGCGTCTTCCGATCTCTTGCTCACCGGTCTTTGACCTTCATTCGGGTGCGAGGGCAGGGCCCAGCGCGGCTTTCAGAGGGTCAAGATGTGCCTCATAGGGGCGCCATTGTTCAAGCCCGCGCTTGTTAATCGGACGGCGCACCTGTTCGGAACTGGCGGTGCGCACGGCCCGTTCGGTTTGATGAAAATCGACACAGCGCTGGTCGAAGGGGAGGCCGCAATGATCCAGCAGGTGCCGGACCTCGCCTTCCAGATCATCCAGCACGTCTTCATGCTGCACTCTCAGGATACGCCCTTCCGGCAGGACGGCATCCCAATGCGTCATCAGGTCGACATAGCCCCGGTAGTAGTGGCCGATGTCTTGGAGGCTGTAGGTGAACTCCTGGCCTTCCGCGAACAGCTGCTTGAAGCCGGACCAGCAGCAATCCATCGGGTTTCGCCGGGCATCGATAATCTTCGCATTCGGCAGGATCAGGTGAATGAGGCCGATATGCCGGAAATTGTTCGGCATCTTGTCGGTGAAGAAAGGCGCGTCCGCGCGGTGGATGCGCGTATTGTCGAGATAGTCCTGACCGAGCGCGCGCAGCTCATCTGCTGAAAGATCATGCAGGATGCGGGGATAGTGCTCCCGGTCGCTGATCTGCTTTCGCCCGCGCAGGCGGTGGGCCAGCGACAGGATGTTGGGAAGTTCCAGCGTGCCGTCGACATCCGGATGCGAGGCAAGGATCTGCTCGATCAGCGTGGAGCCGGCGCGCGGCAGGCCAAGGATGAAAATTGGGTCCGGCGTGGGATTGCCCTTACCGGCCTGCTTCTCGAACAGGTCCCGTGTGCAGATGGATTTCTGGGACTCAAACTCCGCCTGCATCTGTTGTGTCGTGTAACGGATGGTCTGATGCTTCAGAGCATTGCCCTGAGCGAAGGCTTCGAACGCAGCATCATAGTCTTTTCTGTCTTCTCGGGCCTTGCCGAGAGCGAAGGCGATATGGATGCGCGACATGTGATCGAGGTCGGGCGAGGCCATCAGTGCTTCCATGCGGGAAAGCTCGTCCTCGCTGAACCGGTAGGTCTTGAGATTGGCCAGGCCATACCAGGCATCGCCCTGGCCGGGAGACACCTGCGCGGCCGCCTGATAGGAGGCGATGGCATCCTCGGTGCGGCCATAGGTCTTCAGGGCATGGCCGCGTGAAACGAGCGTGGCTGGGTCATCCGGCAGGGTTTTCAGCACCTGTTCGAATGTATCGAGCGCCGTTTCGTAGTCTCCGGCCTGCATGCTCTCGATGGCATAATGGGACTGGAAGACGGGATTATCCGGATCGCGGGCCATCAGGGCCTCAGCCTGTTCCAGCGCAGCAGTGAATTTCTGCCGCTTGCGGAGGGCCTGTATGTAGTCGAGGCGCAGCTGGATATTATCCGGCTCCAGTTCGATGGCGCTTTCAAGCAGGAAGTCCGCATCTTCATGCACGCCGAGCCGGGTGCCGATGTCGGCCAGAAGGCGCATTCCTTCCACATGCGCCGGATGGCGCTGGAGGAAGGCGCGGGCCAGTTCCTCGGCCCGGAAGATGCGGCCTTCATGGATGTGGTTGGTCACGGCAAGCAATTCGCGGGGCAGGGCCTGAAGACGCTCGACTTGCGCGCGGGCGCTGGCGGCGCCTGCCGGATTGCCGGCGATGTCGTGCAGGTCGCCCTGCGCTTTCCAACTGGCGATCAGGGACGGATTGAACCGTGTCGCCAGCGCAAAAGCGGTAAGGGCGCCCGGGATATCACCCAGCTTGCGCTTGAGATGGCCTTCTTCCTGATAGGCTCGCCCATAGTCCGGTGCCGCCGATTTAAGCTCTGCAAGACGTGCGAGCGCATCGTCATGGCGGCCCTCATAGCGGGCGCAGACGGCGGCCATGTAGAGTGCATCCTGATGGTTCGGTTGAGCCGCCAGTACATCGGACACGAGTTTTGCCGCCGCAGGGAAATTGCCGGCCTGTATGGCCTTCTGCGCCTGCCGCAGTGTCGCGTCTGCTGGAGCCGAGGCATTCATCGTGGTGTTCATATCCTCAAGCAATCAAATGGAAAGCGGCGCCCTGAACCTGTCAGGGCGCCGCTCCAGGATCAAGATCCTGCGATCCTAATAGTCATAGGAGAACCGGATGCCGATCGTCCGTGGGCGCATCGGTGTGACACGCTCGCGGTCATAGACGAAGCTGCCGCTCAGTTCGGCATATTCATTGGTGAGATTGGAACCGAAGAGTTCAGCGGTCCAGTTGTCTCCCGATACACCGAGCGTGCCGCCGAGCGTGGTGTAGCCGTCGAGTGTCATCTTGTTGATCTCGATCACATCCGTGACGGAGTCGTCGGAGAACACGATCTGCGGCATGACGTGCGCCCGCAGGAGCTGGCCCGCAATCTCGTGATCGAGGTCCCACTCGTAACGCACGCGCAGATTGCCCTGATAGGACGGCGCGAAGGCGAGTTCCGATCCGCTGACCACGTCATTGGTCGGAACCAGGACTTCGGTGACTTCCGTGTCGAGGAAGGAGAACGCCCCGGCAACTGTGAGGCCTTCGACCGAGTCCGGCGCCCAGGTGAAGTCGCCTTCAACGCCTTTCACTTCGGCATTCGCGGCATTGTCGGAGAAGAACAGATTGACGATCGACGGATCGAAGATGGTCGTCTGCAGGCCGTCGATCTCCACAAAGAAGGCCGATCCGTTGAAGCGGAGCGTGTTGTCGAAGAATTCGGTTTTCCAGCCGAACTCATAGTTTTTCACTTCATCCGTATCGACGGCATAGGGCACGACATAAGAGCCGGGTCCCTGCGTGCCGCCGGGACGGTTGAGCAGGCCTGCGCGGAAGCCCTCCGAATAGGTCGCATAGAACAGCGTGTCTGCCGTCGGCGTCCATTCGCCGGTGACCTTGTAGATCATGCCATCTGTGGCAGCCTTATCCGGCGCAGCGGCCGGGCCGTCGGGGCCATAGATGAAGGAGATGTTCGTGCCGAACACCTGCTGGTCGCTCTCAGTGTAGAGATTGTAGAAGGCCGAGTTGGCGCTGCCTTCCAGATCGACTTCAACATCGTAGTAGCGCGCGCCGATGGTCAGGGCGAACTGGTCGGTGAGGTCGAAAGTCGCTTCGCCGAAGATGCCGAGCTGCTTGTCGGTGCGCAGTACGTCGTTGCGGAAGATGACGCCTTCCGGGAACGGGCCGGGCTGGCTGTAGTAGCCGGGATAGGCGCTGCCGATTTCTCCGGTGACATCGGTATTGGTCAGCGGATAGTTCGGGGCGAAGCCGATCGTGCCGTCCGTATACATCACCTGCGTCGAACCCGGATAGACGAAATCGTTGCGCTCGGCGAGTTCGAGATCGCTGTAGAACCCGCCAAAGGTCGCACGCAGGCGGTACTCTGCCGGCGTATTGAAGCGCAGCTCGTGAGTCTGGACCTTCGTCTTGCTGTGCGAGTCGACGAACAGGTTCGGGGCATAGCAGGTGCCCGTCGGTGCAGCGGCCGGATAGGTCACCGAATAGTCGCAGATATAGTAGGGCAGGTACTGGCCCACGAAGAGATAGTCGGAATAGTCGACCGTCTGGTCCGTCGTGCGCTCCGTATACGCACCGGTATAGAGGGCTTCCAGCGCGCCAATGCGGCCGTCGAGCGTCCACGATGTATTGTGGAACGCATCCTCCATGCTTTCCGGCGTGAAGCGGACGATGTCATAGTCATCCAGTTCGGGATCGGCGGCAAACACGCCTTCGGCATCGATCTTCTGCTGGGCGTGCTGGACCAGCAGGTCCCATTCATCATTGATCTGGAACAGGCCGCTCAGGCGGAAGCCCTGATAGGTCACATCATTGATGTCGTTCTCGGCAATCGCGCCATTGTTCGCGGCGATGAAGTTGACGCCTGAAAGATCAGCGCCAGCCTGGAAGCCCGCGCGCTGCGCACTGACGGGCAGGCCGTTGGCGCGAACTGTGCCTTCCGGACGGAAGCGGGCGGATTCTTCGGCTGTCAGAACGCCGCCGACATTGTCGATGAAGCCGCCTTGCGTATCGGTATAGACCACACCGCGCAGTGCCAGCCTGTCATTGACCGGCACATTGATCATGGCCTCGACGCTGTTGCTCATCTCGCCGCCATCCGTGAAGGAGGTCGACGCATTGAAGCCGGCATCGAAGCCGCTGAAGGACGGTTTGTTGGTGATCATCCGCACCGTGCCGGCTTGCGAGCTCGACCCGAACAGGGTGCCCTGCGGACCGGACAGGACCTCAACGCGCTCGATATCGGCTGCGTAGACGTCAAGATTCCGGCCGGGCTGAGCCAGCGGCTGTTCGTCGAGATAGAAGCTGACATTCGGCGCAAGGCCAGCCACGCCCGCAACCGTCAGGTTCGGCGTCGTCGAGGCAAGGCCGCGGATGTAGATCGTGTTCTGGCCGGGGCCCGATCCACCAGCCGTTACGCCGGGCAGCTGGATAAGGTAGTCGTTGAAGCTCTTCACGCCGAGTGCTTCAAGTTCCTGTTCGCCGAGCGCGGTAACGGCGACGGGAATGCTTTGCGCGCTTTCGCTGCGCTTCGTCGCGGTCACGGTTACGGCTTTCAGGCGCTTTTCCTTCGCCGCCGGCTGCGGGGGCGCGGCATCCTGCGCCTGCGCCTGTGATGCGACGAGGCTGGCGATCGCCAACAGCGACGCCCCGTACAAGTGCTTTTTCATTTGTATTCCTCTTGGGTCAGCTCCAGCCGGCGCGCGACTCCGGGCGCGCATAAAGAATCGTGGCTGCTCGATAGGCTGAGGGGCTACTAGGATATTTCGATGATAGAAAGGTTTTCAGCTGAAATAGACCCGATTTGTCGCAGAAAGTCATCGGAAGTGTTGCGCAGAGTCCCCACTTGTGCGCGTGGGCCAGCCGGCAATCGCATATAGATCGTTTGACTATCAACGTAATTGCGGCAATAGCCACCTATGACTCAAGATTCCGATCCCGGGGCTCTGGACACGGACCTGCCAGATGAAGAGCCACCGTTCGTATATGAAACGGACTATGAAATCGGTCAGGACAATGTCGAAATCGCCGGCCTGGATGTGCACAATCCGGTGTTCTTTCTCAGTGCCGGACTGATCATTCTCTTCGCCGCCGCCAGCCTGGTCTTCCCCGATGCCGCCACGCATTATCTGACCGCCGCCAAGACCTGGACCCTGCAGAGCGCCGACTGGCTGTTCGCGGTGACGCCGGTGATTGTCTTCGCCTTTGCGCTGTTCCTGTGCATCGGCCCGATGGGGAAGATCCGCTTGGGCGGGGCGGCCGCGCAGCCGGAATTCAAGACCCATTCCTGGGTGGCGATGCTGTTTGCCGCCGGGGTCGGGGTCGGCTTCATGTTCTATGGCGCGGCCGAGCCGCTCGCTTACTACACGGACTGGTACGGCACGCCGCTGAACGTGGAGGCCGGCACGCAGGAAGCCGAACGCCTGGCATTCAGCGCTACCATATTCCACTGGGGTCTCGCGCCCTGGTCGATCTACGCGATTGTTGGCCTATCGCTCGGCTTTTTTGCCCACAACAAGGGCCTGCCGCTGAGCATCCGGTCGGCCTGCTATCATGTCTTCGGGGAACGGATCTGGGGCTGGCCCGGCCATATCATCGATATGTTCGCCGTCGTTTCGACCGTGTTCGGCCTTGCCACCACAATCGGCATTGGCGCGACCCAGGCGACCAGCGGGCTCGCCTACCTGTTCGGATTCGAGCCCAACAAGGGCCTCCAGATCCTTCTGATCCTGACAATGACAGGTCTCGCCGTGATTTCGGTGCTGCGTGGCCTCGATGGTGGCGTGAAGCTGCTCAGCGATCTCAATATGGGGATCGCATTCGGCCTCTTGGTCTTCGTGGTCATTGCCGGGCCGACGATCCTGATCTTCACGGGGCTTGGTGCGAACCTGCTGGACTATGTGCTCGACACGCCGGCCCTGACAAACTGGTCGAACCGGCCTGACATTCTCTGGTTCCATGACTGGACGATCTTCTATTGGGCCTGGTGGATTTCCTGGTCGCCCTTTGTCGGCATGTTCATCGCGCGCATTTCGAAGGGGAGGACCATTCGGGAGTATTTTTCGGTCGTGCTGATTGCCCCGTTCAGCATCTGCGTGATCTGGTTCACCGCCTTCGGCGAGACGGCGCTGAAGCTGAACAAATCCGGTAGCGGCGAACTGGCTGACGGCATGAGCAGCGCATCACTCGTCCTGTTCCAGATGCTGGCGGATCTTCCGATGGCGGAGATTACGTCGGGCGTCGCGATCCTCCTCCTGATCGTTTTCATCGTAACTTCCGCCGACTCCGGCGCCCTCGTGGTGGACACGATCACCAGCGGTGGGAAGACCGATGCGCCTGTGGCTCAGCGCGTCTTCTGGGCTTGCATGCTGGGTGTGACGGCATCGGCGCTACTCTATGGCGGCGGCACAGATGTGCTCCAATCCCTCCAAGCCGGAACGATCACCGCGGCATTGCCATTCACGCTGATCCTTCTGGCTTGTTGTTTCAGCCTCTATCTCGGCCTGCGCGATGAGTTGAACGCAATGAAGGCATTGGAGTCAGTCGAAACCGGGCCGAACAATCACTCAGATTGATCGAAACACTTGGTTGCCAGCCGTAATCGTGCCGCAAACCACACGCTGCGGGATATCAGCGCGCTGCGCTCCTGGAGTGTCGGTCGGAGCTTTTGCCGCACAATCGAACAAACCCGGCCCGGGGAAGGGGAGACCAAACGCGCTCCCGTCCGATGCCCCAGATCAGTCAGCAATGACTCTGAACGCCGCACTGGGGCGAACGGCGGCCGCGCGAACGCACTGAATGGCCGGCACAAAAGCCGTATGATAACAAGGCGTCGATATCCCCAAGTCGCATAATCATCATTATGGGAAATAAGGGTTGTACTCTCAGGAGCCGAATTCCAGCACCATGCCGTCATAGGCAGGCGACACACCGGCGGGCAGTTCCCTGCAGAGCGTCTGATAATCCATATCGACATGCAGATTTGTTAACACGGCCCGGGTCGGCCGTAGCGTCTCGATCCAGGCCAGCGCCTGTTCCAGGTTGGCATGCGTTGGGTGCGGCGCGTACCGCAGAGCATCGATCACGAGCGTGCCGAGACCTCTCAGAGCATCCAGAGTCCGTTCAGGCAGCCCGTTTACATCGTTGCAATAGGCAAGGTCGCCAATCCGGAATCCCAGGCACTCGATGCGCCCATGCTCCATGGTCACCGGCAGGAACTCGATCGGGCCGCCTTCCCCGTCAATCCGGAACGGCACGTAAGGGATCAGTTCCGGCTGTGTATCAAGGATGGGCGGATAGCCGCCCGCTCCCTCAAAGCAGTACCGGAATCGAGACGCCAACGTCGCTCGGGTTTCTGCATTCATAAAGACAGGGATCGGCGCGCGCTGGCGAATGGCAAACGGTCGGACATCGTCAATTCCATGTGCCTGGTCGGCATGATCATGGGTGTAGACGACCGCATCCAGCCGCCGCGTGCCGGCTTGCAGTAACTGCTCCCTGAGGTCCGGTGAGGTATCGACCAAGACCGTAGTTCGTCTGTCCTCTGGAGATATCCGCTCAATCAGCGCCGAGCAACGCATCCGCCGGTTGCGCGTCTCTGCCGGATCGCACGCCCCCCAGTCTCCGCCGACACGGGGCACCCCCCCGGACGAACCGGTTCCCAGCAGTGTGCAGATCATGCGTGACATGAGTTCAGCCGCTCACCTTGTCAAACAGCGCAAGAGAGTTCCGCTCGGTGATGTCCGTCACTTCATCAAGAGGCATCTCCTTGAGCGCTGCCAGCGCTTCGCCCACATGAACAAGGAATGCCGGCTCGTTGCGCCGTCCGCGCATCGGAACGGGCGCGAGATACGGACAATCCGTCTCCAGAATAATGCGGCTCATCGGCACCTCCCGGATAACAGCGCGGACCTCGGACGCACTCTTGAACGACAGGATTCCGGAAACAGACACATATGCTCCAAGGGCCAGAGCCCTTTGCGCAAGATCGAGCCCGCCGGTGTAACAATGGAGCAGCATCCGGAATTGGCCCGTCCGGTGCTCTTCCTCCAGAATATCCGCCATCAGATCATCCGCCTCACGCGTGTGAAGAATAACCGGAAGACCCGATGAGCGAGCCGCCTGAATGTGCGTTCGAAGACTGGTGACCTGATCGGACTCGGCGCTATAGCCATAGTGGAAATCGAGTCCCGTCTCGCCGATCGCAACCGTATCGGGGCGAGACGCGTGCTTCAGGAGCTCATCGACCGTCAGGCCCGTGAAGTCCTTCGCATGGTGCGGATGAACGCCTGCCGTGCACCAAATATCAGAATGGGCTTCAGCAATCGCCTGAATCGCAGGCAGATTGTCGAGCCTATCACAAATCGCCAGAAACCGTGAGACACCGGCTTCGCGCGCCCGATTGAGCACTGCATCGAGATCCTCCGCATACGTCTCGCCGTGCAAATTGACATGTGTGTCGAACATCGGACCACTATTCGCCCCGTGAAGCCGCAATGTGAAGTGCCGAGACGAGCTTGGCGGCGGTCTGTTCGGCGTCCATGTTCAGCTCTTCCGCTTGCGCCAGCAGGTCCGCCAAATTCAGCCAGTTGCGCGCTAACTGTGGCGAAGTATGAGCGCGGGCCTCCATCCATGCCAGGGCCTCATCCCGAAAGGCTTCCAGTGCCTCATGATCTGCGCCAGCCGCATGAATGGCGCGGGTCGTCAAACTGTCATTGGGTCTCGGCATCGCGGTCAAAAGCGCGCGCGCTGCATTACGCGCCAGCTGGCAGGACTCTCCCGCCCGCGCAGCGATCAGGCCAGGCCGGCCAGCCGCGGAGTCCGGAACGTCGCCTTCGTAGCCTGCGCACTTCAATGCCGCCGCAACATCGTCATCGGTCAGGCGTGAAAGCCGGAGCGAACGGCAGCGCGACCGGATCGTCGGCAGAACCGGGCGGGTTCCGTGATTGATCAGGAAGAGGATCGCGGCCGGCGGAGGCTCTTCAAGCGTCTTGAGAATTGCGTTTGACGAGGCCCGGTTCATTTCATCCAGAGAATCGACAATACCAACTCTCCAACCACCCATGGCTGGTTTGAATGAGAAAAATTCATTGAAGGCCCGGATCTGCTCGACAGAGATATCCTGCCGCAACTTTCCCCGGTCGCCCATTTCCCGCTGAAGCACACGCAGATCCGGATGCCCACCAGAAAGGCACCTCGACATCACGGGGTCCTCTGCCGGCGCGTCGAAGGGGGCATCGGCCGGTCCGCGGGCGCCGAGCAGCCACGCAGCGGCCCGATGCGCGAACCGCGACTTTCCGATCCCGGACGGTCCTTCGATCAGCCAGGCATGATGCGCCCGGCCACCGGACACTGCGTCTGCAAACGCTTGCTCAGCCTGCTGATGTCCGAACATGGGGAGCGCGGGCGTCATGTCAATTTCCAAGTCTGGTTGTCACCGCCGACCAGGCCCGGTCGGCAACGGTGTCGATTGGCAAGGTGGCATCAATCAGTACACAACGGTCCTTCTCGCGATTGGCAAGCTGGAGAAAAGCTTCCCGGACTCTCTGATGGAAAGCCGCGTCGCGGGCTTCAAAAGCATCCTGTGCGCCTGCCCTGGATTGGCGTCGTTCAAGCGCAACCGCCACGGGCACATCCAGCACCAGCGTCAGGTCCGGTTTGGTTCCAGCCACAACGAATTGTTCCATCAGCGCCAGAACGTCTTCTTTCACCCCATCGGTGACACTTTGGTAGACGCGAGTCGAGTCAGCGAACCGGTCGCAGACAACCCAGTCTCCGCGCGCAATGGCCGGCCGGATCAGCTTCTCAAGATGGTCTGTCCGGGCCGCATTCATCAGCAAGGCCTCCGCCATCGGAGACCATGCCTGGCCGTCTTGCGGATGCAGCACCAGATTGCGGATAGACTCCGCCAGCGGTGTTCCACCCGGTTCGCGGGTCCTGACAACGGTCTTGCCAGATGCTTCAAGCCGACTGCAAAGCTCGGATATCAACGTGGACTTGCCTGTTCCTTCACCGCCCTCAAGCGTGATGAAGCATCCCGTACTCATGAGCCCTCGTCGCCGCCTGAAATCATCTGGCTAAGACCCTCAATCGCCCGGCCCATAAAGCCCAAGCGCCCGATATCCGCGTCAGCAATGATGGGCGTTTCAACAGGTTCCTGCCCATCGATCGTCACAACGAGTTTGCCGAGCACAGCTCCTTTTGAAATCGGGGCTGACAATGGGCCCGGAAGGACAATCTCCGAGTGCGCTTTTTCCAGTGCTGCCTTGTGGCCGACCAGCCTGAAATCCTGTTCCAGCCGGACTGGGACTGATTTTTCCTTACCCAACCAGACGGGAAGATCAGGAAGCGAAACTCCGTCCGCTAAAATTGTCTTGAGATCATAGCTCTGGAATGCAACGCGCATCAGCCGTTCTGCTTCGGCGGCCCGGGCCGCCTTGCTTTCGAGACCATTGATCACAATCGTTCGCCGCACGCCGTCGCGCTCCGCCGACCCCGTCAGGCCGTAGCCAGACATTTCGAGGTGGCCGGTCTTCACACCATCGGCGCCAGTGATCTCCAGCAGCGGATTACGGTTGGGCTGTGTGAACTCCCGCCAGGAATAGGAGGGGTCATCATACCAACCATAGTATTCGGGGTAGTTGTCGATGGTCAGCTTTGCGAGCTTGGCGAGATCTTCTGCGGAGATCACATGACCCACAGCTTCCAGTCCGGTCGCATTCAGGAAGTTCGCAGACTTGAGCCCCAATTCATGGGCCCGCTGGGTCATCATGCCGGCGAAGGCTTCTTCGGATCCCGCAATACCTTCGGCCAGCACAATGCAGGCGTCGTTGCCGGACATAATGATCACGCCGTGCAACAGTTCTTCGACTGTCGGCGTATCCTTGGGAACCAGCCCCATCGTCGAAGTGCCGGAAGGGAAGCCGCCTTTGCGCCAGGCATTTTCGCTGACGGTAAACTTGTCCGTCATCGACAGTTCACCGCGCGAGACAAGGTCGAAGACCAGATAGGCGGTCATCATCTTGGTCATGGAGGCCGGAATCATCGGCTCCGCGCCTTTCTTGGAATAGAGAATGGCGCCAGTCTCATGATCCATGATCACTGCGTGAGAGGCGGGCGTATCCATGGTCTGCGCCAGGGCGGCAGGGGCAATCGCCAGCGCAGCCACCAAAAATCCCAGAAACCCATTCCGCTGCCATCGTATCATCATAGCCTCCGCATCCTACAGATTGCGTCGGGCCGAAATCAATTCGGCCCCATTTCCCGATACGAAGGAAAAAGGGCCGGTTTGTGGTCGCGGTCAATGCGACAGCTGTGGGGTCTTATCTTTCAGCCACAACGCGGCCGCGCTCCAGGCCATAGGATTGGGCCCGCAGGCTCAACTGATCGGCGTCATATTGAGAGAGAACAGGGCCGAGGCGGACGCGGAAGTAGTCGGCGTTGTTGACGCGGGCGGGCTGGATGGAGACGGGCATGCCGGCGGGGATACGGCCGGCGAGAGCCTGGGCGTTGGCGATGTCCGAAAACGAGCCGAGCTGTACATAATACTCCCCTGCTCCGGCGGCGGGCATGGGGGCCGGCGACGGGGATTGGGGGTTGTACGAGATGTTGGACAAATAGGGCTGAGGCGCCGGAATCGAGGCCGCCGAAAGTGGCTGCGAGGCGACTGCGGGGGTCGATAGCGTTGACTGAGACGCGGCCATCGCGGCCTTTGGCGCCGTACCAAGATAGCGCAGGCGCAGGTTCGCGCGCCCTGCCCCGGTCATGCCGAGGTCCATGGCGGCGCGCTGGGAGACCTGGATCATCGCGCCATCCTCGAACGGCCCGCGATCGTTCACCCGCACCACGACATCGCGTCCGGTGTCGAGATTGGTCACCTGCACGAGGCTGGGCAGCGGAAGGGAGGGATGCGCCGCCGTCAGGGCGGCTGCATCGAACATCTCACCATTGGAGGTGGGCAGGCCGTTGAATTCCTCGCCATAGACGATGCCGATCCCGGTCTCGTCGAACACCGGGGACGTATCGCCGACAACGGAGGCAATAACTGCCGGCGCTGCAGGACGCAGGACCGCAGGCTGCAAAACAGGCGCAGCCGCGACAGGTTTGAGGGATTCGGACACGACTGCCGCGCCGCCCTGAAGCTCTCTCTGCGCGTCTGCGCGGGCCGCTGCGGCGCGGGCATCGAAGCTGCCAGCCGTCAGCGCCGGATCGGGGCGGGCCGCCGGCACGGCGGCATACTGGCGGGCAGCCGCAGGATCAATTGCCGCTGCAGAAGAGGAAAACGCCATCGGCGCCGCCTGCTCTGCCCGGCGGGCGGTCTTGCCGCCATAGACCATTTCAGGCTGGTCCGGATAGCGGAACTCGATCCGTTTCTTCTTGCGCGTTTCAGTGTCCGGTGCGCGTGCCGGCTCGATATATTGCGGCTTCCCGGCCGGATATTCGGAGGTGCCGGACGCGTAGACAATCGGTGCAGGGGTGCGTTTGGAGGCCCAGGCGGGTGAAACACCGGAAGACACAACAACACCGGCCAGCGCGAGTCGGGCGATGCGGGCGGTTTTCGATCCTGTCGGGGCGGTCTTCAAGGGTCACCTCATTCTGAGCTGGCGGTCCACTGGGGACGCTTTGAACGGCTTTTCTGCCATTCGTATGAGACGGGTCTAGCATACATTGGTGCATGCGCCATGAACCGTAGCTGAAGGATCGCCGGGTTACGGTTACCTTGTGTTTACAGATCGGGCGGCGCCCCTACATCCAGCGGCCCTGAAGGCACCAGACCACCCATCCGCCGAGACAGATCCAGGGGCCAAAGGCGATTCGGCCATCCGCCTGAGCGGTTCGACCCGTCAGGACAGCCCAGATCAGGCCGGAAGCCGACCCGATCAGCAACATGAAGGGAAGCCCCATCAGCCCGACCCAGATGCCCAGCGCGCCGAAAAGCTTGACGTCGCCGCGCCCGAGACCGTCTCTGCCCCGCAGCCTGCGATAGCCGATTTCGACCGCCAGCAGCCAGAGGAAGCCAAGGCCGCCCGCCAGGATATGCCATACGAACAGGTCCTGCCATGTCAGGAAAACCATCAGCGCGCCCAGAATGGCGACAGACAATGTGAGCAGATCCGGCAGGCGGAACTCGTCGAGGTCGATCCAGGCGAGCGCCACGAGCAACAGGCCGAGCAGGGCGGTGAACACAATCAGCGACGGGGGCGCCAGCCAAAGCCCGGCAAGGTAGGCCCCTGCAACCACAAGGGCGCGTACCGGGCGGGAATCTCTGGTCCGTCGCTGCATGCCCTGCCCTGACTGGCGATCCGGCATCCTGCGCCTGCCACGCCCATTCGCTCCCGTCCGTATTCCCGACAAAGGGCAAAAAAACAAGGAACAGGCTGCGGGGCCTGTTCCTTGCCTTGGAAGGATCCAAAAGGATGTGAGCCGGCTACTTGATCAGCATCGCCGGTCCCTGAAGCGTCGACGACTGACCGCCATAGCGGATTTCGACGTTCAGATATCCCTGCCCGGCCTCGGCCGGCAGGTCTGTCAGGCGCTGGCTGCGTCCGGCTGCGAGTTCGGTGCCGCCGGGGGATACGACGGACCACCGCACACGCTCCAGGCCAGACGATGCGAGCCGCACCTTTACTTTCTCGCCCTGCTGCACACTGACCGGCAGCGGGCGATCAAGTTCGCCGAGTTTTTCGGCAAACAGCTGAACGACAAAGATTTTGCCGTCCTTCTCCACGGCGGCGACGCCGGTGCTGTTGAACTTATTGCGCACCAGATTTGCCGCATTGGCCGGATCGCTGGCGAGCGCCTGTTCGATTTCCGCGAAGGTCGCATCGCTGGAAACCACCGTCACATTTGCCCCGAAGGCCCCGAACAGGGATTGACGGTCCAGCATCCGGACGCGGTCGAGGTGAGAGCGGCCTTCAAGGTCTGTATGGGCCGCATAGGCGCGCGCCGCCATATCGCTGGCGTGCAGGAATGCCGCCTGCTGGAGCGTGTCGAGCGTATCCAGTTCGGACCGGCCGGTGGCGTAACGCTGGACATTCGTGAAATCCACGAGCGACGCGGTAACGTCGGTGCGCGGGGTCACATCGGCCCCATCGGTAAGACAAGCCTCTGCCTCAGCAATGTATTTGTCGGCCTCCACCGAAAGACCCTGCTCAAGTGAACAGGATTCGGTTGCACTTGCCGAAAGTCCCGAAACCGCAAAAGCCAGCACCGGGAGCGCAGCGAATAATACGTGTTTTTGTATGTACCGTGACATACGTGTCACAATACGTTTGTGACACCTCTGTGTCAATTACATACATTTTTAATACATATTTTTGAACTATCCGGCTGGCGAGCTTTGCTCCGCATCTGCCGGAACGCAGGCCATGAGACCCGCCGCAGGAATGACAGTTTCCCAATCCGTCTTTGTCCGGACGATAATCCTGGCCGACTGCGTGCGCTGGCCATCCTCGACAGTCTCGCCCGGAACCAGAGACACCGAAACCATGTCCGCATTGTCTGCCGAATAGGTCACATCGGTCATGAACTGGCCGAACACGCGGCCGGATTCCTGCTGGGACGAAACTGTCATGGTCTCCGATCCCAGCGCCATCAGGGCGTCAGTTTCGCCGGCCCTGCGGAAGAAGATCAACCGGCGCGGCGCCTGAACGGACCAGAGAAACAGACCGCAATCGCCGGCCGCGAGATTCTGCGCCGGAAGCGAAGCGAGCGGCCCGTCCGGTGTCGGCGGGGGCTTGTCGCTCGAACCGGTTGCGCACGCAGAGAGCAGTGCAAGGGCCGGACCTGAAATCAAATGCCGGATACGGATCATTCTACGGTCTCCACAATGGGGAAGGTGTGTTCGACGTGGGTGCCGGAAACGGCATAACCGGCGGCCGACAGGGCAAGGCCGGTTTCGGCGGGGAACTTGTCGAGCGTCAGGGTCACCATGTCCCCTTCCCTGAC
This sequence comes from Hyphomonas sp., assembly GCA_020425315.1. Classification (GTDB taxonomy): domain Bacteria; phylum Pseudomonadota; class Alphaproteobacteria; order Caulobacterales; family Hyphomonadaceae; genus Hyphomonas. The sequence continues at coordinate 19,914 of JAGQRO010000152.1, read as the reverse complement.
AACCAGCCGGATATCCGTGCCGTCTTCCGCCCGCCCCCCCAGCGTGGTCACGAGGCGGCCAGCCTCACAGGCGACCGGTCCGGTGATGTCGGGCAATTTCTGGCCAAGGCGCAGGCCCATGAGGGCGAGCGCATCGGTGGTGACGACACCGGTCGCCCGGCGGCACCCCGTGGCGCCGTACTCGATTTCGCCGCGCTGGAACCGGACACGGCTGTCGGGCACGCCGAGCGCGGCGGCCACATCGGGCGCAGCTTCGTGGAGCAGGACATCAGCTGAGACACCCGTCAGGACAACTGCACCCTGGCCACCCCCGAGATTGGCCACCGCGCGGCTCTGGCCAAAAGTCCAGGTTGCGAAGAAGGGCGGTTCACCGCGGACAAGCGCCACAGGGCGGAGCGTCATCTGGACCGAACCCATGGCAACTTCCTCACGGACGAGGCCGAGCACCTCGCCTTTCCAGACGGTGCCGCGCGCCTGCTGCCAGCCAAACCCCAGTGAGCCCAGCGGCGACTGCCGCAGCGCCCAGGCCATCGGCGTATTGGCAATGAGGCCGGCGGCCAGCGCCAGCAGGAAGATCAGGATAAGGACGAACCGCTTCACTGCCCCGCCCCCAACCGAAATTCGATAGACGCGCGCACGCCGCCGCGTTCGCTCGTGTCGAGACTTGCGCGGACAGGCTCATTGCCCGTGAGCTGTTCGACATCCGCCAGCCAGGCATAGAGCGTCTGGCTGGGAACGGACTCGTAGAGGAAGAGGATCCGGCGCTCGTCGGGCGCCTGCAGGCGGGAGATCGGCAGGCCGCGATTGGCCGCCGCATCGATCATCGCCTGGCGCTCGCTCGCCGGGCTCATAGCGGCGCGAGCGGCAGGCGCAGTCGCGGACATGCCGGGGGCGCCGCCACTGCGGATCGCCCGCTCATTCGCGGCAACGGCCATGTCGAGCCGCGTGCGGGCTGCCTCATGCGCGCCGCCAAGCGCCGGCACGACGAACAGCCAGAGCGCGCAGATCGCGGCAATGGCAATCGCCACCAGGACCAACAGGCGCTCGCGCGGGGAAAGGCCGGACAGGACGCTCATGGCGCGCCCTCCAGGATACGGATATCGCCAACGATGACATTGCCCTCCGTGCGCAGATCACCTGCTTCAGCAGTCAGGCCTGTCGCTGCGATCGCATCGCGCACCTGCTGATCCGCGCCGATGCGGGCAAACTCCACGGTCGCCTTCAACGTGGCCGTCTCGGCTTCGTAGCGCAGGCTGCGCAGGCGCGTGCCGGGCTGGGCGTCGAGGCCGCGGAACAGTGCCGCACTCATCAGGCGCATCTGTCCCTCTCTGGCGCCGGCCGCGAGCGTGCCGGCAGGCATCTGCGCCGTGCGGCCGGCGATGCGCGTGGCAAGGCTGTCCATGGCGTGGGTGGAGAGCGCCGTCTGCGCCCCCAGGGCCACTGCCAGCACTGCTGCAAGCGCGCCCAGCGTCTTCATGCGCGCCATATCCAGCGCCCGGCGCCGGCGCAGGTCATAGGGCCCGGTGGCAAGATCAGCGCCGCCATCGTGCAGCCACGCACCTGCCAGTGCAGCCAATGGGTCATCCACCGGAGCGGCCGGAACGGCAACGCCCGGCATCAGGGCATTCAGCACTTCCTGGGGCCAGACCGTTTCGATGGCCGCGGGGCGATCCTCCAGCCAGACGAGCAGCCGGTCGCCAAGATGGAGCGGCCCAGCTTCCCGTGCCAGGACGGATTGTTCCGGCACAAAGATCACGCGCTGCACATCCAGCTGCCGCGCCGCTGCGGCCCAGGCATCCATGGCCTCGCGCGCGGTGACATAGACAAAGCCGGCATCCTGACTATCGGCCGAGGACGCGCCGGCATGCAGGTCCTGCGCATTGACGGCCACATCGTCTTCGACCGCATAAGCTGCTGCCGCCGGGCTGACCTTGCCGCCCTGAAGGCCAAGGCGCGACGGGATCGCAGGCACATCCGCCCCCGGAAGGAAAATTACGAGTTCGGCCGACCGGGGAATATCGCGCACGCGCGCTTCAACAGTCCCCTCCCCTGCGAGAGCGCGCAAGGCCCGGTCCTCGGGACCAAGAGAATGGATATGCGCAAAATACATGTCAGTCATGGCCATTGGTCCTGCGCAGGGAGACAAGGTGCCAGCCCCCTTCCCCGATCTTCTCATAGTCTGCGACGAACACGACAGGTCCGGCCGGCCCGGGTAGCGCGAAGTCGGCGCGGATGTTCCGGCTTTCCAGCAGCAGCTCGGCCGCGAAGATGGGCGCCGCACTGCCGTCCCCGGCGGCAAAGACCGAGAGGAACTCCTCAACAGAGACCCAGCCGGTCGAAGGCCGCGCACCCACGCGCGCAGCAAGATCCGTCATGGACACGTCTTCCAGGGCCAGCGCCTGCAGCAAGGGCAGATCCTGCTCTGTCAGCGAATTGAGATTGATCGCCGACAGGGTAGCGGGTTCGCGAACACAGACCGACGGCGTCACCTGCGCCACGATTTCGGCGCTGTAGCCGTCAATCGACCGCAGCTCGCTGATATCCCGCAGCGTGTGGTTTGCAGCGCGATACGGGCTGGCAAGATAAGAATAAGCCGACTCTTCGGCGCCGGAATTGCGCGACGCGCCGTCTGCATCGATCCAATCGCTGAGCGTGGCTGCAAGCCTGTCGGCCTCGCCTTCGGTGGCGCCCAGTCCGGTCAACAGGCGCCGATATGCCGCCACCGCCTGCGGGTCGATCTCCGTGCCGTCCTTGTCGAGCGCCAGGCTGTTGAGATTGAAACAGCTGGTTGTGTCATGAAGACTGACCAGGGCCGTGCCCTGCGGCAGCGGCACCGGGATCGGATCGCTGCCCGCCTGCGCAACCAGGCTGCCCTGCCGGACGATGATCGCCTCCAATCCCCTCGCCGCGCTGCGGGCGAGCCACTCTGTCCGCATGCCATCCTGCGATACCTTTGCCGCCCGGATGGACTCCGTCACCGCCGTCACGCCAGCGGCAGCGGCAATCGACATCACCATGACGACAAACAGGGTCGCCAGCAGCGTCGTGCCGTCTTCAGAAGTGTCCTGGCGCGTCATGAGCCGGCCCCCACGATATAGCCGAGCTCCAGCGTACGGCCATCCTTCATCGCAAAGTCCAGACGGATCGCATCGGGCATGCCGCCCCGTTCCGCCGGCCACGCTTCGGACCAGACACCGTCAAATAGATAGCCGGCCTCGACCTGTTCGACGCCTTCGATCACGACATTGCTGGCCACAGGCGTCCGCTCGACCGGATCCGGGCGCACCCAGACGCGGCGCACAAGCGCGCCGTCTTCCAGGGCATATTCGATCCGCATGAGATCGCTGCGCGCTTCCAGCTGGGCCGGATTGCTCCAGCCATCACGCACGAAGGCGACCCTGAACTGGTCATAGCGCTCGCCGCTCGAAAATCCTTCTGCCGGCCCGTAACCTGATACCGGTTGGGACTGATACAGCGTGGCCGCGCCGAAATCGTCGAACAGGCGCCGGTGCGCGGTCAGGAGCGATTGGCTGTCCGTCGAAACACGGCGAACCGTATCGCTGGCAGCGACGGTCTGGCGCAGGACCATGGTCGAGCCGACGGCAATCACAGCCGAGATTGCCAGCGCGATCAGCACTTCGACGAGAGAGAAGCCCTGCTCCTTCATGGCGCCGCTCCGATGAGCTGCTGCCGGTCAGCGAGCAATACTTTGCCGTCTTCGCTCAGCACACGGACTTCGGCCAGAAATACGCCTTCCATCGTGGTGGTGGAGACTGATTCCGTCCAGGAGAGTTCCCGGCCCAACTGTTCGCTGTTGCCAGAACGCGACAGGATGACCGGCGCGTCCGGCTCCGACACAAGGAGTGCCAGTCGCGTATCCGCTTCAATCGAGGCAAGCGTCTTGACGTTCAGCTGCTGCGCCCCAGTCGACAGGCCGGAGACGAGATGGACCAGCGAAATCGCCGCAATCGAAAAGACCGACAACGCCACAAGAACTTCCATGAGAGAAAAGCCGCGATCCGTCATGCGCGCGGGTCCTCCGGGCCGCCCGGACCGACCTTGATCGTCACTTCGCTGTTCACAGACCGGACGGAGATTTCGCCGCTGGTGAACACGCCCACAGGATCTACGCGGAACTCCGGCCAGCCTTCCGGCGAGGCATCCGTCTTGCGGAAGCCGATGCGGTAGTCGCCTTTCAGACGGAGAGCTGGCGTAGTGGCCTCGGCCCATTCGCCATTGCGCCAGACTACAGGATAAAGGCCGTTCTCTTCGACATGGACGCCCAGCGGATACCCGCTTGCCGCAGCCTGGCTGGACAGGTCCTGAAGCGCGTCCTCAATCGCGGCGGCGGCGGACTCAAGACTTTCATCGCTGCGCCGGGGCAGGCTTCCCACGATCATGACGCTCGCCAGCGCGATAATGGTCAGGGCGACCACCATCTCGACCAGCGAGAAGCCTGCATCGTCATGGGGGGCCGGCACACGGCGCATAAGTCAGTTCCAGTTTCCGATATCGTCTTCGTTGCCTGCCTGCCCGTCCGGCCCGGCAGAGAATACATCGAACGCCGATACCGAGCGGGCGCCCGGCACGACATAGTGATAGTCATTGCCCCACGGATCCTTGCGCAGGCGCTTGACATAGCCGCCGGGGCGGAAGCCGGCTGTGCTGGAACCACCTGCCGTCGCAAGGAGGGCTTCGAGCCCCCGATCCGCGGTGGGGTATTGCGACATATCGAGATTGTACATTTCGAGCGCGCTTTCGAGCGAAGCCACATCCGCTCGGGCCTTGGTGGCTCGCGACTGTTCGCCAACCGGCGCGAGCGTCAGCACGATCGTGGTGGCGAGAAGGCCCATGATCAGGACGACGACCATGAGTTCGATCAGCGAGAAGCCTTCCTCACGGCGCGGTTTGTTTTTCCGGCTGATATTCAATTTCATGGGGCTCTCCTATTGAAGCGCGAATGTGTTGATCTGCAGCAAGGGTAGCATGATGGCGAGCACGACCACACAGACGATCGCCCCCATGACCAGGATGATTGCCGGCTCGATCAGCGAGACGAGCACGCTGGAGCGCGTGTCGAAGTCCGATTCCAGATAAGCCGCCGAGCGGTTCATCATGTTGGCGATGTTGCGGCCAGCTTCGCCGCTCAGCACCATGTGCGCCATCAAGGGCGGAAAGACACCCGTTTTCTGCAATGCACCGGCGAACGAGCCGCCATTGCGGACCTTCTCCGCGATTTCTTCCGATGCGGCCTCAAAGACCGTGTTGCCTGCCGCTCTGCCCGCACCTGAAAGTGCCTCCAGAACGGTTGCGCCTGAGCCCGACAGGATGGCGAAGACGCGGGCAAACCGCGCCGAGGCCACCGTGCGGGCCAACGGGCCAATCACCGGCAGGCTGAGCGTGGCGGAATCCATGCGCGACTTCAGCGCCGGCCAGCGATTGATCCGGCCAAGGAAGATGGCAATCCCGGCGAACACCGCGAGCAGGATCGGCCAGGTCGCCGATAGGAAGCGGGAAACTGAAACGACGGCCAGCGTCAGCGCCGGGAGCTCAGCGTCATAAGCGTCGAACTGCTCGATGAGGCGCGGCACGATGATTGTCAGCAGAGCGCCAATCATGCCGGCGGCCATGAGCGCGAGGAAGGCGGGATAGACGAGTGCCGCGCGCACCTTCTGCTCGGTCTGGTGAGCGCGCTCCAATTGCCCGGCAAGCTCGTCCATCACATCCGCGAGGCGCCCGGACCGTTCTCCGGCGGACACGACGGAGCGGATCAGCGGCGTGAACAGGGCCGGCGCAAGGGTCATGGCGCTCGACAGGCGCTCCCCTTCCCTCACGCGCTCCAGCACAAGGACGAGGCCGGACTGGATGGCCCGGGTCGACTGGCTGGCCACCGCGATCAGGACCTGTTCCACCGGCAGGCCGGATTGCAGCAGCGCCGCCATCTGGCGGACCGCCTGGACGCGCTGCATGGCCGAGACATGCCCGTGCAACGACAGCGCGCGCGGCTTGCGCGGGGCAACCTCTTTCAGTTCGACCGCCAACAGGTCGCGCAGGCGCAGGTCCCGGCGCGCCTGGCGCTGGCTGCTGGCCGAAACCGTGCCCTTCTTGCGCTCGCCGGCCGGGTCTATGGCGACATACTCAAACGTCGGCATGGCGCCCCTCCTTGCGGCAGGCACTGATCACTTCGCCGGGAGATGTGGCCCCGGTCATGATGTGGCGCAGGCCATTGTCGAGGAGATGGTCATGCCGGCGGAAGGCGGCCGCGTCGATGTCATGCTCGCCGGCTCCGGCGCTGATCAGATGGCGCAGGTCAGGATCCACGACCAGCAACTCGTAGATGCCGATACGGCCCTTGTAGCCCGTATGTCCGCAGGCGAGGCAGCCTTCGGCATCGTGCACCATGAAGGCGCGCGCCGGATCCTGCTCGAGGAGGCGCTTCTCTTCCTCTGTTGCCTCGCGCTGGTGTTTGCAGTTGTCGCAGAGCTGGCGCACGAGACGCTGGGCGAGAACGGCCCGCAGGGTGGACGCGACGAGATAGGGCTCGACGCCCATGTCCCGTAGGCGCGTGATTGCGCCGGCGGCACTGTTCGTATGCAGCGTGGACAGCGCCAGGCGCCCGGTCGACGCAAACTCGAAGGCAACTTCTGCCGTCTCCACATCGCGGATCTCGCCGACCATGACGATGTTGGGGTCCTGCCGCAGGATGGAGCGCAGCGTGGCCGCAAATGTGAGGCCGACGCGGTGATCCATCTGGGTCTGGCTGATACCGGGAAGGCCGTATTCAATCGGGTCTTCCAGCGTCATGATGTTGCCGCGGCCGGTGTTCAGACGCGACAGCGCGGAATAGAGCGTCGTCGTCTTGCCCGAGCCCACGGGGCCGGTGACCAGCACGACGCCGTTCGGATGCGTCAGCACATCGGCAAAGCGGCGGAACGTGTCCGGATCCATGCCGAGATCGGAGAGGTCCAGCAGGGCATTGCGCGTATCCAGAAGGCGCAGCACGATCCGTTCGCCGAAGCGCGTCGGCAACGTCGCCACACGGACATCGATGGAGCGCCCGCCAATTGACAGCGAGATCCGGCCATCCTGCGGCAGGCGCCGTTCGGCGATGTCGAGGCGCGACATGACCTTGATGCGGCTGGCGATGGCATCGGAAAGCTGACGCGGCGGAGCAAGCACTTCGGACAGGTCCCCGTCGATCCGGTAGCGGATCGACAGGCGGTCTTCGAACGGGTCAATGTGGATATCGGAGGCGCGCCGACGCACGGCATCGTGCAGGATGCCATTGATGAGGCTGATGATCGGCGCATCGTCTGCGCCTTCCAGAACGTCGGTGGACTCCGGAAGATTGTCGATCAGGCTTTCCAGCCCGCGCCGGGAATCCATGGCCGCTTCGACTTCGGAACTGTCGACCGGCCCCCGGCTGAAAATCTCCTCCAGCAATTGCTCATAGCTGGCGCGGGAATAGCCTTCGACCTCGAACACCCGCCCGAGCAGCCGCCGCATCTCAAGGAGATGCACAGGCCGCGCATCTTCTCTGACGGCCACGGTCAAAGCCTCGCGCTGAGGCAGGCAGACCATGCCCTTCTCACGCGCAAAGACGTAACTGACCTGACGGGGGGGCGCAGTCTGGCTCATTCCCCGGGCGTGCTCCCCAGCATGCTGGTGATGAGATCGTCCAGCGACGGGCCCTTCTTGCCGCTTTCGTTCCAGACTTCCTGCGCCTGCAGGTAGCGATAGGAATTGGCCGTCAGCCTGCTGGCAGAATTGCGGTCGCGTACAATCGTCGGGCGGATGAACACCATGAGGTTGGTGCGCGCCGAGGCCTTGCCTTCCGAGCGGAACAGGCGGCCCGCCACCGGGACATCGCCCAGGACAGGCACTTTCTCCTGATCAATCGTGGTCGTCTGCTCAACAAGGCCGCCGAGCACGATGATCTCACCATCGTCGGCCACGACGCTGGTTTCGATCTCCCGTGTACTGAAAATCAGGTCCGGCGTTGCCGTCCCGACCACTCCGGCAATGTTCGAGACTTCCTGTCGGATATCGAGACGGATCGTGCCGTCATTGGCGATCCGCGGGGTCACCGTGAGCCCGATGCCGATCTTGCGGCGCTCCACCGTCCGGAAGGGATTGGTGTTTCCGTCGCCAAGCACCTCACCGGTTGCGATGGGAACTTCCTGGCCGACCAGCAGCGATGACGTGCCATTGTCCAGCGTCATGTTGAACGGCTTGGACAGGATGCGCGAGCTGCCATCCTGCTCGACGGCCGTCAGTACGGCGCCGAACAGGGTTCCGTCATTCTCACCTCCGACGCCGACCGTAAGACCCGTCAGGCCCAGCAGCGAATTGATGGCTGCCTGAGCGAAGGGATTGCCTGTCGTTGTGGTGCCTGTTGTGGTTCCCGTGATCGGAATATCCTTGCTGAGCGCTCCGGCAAGGGCGAGCAGGTTCGGCGCCGAGCGCGAGAAATTCGTCGAGACGAACGGAACCGTCGAGCTGTCGGTGCTGGACAGTAGGAATTGGAGGCCAAGTTCCCGAGCGGTGTCGTCCGACATCTCCACAATGATGGCTTCGACCAGAACCTGAGCGGGTCGCCGGTCAAGATCCGTCACGACACGCTCCAGTCCCGCCAGTGTCTCCGGCGGAGCGCTGATGACCAGTGCATTGGTGGAGGCGTGATGCGCGATCGTCGTCACGCGCTGGCCGGCGCCCTCCCCGCCTCCGAGGCGGCTGTCCATCGCGTCGGCCATCTGCTGGAGGATGGGAACGAGTTCTTCGGCATTGGCGTTGTTAAGAGGGATGACTTTCAGCGACGCGCTCATGCGGTCGACCGAGTCGAGTTCTTCGGCCACGCGCGCTGCCCGCGCCACAGCCTGCGGCGTGCCGGACACGACCACAGTATTCCCGGATTCCGAAGCGATGGCCTTGAACTTGGCTTCGGTGCCATTGTCCGAAGATTGTCCGCCAAGTGAGGTGAGGATCTCTGCCAGTTCGCTGGCCGGCATGTTGCGAAGGGCAATTGTCTGAACGACCGCCGGGTCCTTGTCGAATGCGCTGACCAGTTCGCGCACACGGCCGATATTCGAGGCATAATCCACGACGACAATCGTGTCGGTGTTCGGATTAGCGATCACCTGGCCTTGCTCGTCGATCAGGGGCTTGACCATGCGCGCCACATCCGTGGCATCCGAATAGCGCAGAGAAAAGACTTCCGTGACCAGACCATTGCTGGAGAATGGACGCAGCCCCGCCTCACCCATCGCCGCCGTTTCGGGGATGATGCGATAAGTGGACGGGCCGGCCGGAACCGCCGTGAAGCCGTGAACGCGGAGCGCCGAAAGGAACACATCGAAAATCTGGTCACGGGTCAGCGCCGCCGAGGAGGAAATGGTGATGCGCCGGGACCGCGCATCCGGATGCACGATAAATGTATAGCCCGTGACCATCGACACATCGGAGATCAGGGCCGAGAGTTCGACATCCTCGAAATTGATCACATGCCGGTCTTCCGGCGTCGCCCCGGGGGACCGTCCGGCCAGGGCATTGGCTTCCACGGATGCAGACGACATCGCGAGCGCCAGGAGGAGGCTGCGGTGCAGTTTCATGTCATTCGGTTCCTGAAGGACTCATGGTCTGTTCCAGGACTTCGCCAGCGCGATCGATCCGAAAACGGACGGGTTGTTGGGAGGAAAGCTTGTCGGCAATGCTGGTCACGTCGAAGTCGCGGGCGGCGACGCCATCGATCTCCAGAATGATGTCTGCGGGTGCGATGTGAATATCCGCAGACGAACCGTCCGACGAGAACGAGAGGCCCCTATAGCCGTAAAGAGCCTGGTTCCTGTAGACTGGCTCCACTTTCATGGAGGACAGCTGAACGCCGCTTCCCGCGCCGGTGGCGGACGATGTTTCTGGAGAGCTCGCCGCTGGATGCGCCGCGTCGCTAACCTTGTCGAGCACGGATAGGTGACCTTCGGCGGCTGGCATGAGCAGCGCCTCTGGCTCGCCATTCTTGCGGATGATAACCCGGTCGGCCATCACCTGTTCGAGCACGACCCCATCCAGAAGCGTGTCGCCGGGCAGGAAGCGCTTCGCCGGTCCGCCGGACACGGATATAATCGCCATGCCGCCCTCGCCTTCCACATCCGCGCGTACGCCGCGCAGCTGCAGGTTCAGCTGCGTGGTCCTCACCGTCTGTATCGGGGCCGGCGCCGCCTTGTTGTTGAACGGGTCCTCAGACAGGAGACGGGCATAATCGGCCCGGCTGAGCGCGACGGATGGCGAATTTCCGGCATCCATGCGAGCGAGCGGTTTCGACTCCGTGACAGCGCCAGCCGGATCAATCACCAGCCAGGTAATCCGCGCCCCAACCAGGCCAATCGCTGCAACCATTCCGGCTTCGAGGGTAAATAGAGCCGCAGATGCGAGGGGGCGCAGGCGCGTTCCGCCGGTACCGGACGCAGACCGCGCCGGCCCATTGCCAGAAAGGAACCTGCCGAAAGTCACTCTTGCCTACTCCTGCCGGACCCCCGCGCAGCGCGTTTGCTGCAGGTCCCATACCAGATCGCCCGGACTGCCCTACCGGTTCGGGGTCACCGATTGAATGATGTCTACAGGAACGCTGAGCGCCGTGGCCAGCCTGCGCGCTGACTTGAGGCCGAAATCCATGCCCCGTTCGATGGCGGAGATGTGATTGGCCCGGATTCCGCACGCTTCGCTGAGCTGGCGCTGTGTCATCAGACGGTGCAGCCGGACGACCCGGACAGGGTGTTCCCCGCTGCGAATACGGGCCAGAACATCGGGCGGAAGGTCGTGTTCCAATGCGGTCCCACCGCTGCCGGCGCGCTGAATTGCCTGTTCCAGCTGCTGAATCTTGGATTCCAGGTCCAGAACCCGGATCTCAAGGTCATAAACAAAGCTTGGATCGTGCTTCATCGGCCCACGACTTTCTGTTGTGGCATCTGTATGGGAGCAAATTGACGTTTGAATGTCGCATTTGTCAAAGTTCTGCGACAGACCCGTATCAATTGAAGACACAGTAAAAGGCGCGACCCGGGGGCCGCGCCTTTCTCTCCCCTGAGGGGAATTCTGCGCTAGAACCGGGCCGTCAGGCTGGCGGAGAGGCTGGTGCCCCGGTCATAGGTGTTGAAGTCGGTCTCACCGAGCACAGCATCATTCTGATACTCGCGGTGTTCCTGGTTCAGCAGGTTCCGGCCCGACAGGCTGAGGGTAAGATCCCGGCCCGCAATGCTGAAGTCCCGCTTGCAAACGAGGTCGAGCTGGACGCCCGGATCTTCGATCACGTCCGGCAACTCGGCACCGACCTGAAGCAGGCCGCGCTGCAGCACGCGCTCGTCGACCCAGCCGAGAAGCAGGGTCATCTGATCCTTCTCCCCTTCCCAGCCGAACTGCAGGTTGGCGATGTTCTCTGGCGTCCCCTGAAGCACCGATCCGTCGAGGGCGAAATCGGCTGCATCGCGGACGCTGCGGGAAATCGGATCGAAAATCGTATCCCCGGCCGCTGCCTGAACCTCGGAGTCCGTGTAGGTGTAGTTGATCGAGAACAGCCAATCGCGATCCGCGAAGAACTTGGCCTCCAGCGGCATGGCAAACTTCGTCCGGTACTCGAACTCAGCACCCTGCACTTCCGCCTTCGGCGAGTTGATGAAGGTGGATTCGAACACGAAGGTCGACGTGGAGAACTGCACTTCCTCGATCGGACGCTCGATTTCCTTCTTGAAGGCTGCGACCGTGATAAACTGATTGCGGCCGAAATAGTATTCGAGACGCGCATCATAGTTCTTCAGCTGGCTGTCCACGAGGCCGCTGTTACCGCGATAGTTGCGGTCCGTTTCCGGATCGAAATAGCTCGACAGAGCCAGTTCGCGGAACTGCGGGCGGGCGATCGTCTCGGAGTATCCGACACGCAGCTGGAGATCGTCTGCGAAGTTCCAGGTGCCGGTCACCGCCGGCAGCCAGTAGTCTTCGCTGAGGTTCACAGCCGCCGCACCGAGATTGCCGAAGCGGTCATAGGTCTGGACGAAGAGATCCGCATCCTCGTAGCGCATACCGGCAGTCACCTGGATATACGGCGTGATGTCGACTTCGCCCTGGAAGTAGGTCGACACGACATCAAGGCCGGCGCGGTAAGAGTCATTCGGGGACACGATCTCGACCAGCACGAAGCGGGCCGGGTCGATATTGTCCGGCGAGAACAGATAGTCCGGACGCGCGGCCTGCACGTCCGCCGGCAGCGAGTTACCGCCCGCAAAGCGCAGGGCAAGGAAGTTGTACTCACGATCCGTGGTCGAATAATCGTAACCGGCGGACAGTTTCAGCACACGGCCGTTTGCGAACTCGTTGGCATAGATCAGGTCCGCCCCGAGGCCGGACACGTCATCGGTCAGGTCAGAGAAGCGGATGCCGTAATTGTTCGCCACCGAGTAGAGCGGCACGCCATCGGTGTCGAGGAGACGGTTCAGCGTCCGCTCATATGGCGCATCGCGCGTCGATTGGGCCACAGAGCCGCGCCAGTCGAACTCGAAATTGCCAAGCGTATGCTCACCGCGCAGTTGCGCGAAGAGCAGTTCCCGCTCGAACCAGCCCGAGGACTCGTTGAAGACCTGACCCGTGCCCGGCTGGTTGAAGTCAAACCCGGTATTGATCTGGGCTTCCTTCGAAGTCGAATGCACATAAAGGCCAGTCGCCTGCAGCAGGCTGTCGCCCCAGATGAGCGAGGCAGACCCCAGCGCATTGGTGGAGGCCTCATAGGTCGAGGACAGCGACATCTGATCATTGCCGAGCAGACCGCCCTGCACACGCTGCTGCGTGGCTTCCTTGGTCGACCAGGACTCGCTGAAGCCGGCAACGCCGACCAGTCCGAGTTCGTACCCGTCGAATTCGAACCGCTTGCCACCATCAATGGCATAGTCGGAGTTCGGGCCGAGTTCGCCCGTCTGAATCACAGACAGAGGCGAGTTCACAAGGCTCTCACCCACAACTTCGATCTCGGCCGGGGCAAGGCTGTTGAGGCGCGTGCCCGAGCTCAGATAGGATTGCAGCGGTCCCGGAATGTCGCGGAGGCCGTCATCATAGCCCGACCAGTCGCGGTCGCCACCGCGAACATAGATGCCGTCGGAGGCAGTCGTTTCAGTGTTGTAACCGACGCCGGCCTTTACATTGAGAAATGATCCGGACGGGATACGCAGCGTTTTCAGGTCAATGACGCCGCCGCCAAATTCACCCGGATAGTCCGCCGAGAAGGTCTTCTGGACCGAAGCGCCGTCAAGGATGTTGGAGGGGAACAGGTCGAGCGGCACAGTCCGGCGCAGCGGCTCCGGGCTCGGCAGCGGCGAACCGTTGAGGCGCGCGGAGGAGTAGCGGTCGCCAAGACCGCGCACATACGCGAAACGGCCGGAAACGACGCTGAGGCCGGACAGGCGCGTCAGGGCGAGCGCGGCATTGTCGTCTCCGGTGCGCGCGAGGTCTTCGGCGGACAGAAAGGACGCGACCTGGGAGGTCTGGCGCTGCGGCTCAGGAATGAACTCGCCGCGAACGACGACGGTTTGCAGCTGACGCTCTTCTTCCGGGGTGGCAGGCGCCTCAACCGGCGCAGAGCCAGCATCCTGTGCTCCCTCTTCCTGCGCGGCGGCCTGTCCCATCGGAACGGCGACAATCGCTGTCGATAGCAACAGCGAATACATGAACTTGTGGTGTTTCATCTCGGTGATCTTTCTGTGCATCTTCAATGCGCCAAGCAGGAGCCGGCCCCGCCCGAAGGCGAGGCCGGCAGATCAGCTATTCTCAGCAGGGATCCGTCGCCTGGAGGCCGCAGGACCAGCCCTGCCACCAGGTGTCGCTCGCATCCTTCACGGCGCCGATGTGATCGGTGGCCTCGAAGAAGGAAGACACGGTCGTCGGATCGAACGGGGTCACCGCAGCTTCTGCCGTTCCGTTGACGAAGACACTCGTCAGGGTGTCGGCAACGGCCGTCGTGTTGTTTGCATCGGCGGCCGCGGCGGCGACCGGAGCGGCCTCGTCGGAGTCACTGTGCTGGACAGTCGTGGTGAACAGGCCGTTGTCGCAGTCGAACAGGACCGAGTTGAAGTTCGGGTCACCTGCAGCGCTGAACCCGGCCACGCCGTCACCCGCAGAGGTCTGCCAGCGCATGCACTCCTTACCGTAGTTCACGACACCGTTCATGTACTTGCCGACCGTGCCCGTGTTCAGGCGCCAGGCGTTCGTGCGATCACCCACAACCGTGAAGTTGGAGATCTTCGCATTCGAAAGCGGAGCTGTACCCGGGGCGACGCTGGACGCTTCGAACCCGTTGTCACCACCGGCGGAACGCTGAGTGATGATCAGGTATTGAAGGTTGCCATTCCAGCCATTGTCGGTGTCGAGCGAGTCGTCATCGTTACCGGTGAGGACGATGTGCTTCAGGTTCACCGTGCCGCCGAACATTTCGATGCCGTCGTCGGAGCTGTTGTGAACCTGCACATAGTCAACTTCCGTGCCCGTGCCGACGCCGCCGAACGAGATTCCGTTCAGTTCGTTGCCGGTGGAGAGCGGGAAGCCGGAGTGCTTGACCTGGACGTACTTCAGCGAGCCGCTGGAGTCGTCAGCAATGCCGCCGCCATAGATGGCGTCCGGATTGGTGACACCCTCGATCGCGTTTTCGCAGTCAACCGTGCCGGGCGTCACGCCCGAAGCCGCACAGCGGTTGATCGGAGCGCGGCCGAGGATGACCAGGCCACCCCATTCGCCGATGGCGTTCACTGCGTCAGACTGGGTGCCCGTCACATCGTTCTCGGAGGTAAAGACAACCGGAGCCGAGAGCGTACCGTTTGCGAAGAGCTTGGAACCGCGGTTGACGACCATATGGTCGCTGCCTTCGTCGCCGAAGAGAACAACGCCGGCTTCGATGGTCAGCTCGGCAGAAACGCCACCAGCCTTTGCACCGTCAGCACCAACGTCCACGCCGACATCGACGCGATTGTCGATCTCGTAGAGGACGCCGCGCGTCAGGCGCAGGTCAGTCGTGATGGTTCCCGAAAGGCGGCAGACCTTGGTGCCGGCAATCGTGGTTGCCGTATCAGTCGTGCCAGCCGGGCAGCTCGGATCCGGGAACACGTTGAACGTCCAGCCAGCGGCCCAGTTCTGCGTTTCCGTTTCGCTCGGCGAGAACGCGCCGATATAGGTCACCGGCGAGAAGAACGAAGACACGGTCGTCGGATCGAACGGGGTCACCGCCAGCTCGTTGGGGCCCGGGAAGAAGTTCGCGGCGAGCGAGTCTGCACCCGTAACATTGTTTGCATCGGCGGCCGCGGCGGCGACCGGAGCGGCCTCGTCGGAGTCACTGTGCTGGACAGTCGTGGTGAACAGGCCGTTGTCGCAGTCGAACAGGACCGAGTTGAAGTTCGGGTCGCCTGCAGCGCTGAACCCGGCCACGCCGTCACCCGCAGAGGTCTGCCAGCGCATGCATTCTTTACCGTAGTTCACGACACCGTTCATGTACTTGCCAACCGTGCCCGTGTTCAGGCGCCAGGCGTTCGTGCGATCACCCACAACCGTGAAGTTGGAGATCTGGCCGTTCGAAAGCGGAGTGGTGCCTGGAGCGACGCTGGAAGCTTCGAAGATGTTGTCGCCGCCATCGGGGCGCTGCACAGCCAGAAGGAACTGGACGTTACCGTTCCAGCCATTGTCGGTGTCGAAGGAGTCGTCATCGTTCCCGGTGAGGACGATGTGCTTCAAATTCACCGCGCCGCCGAACATCTCGATGCCGTCGTCGGAGTTGTTGTGAACCTGGACGAAGTCAACTTCGGTGCCCGTGCCGACGCCACCGAACGAGATGCCGTTCAGTTCGTTGCCGGTGGAAAGCGGGAAGCCGGCGAAACGCACCTGCACAAAGCGCAGCGTACCGGAGTCGTCGTTGGCAACGCCGCCGCCATAGATGGCGTCAGGGTTGGTCACGCCTTCAACCGCGTTTTCGCAGTCTGCCGTGCCGGGTGTCACGCCCGAAGCCGCACAGCGGTTGATCGGAGCGCGGCCGAGGATGACCAGGCCACCCCATTCTGAAATGCTGGAGCCACCATCGTCATTGGACGGATCGCTGTCAGCCTGGCGGCCGAGGTCCGCTGCGCTGGTAAAGACGATCGGAGAGGATGCAGAGCCAGCGGCCTCGATGCGCGAACCGCGGTTCACGACAAGATGGTCTTCGCCGGACGAACCGAAAATGACCACGCCCGGTTCAATGGTCAGCACTGCAGGCGCGCCACCGGTCTTCGAACCGTCAGCGCCGATGTCGGCACCCACATCGACACGGCCGCTGAGGCGGTAGGCGATGCCGGAAACTGCCGGCAGGGTCGTGTTGGTGAGGATCGTGCCGGAGAGGTCGCAGGTGGTGAAGTTGCCGACCGGGGTGCCGGTCGTGAAGCCGGACGGGCACGTCGCAGTGCTTCCGCCGCCACCGCCGCCGCTACCGCTGCCACCGCCGCCCGGAGGCGTGCCGGGGTTCGAAGCGCCCGGCGAGGCGATGTCGCTGCCCTGCGAGCAGGCGGCAAGAAGCGCGACTGCAGCTGTCCCCAATATGTGATTCAGTTTCATGTGACCCTCTGTCTGTCCGCTGGTCGAGATCAGGGTGTCGGCATTTAACCAATGACCCACCGGCACCCGCTCGCGCCGAGCCCTAGACAAAGTTTGTGACAACCATTGCCCCACCCACAGACGATATCCTGTAGGTTCACTGGAGGATCAGAATTTCAGGCTGCTTATTTGCGGGGGTGTGCTTTATATGCCGCAGCGACTTTGACGAGCGGCTCGGCGCGCCTTGGATTGGGTGTCAGACAAGGCAGACTCAGCTGCCCGTTGGCGCCGCTGCACGGGGCCCGAGGACCGACGCGATCACTGAAAACAGGTGGTGTTCCAGCATTGGCTTGCGGACAAGGGACATGAAGCCGGCGCTGCTCGCTTCCTTCTCCAGTTCCTTCCCTTCCCAACCCGAGATCAGGACAGCGGGCGTCGTCACACCATCCTTGCGGAGTTTCCGAAGGAGGTCCGTGCCGCTTACGCCATCCAGCTTGAAGTCGATCAGCAGGAAGTCGAACAGGTTGCGGGAGGGAGACGAGAGCAAGGCTTCGCCACTTTCGAATCCCGAGGCAGCGTATCCGCGCGCCAGCAACAACAGGGACAGTGACCGCCGGACCGCTTCGCTGTCCTCAACGATTGCAATGCAGGGAGGACGCTTCGAAATCGCGTTCGCCATCTGGATAACCCACATCTTCCTCGATACGGGGTAATCTGGCCAATCGCACGCAAGACGTCTGTAGGTACTAACCCCTATCGGAGTCCTCGAATCCGATACCGGCCGCAAAGGCGATGCGCAAAACCGCAGAAAGGCTGGTTGCGCCGAGCTTCTCCATTAGGTTCGCCCGATGAATCTCGACCGTGCGGGGCGAGATGTTGAGGTCGTCCGCAATCGACTTGTTGGTCTGCCCTTCGACCAGTCCGACCAGCACTTCATGTTCGCGCGGGGTCAGCCGCTCCACCCTGCCCTTCGCCTGATCGACGAGGAGGTCGCGCTGGGTGCGCTCCTCGAGCCGCTGGAATGCGCGGTTGAGCGCTTCAACCAGTGTCTGCTTTTCGTACGGCTTCTCGACGAAATCCACGGCGCCGGCCTTCATCGCCTTCACCGCGACGGAAACATCTCCATGCCCTGTCAGCACGATTACAGGCATGGCCACGCCCCGGGCATTGAGCTGTTCCTGCACTTCAAGCCCGTCCATGCGCGGCATCTGCACGTCGAGAAGGATGCAGCCGAGCGCGGCATCGTCGACGCTGTCGAGGAAGGCAACGCCATCCGGATAGGTCTTCACGGTGAATCCGGCATGGCGGAGCATGAAGCTCGCCGAATGGCGCACGGCGTCGTCATCATCCACCAGATGAATGAGTTTGTGTTCTGTCATGGCTCTGGATTAGCCGGATCGCGCCGCAGTGTGAACTGGAAACAGGACTGCCCCTCATGGGGAGTTGCAGCTTCGATCTTGCCGCCATGAGCCTCCACGATGGTCTGGCAGATCGACAGGCCAAGCCCCATGCCATTCGATTTGGATGTCATGAATGGCTTGAACAAGGTCCGGCGGATCTCCTCCGTCAGGCCCGGCCCATTGTCGCATATGCGGATCAATACATGTCCCTGACCTTGCCGGCTGACCAGGATCCTGATTCGCGGAGCCGGCAGTTCCCGGGTCGCTTCCGCGGAATTTCTGAGCAGGTTCAGGATCACCTGCTGAACCTGGATCGGGTCCGCCAGAACCGGTCCCAATCCCGGTTCGATCTCCTGCTCGATCGGGATATCCGACGTGTCGCCTGAGACACGCGACAGGGCCACGGCATCGGCGATCAACGGCGCAAGGTCCACGGAGCGGGCTTCAATCTCCCCGCGGGAGACATAGCCGCGCAACTTCCTCACTATTTCTCCGGCCCGGACAGCCTGACGCGCGGCCTCATCGAGGGCTTCGTGCAGGATTTCCTTCGACGTTGCGGCATCGGAGTCGATCAGGTCCCGCGCGGCCTCAAGATAGTTGGCAACAGCGGTCAGTGGCTGGTTGAGTTCGTGAGCCAGTGCCGCCGCCATGGTGCCCACCGCGCTCATGCGCGAGAAGTGCACGAGTTCCGCCTGCATCTCCTGCATGCGCAGTTCATTGCGGCGCTGCTCCGACAGGTCCCGGACAAAGGCCGTGAACAGGTGCTTGTCGCCGAACTGCGCGTCGCCGATCTTCAGGTCTATCGGAAAGATGGAGCCATCTGCGCGCCGGGCCGTAACCACACGGCCGACACCGATGATGCGTGACCTGCCGGTCTCGATGTATTTGCCGACATAATCGTGATGATTGGCCTTGTCGTTGCCAGACATGAGCACTTCGACAGTGCGGCCCATCACATCTGAAGCCTTGTAGCCGAACAATTCCTCAGCCGCCTTGCTGAAGGCCAGGATACGGCTCTGCTCATCGATGACGATCATCCCGTCGGGAACCGAATCGAGAATCGATTTCAGGTGAAGCTGAAGCGTCTCAACTTCTGCCGGGATTGATTCGCTGGAACGCGTATCCAAGGAGCCGTCCCTAACGGGCCCTCACCCTAACAGGCCGCCAAGTGACCGCCCGGTACGACATGAGAGACTGAATAGCTGCGGCTGAGACCATCAGGCCGCCAATCAGGGCCACCGGACAGCCCCAGCAATGCCCTCCAAACAGCGAGGCGAACCATCCCGAATCGGCTGCTGCTGCAGACCCGCAGCGAAACGCCAGATAGTCGGCCAGGGAATGCGGCGCGTTGATGTGCGTCCAAGCCTTGATTGTGCCGATAATCAGCAAGGCAATGCCGGCAAAAAGGTTCAGGCGCATCGATCCGCTCCCCGCGTTAGAAAGTGCCATTCGCTTACCGCTGATGCGACAGCAAGGCCCATCCGTAGATACCCGTATACCGGTCTATAGTCACCCTCGGCATTTAGGCGCCAGGACTGTAGTGACTCGAAGGGGGTCTACACCGTGACTACTGTAACAAAACGGCGGCCATCGGCCGCATCCAGTATTGGCAGCGTGGCTGCCTTTACGGGCATATTTGCGATTCTGGCGCTGCTGATTGCATCCCATGCGGCCGATCCTATGATGGAGGTTCACGCGTGGATGTTCTTCGGCCTGGTGATTGTCGGCCTCGCCGCCATCGCCCTCTGGGCCGGCGGACTGAAAGGACGCGATCCATTCGACCAGACCGTCTATGACGACACGATCGTCAAGTTCGGCGTGGCGATCTCCATGTTCTGGGGCATCGCGGGCTTCCTTGTCGGGCTGATCATCGCCCTCCAGCTCGCCTTCCCGAACCATCTCTATTTCGACCAGATCGGCTGGCTGAATT
>JAGQRO010000151.1 GCA_020425315.1 Hyphomonas sp. | reverse complement strand
GGCCGATGGGGCGGCCGAACACGACACGTTCGTTCGCATACTGAGCAGCGCGCTCCAGCGCCGAGAAGCCGAGGCCGATGGATTCGGCCGCGAACAGGACACGCTCCGGATTGAGGCCCTGCAGCAGGTATTTGAAGCCCTGTCCTTCTTCGCCAATCAGGTGTTCCTTCGGCACTTCCAGATTGTCGATGAACAGCGTGTTGCACTCCACCGCCTTGCGGCCCATTTTCGGGATCGGGTTCGCTTCGATGCGATTGCGGTTGAGGTCTGTGTAGAAGAGGGACAGGCCGAGATGCGGCTTGGCGCACTGGTCCTTCGGCGTGGTGCGCGCGATGATCAGGATCTTGTCGGCGCGCTGGGCGCCCGTCGTCCAGATCTTGCGGCCATTGATGACATAGCCATTATTGGTGCGCTCGGCCTTGGTCTCCAGCGATGACGTGTCGAGGCCGGAATTCGGCTCGGTCACGGCAAAGCACATCTTCTCCTGGCCGGAGATGATCTTCGGCAAATTCTCCTGCTTCAGGTCCGGATTGCCGAACTTCTCCAGCGGCTTCGGCCCGAAAATGTTGAGGTGGATCGCGGAGGCGCCGGAAAAGCCCGCGCCGGTGCGCGTCACCGTCTGCATCATGATCGCCGCTTCGGTCAGGCCAAGGCCGGCGCCGCCATATTCTTCCGGGAAGGCGATGCCCATCCAGCCGCCGGCGGCCATGGCATCGCAGAATTCCTCCGGCCAATCGCCGGTCTCGTCGGTCTTCGCCCAATATTCGTCGCCAAAGGGCTCCAGCGTCTTCTCGACAGCGGCCTTGATGGCCTCATGGTCCTCGCTCATCGGGGCGATCTGATGCATCCGGTCTCTCCTCTTATGGCGGGAGACTTATGCCGGAGGCCGCGCGCCGTCCAGCCTTCCGGCAGGACAGCTTGTCTCAGAGCGACAGCGTGCGGGTGATGCCGACGGCCTGGAGGAAGGCCGCGTCATGGCTGACGATCAGGATCGCGCCGTCCCAGGCGTTGAGGCCGGCCTCCAGCGCCTCGACCGAGCGCAGGTCGAGATGATTGGTCGGCTCGTCGAGCAGGAGCAGGTCCGGCGGCGTGTCCCCGGCGAAGACGCAAGCGAGGCCGGCGCGCAGGCGCTCCCCGCCGCTGAGTGTGCCCGCTGGCTGAAGCGCGTCAGTATTGCGGAAGCCGAAGCGGGCGAGCGCCGCATGCGCCGCATTCGCCGAGAGGCCGGAGTTCAGCCGGTGCAAGTTGTCGAGAATGCTCGCCGCCGGATCGAGCAGGCTGACATGCTGGTCGAGCAGGGCGACCTTGCCGGTCAGGCGCGCGGCAGTGCCGGCCGTGGGCGCGAGGTCGCCGGTGACGAGGCGCAGGAAGGTCGACTTGCCGGACCCGTTCGGCCCGGCGAGCGCAACGCGCTCCGGCCCGGTGAGCACAAAGTCGAGCGGGCCGAACAGGTGCCTCTCGCCGAAGCGCATCTCAACGCCCCTGAAGTCAATCAGCCGCCGGCCGGAAGGCAGGCCGCAGGCGGGCAGGTCCATGGCGATGGGCGTCAGGATCTCGACGCGGGCGCGGGCGGCGGCGAGGGCCTCCTCGCTTTCGCCCATCTGGCGCGCGGCCAGCTGGCTTCCCTTGCCGCGTGTCGCTTCGGCGCGTTCCTGCCGCTTGTCGAGCAGCATCTTGGGGGCATCGCCTTTCGCGCGCGCGGCGCGGCCGGCCTTGTCGCGCCGGTCCTGTCGTTCCCGTGCCTGCTGGACCGATTTGCGCGTGCGCCGGAGGTCGTCGCCCGCCCGTGTGAGGTCCGTTTCGGCGGCGGCCAGCGCGGCGTCGCGGGCAGCGGCAAAGGCGCTCCAGCCGCCGGCGAAGACTGTCACGCCCACGGGTGAGAGGTCGACGATCCGGTCGACATGTTCCAGCAGGTCCCGGTCATGGCTGGCAACCAGCAGGGCGCCCGGCCAGGTCCGCATCAGGTCCATCACGGCGGCGCGTCCGTCCGTGTCCAGATTGTTGGTCGGCTCGTCAAGCAACAGGAGGTCCGGCGCGTCGAGCAGCTGGCGGGCGAGGGCGACGCGCATGCGTTCGCCGCCGCTGAGCGTGGCGATGGGCGCGTCCAGTGGGAAGTGGCGCAGGCCCGTATCGGCAAGCGCCTGGTCCACGCGCGCAGGCAGGGCCCAGTCCGCTTCGGCGGCATCCGCCACACTGCCCTCGCCGCGCTCCAGCCGGTCAAGGCAGGCAAGGGCGCCGGTCAGGCCGAGCGCGCCGGCAAGGTCCAGCGTGTCGTCGAGTTCCTGCTGGAGCATGCCCACCGTGCCAGCGAGATGGATGCTGCCGGCGGCCGGCGCAACGGCGCCCATCACCGCGTGCAGCAGCGTGGACTTGCCGGAACCATTGCGCCCGACAAGGCCCACCCGCTCGCGGCCGAGCGAGAGCGTCAGGCCACCGAAAAGCGGCGTGCCGTCAGGCGTGGAAAGAGAGAGGGAGTCGAGTGTCAGAAAGCTGGTCATGGATGGCCTGTGAAATGAAGCGGGAACGCAGGGCGAGGTGCGGTGCGTTGTTCATTTCAGGCCTCCAAATGCTTTCAGGCGGGGCTCGCCCGAGGCGCCGACTTAGGGGGCCGGGGCGGTGAAAGCAAGGGCCGGGCGCGAATTTCCGGATCAGGCCGCTTCGTAGCTGCGGTTCGGCGTGAAGGCGCGTTCGAGGTCGCTCAGCGGTGTGCCGAGGGCGAGGTCGGCGATCATCCGTGCCGTGACGGGCGCAAGCAGGATGCCGTTCCGGTAATGGCCGGCGGCGACGAGGAGGCCGGGTGCGGCGGTGGCGCCGATCAGGGGAGCATGGTCCGGCGTGCCGGGGCGGATGCCGGCCCAGGTTTCCAGCGTCTCGCCCTCCGCCACGGCCGGGCAGAGCCGGGCAGCCTCGGCCCGCAGGGCGGCGATGGCGGCGGCGTCAGGCTCGCTTGTGGCGATGCCGGGCTCGACCGTGGCGCCGATGATGACGCGGTCGGGTTTGGGCGCAATGTAGATGCTGCCGCAGCGCAGCGTCATCGACGGCGTGCCGGGGCCGCGCGCGACGGACAGCATCTGGCCGCCATAGCAGTCGATCTCGTCGAG
>JAGQRO010000150.1 GCA_020425315.1 Hyphomonas sp. | reverse complement strand
CCGGGAAGTAGCCGCCTTTGGGGCCAGGGCGGTGGCCCATGTTGCCCATCGGGTATTCCTTGCCGGTATTGATCGGAAGTTCCGTCGAATCAAACGAGTAGCCGGTATTGTGCGGCTCCACGCTCCAGCGCACGTCATCGAACACGAAGAATTCGGCTTCCGGGCCGAAGAACACCGTGTCGCCGACGCCTGAGGCCTTCACATAGGCTTCTGCCTTCTTGGCGGTGGTGCGCGGGTCGCGATTGTACGGCTGGCCCGAAATCGGGTCGAGCACGTCGCACATGACGGCGAGCGTGGTCTGCTGGAAGAACGGGTCGATCATCGCCGACGACAGGTCCGGCATCAGCAGCATGTCCGACTCGTTGATGGCTTTCCAGCCGGCGACGGACGAGCCGTCGAACATCTGTCCGTCTTCGAAGAAGGACGCGTCCACCATGCCTTTGTGGAAGGACACGTGCTGCATCTTTCCGCGCGGGTCGGTGAAGCGAAGGTCCACATACTGGACGTCTTCGTCCTTCATCAGTTTCATCAGGTTTTCAGCCATTGGAATTGCCCTCCATCCTTATATCTTGCCGAAAGGTCGTAAAATTGGGCGCCGCATCACAGTGCGGCGTCACCGGTTTCTCCCGTGCGAATCCGCACGGCGTCAATGATGTCCGAAACAAAGATTTTGCCGTCGCCGATCTTGTCGGTGTGCGCGGCCTTCTTGATCGCCTCGACGGCGCCGTCGACGGCGCTGTCCGCCAGGACGATCTCGATCTTCAGTTTCGGCAGGAAGTCCACGACATATTCTGCGCCGCGATACAGCTCGGTATGGCCGCGTTGCCGCCCGAACCCTTTTGCCTCGATCACCGTCATGCCCTGCAGGCCGATCTCCTGCAGTGCTTCTTTCACATCGTCGAGCTTGAATGGCTTGATGATTGCCTCGATTTTTTTCATGGCCCGTAGTCTCCCAGCCGCTGAGTGTCTGTTCGCTGACTCCGGTAGGCGGCTTCCGGGCCCTAGGCGAGACATTCATGCGAGTGTGTGCCCCTCAGGATGAGGCGTGGTTGATTTTTGGACACCAATGCCGCGAATTTGGTCGCAGGCCCTCCGCGCGGGCGGTCTTAAAGTTGACATGAGTGTCATCTTTTTCCTGAGACATGTTCGTGCTACTGTGGCAGTCATTCAGAATTCCAGCGAACCGCCCCCGATGTCCACGACCGAGATTTTCATCCATCCAGACCGCGAACCTCCGAAGTTCCGGCCCTTCAAGGCCTGGAGCCACATGCAGAGGCTGATCGCCGACAAGGAAGACACCGAACAGGTCTTCCACATCATCGAGGCGCTGAACGGCCGCGCGCTGGTGTCGAATCTCGAGCACTTCATCTCTACGCCGGCCGGGAGAGACCTTTTGGCCCGCAAGGAATACCTGCCACCGCTGCTCGATGACCATTCCTGGATCCGCGACCTGCCGGAAGGCACGGTCGGGCGCGCCTATGTCGACTTCATGGAGCGCGAAGGCCTGACCGCGCAAGGGCTGGTCGACGAAAGCGAGAAGTTCCGCACCGCCGGCAGCGACTATCAGGACGACCTGCTCTGGTTCGGCAATCGCTTGCGCGACACGCATGACCTGTATCACGTCCTGTCCGGCTATGGCCGCGATGCCCTTGGCGAGGCGTGCCTGCTGGGGTTCAGCTACAGCCAGAATCCGGGACGCGGCGTCATCTTCATCGCCTTCATGGGCGCAAGGCAGCTGGCAAAGACCCTGCCGAAGGAAGCGCGGGTGATGGAGTGCCTGTGGGAAGGCAAGCGCAATGGGCGCCTCGCCTCCCAGATCGTCCAGCAGGATATCCTCAGCCTGCTCCGGGAACCGCTCGAGGAGGCACGCCAGCGGCTGAACATCCAGAAGCCGGTTGCCTATCTCAACGCCCTGCGGGTCTGCGCGAAGGCCGGCATTGCGGCCGAGGAAATCAATCCCAATGCAGCGCCGGCCGGCGGCGAACAGGCGGCGGCGTGATCTTTCTGGTCCGGCACGGCGAAGCGACTGCGGGTTGGGGCGATCATCCCGATCCGGGCCTCAGCGATCTCGGCCACCGGCAAGCGGAGGCTGCGGCGCAGGCGCTTCTGGGGTTCGGTGCGAAGGCGGCGGTTTGCAGCCCCATGATGCGCTGCCGGGAAACGGCTTCGGCGTTCGAGCGGGCGGCCGGCTGCGCCGCAACGGTCGAGCCGGTGGTTTCCGAGATTGTGACGCCCGAAGGCGTTGACGATCGGGTCGCATGGCTGCGCGGCTATATGGAAGGAACTTGGGAGGCCGAGGGCGCCGCATTCGAAATCTGGCGGCGCGACATCCTGATGGCGCTGGCGGCCCTGCCAGAGAACACGGCGGTGTTTTCACACTTCGTGGCCATCAATGCCGCCGTCAGCCTGATCGACCAGGATGCCCGCACGATCGTGTTCCGGCCGGGACATTGTTCGATCACTCAAATCGATTTCAGCGGCACGGTGCCCCGCGTCGCCGAGTATGGGAGCCAAGCCGCGACTCGCGTGCTATGAGCCCCAAATGGGCAGACCAATCCTGACACCTGAAGAGATGCGGGCCGCCGAGGCAGCAGTGATTTCTGCAGGTCTCGACAGCTTCGAACTGATGCAGCGGGCCGGCGACGCCGTGGCCGAATTCGTTCACGCCAATTGGCCGGAAGGGCGCGTGCAGGTTCTGTGCGGACCGGGCGGCAATGGCGGCGACGGCTTCGTCGCGGCCGCGAAACTCTCCAAGCTGTGGCGGGAAGTCAGCGTCTATTGCGCCGTGCCGGTGGCCGAGCTGAAAGGCGATGCCGCGAAGGCGGCGGCGATGTGGAACGGGCCTGTCGGCACGCTGGAAGAGGCGATGGAGGCCCCGCACGATCTGGTGCTGGACGCGCTTTTTGGCGCGGGCATATCTCGTCCGCTCGACGGCATAGCTGCGGCTCTGGCACAGCGGGGTGGCCGGGTGATCTCGGTCGATGTGCCGTCTGGTATTTGCGGCCTGCGGGCGGCCCCGCTCGGGCCCTGCTTTATTGCCGAAGGCACGATCACCTTCGCGGCCCTGCGCCCGGCGCATGTGCTGAGGCCCGCCTCGGCGCTGTGCGGCAGCGTCTTCGTCGCTGACATCGGCGTGCCGGTGCAGACCCGCCTGATGGAGAACAGCCCCGCCCTGTGGCTGCGCCTTCTGCCGCAACCGGGCATGGCGGATCACAAACATTCGCGTGGGCACCTGAAAGTGCTGAGCGGCCCGATGGGCGCGACCGGGGCCTCGCGGCTGGCGGTCGGTGCCGGGCTCAGGATCGGGGCAGGGCTTGCCACGCTCCTTTCGCCGCCGGACGCGCTTGCCGTGAATGCCTCCCATCTGACGGCCGTGATGCTGGCGTCTGTCGAATCCGCGTCCGACATGGCAGAGGCCGCAGCAACGGCCAGTGTCATCGTCGCCGGGCCGGCCGCCGGCGTTACGCCGCGCACCCGGGATTATGTCGAGGCAATGCTCGCCTCAGAGGCGCGGGTCGTGCTCGATGCCGATGCACTCACCGTGTTCGGCGACAAGCCGGCGGACCTGTTCGCACGGCTGCGCCCCGCCGACCTGCTGACTCCGCATCCCGGCGAGTTCCGCCGCCTGTTCGGCGACTTGCAGGATAGCGCCGTCAACAAGGTGGAAGCCGCCCGGGCCGCCGCGGCCAAAGCCGGCTGCTGTGTCTTGCTCAAAGGGGCAGACACCGTGATTGCCGAGCCGGGCGGCGGCGCGGTGGTCAACATCCACGCGACCCGCTGGCTGGCGACGGCAGGCTCAGGCGATGTGCTGGCAGGGTTTGCCGGCGGCCTGATGGCCCAGGGCGTCGACACGCTCGCGGCTGCCAGTATGGCCGCCTGGATGCACGGGGAGGCCGGACGCCGAATCGGGGCAGGGCTGGTCTCCGAGGATCTCGAAGGCGAGATACCGGATATCCTGAGCATGCTGCACGGCGAGATTTCCTGAGCTGCTGCGCGAGCCGGTCCCGTTCTGAAGCGCACATCCAGATCAAATGGTGCAGGTTGAAGGACGGACCATGAGCCGCGCTGCAGCGTCCGACCGGTCGCCGCGTGGTCAGCCCGCCCCGTCGGGGGCGCTTCGCGCCGTGAGACAGAAGTTGGTGCGGATGAGAGGACTCGAACCTCCACGCCTTGCGGCGCTGGAACCTAAATCCAGTGCGTCTACCAATTCCGCCACATCCGCGTTCCGCTGGCACACTTAGGCGAGCCCGGCGCCCGGCACAACGGGCGGCCGCAGGCCCTGCCAGCATCCGGACAACAAGGGCCCCGTCCGGACTGGTTTCGGACTGTTTGCGGACCTTTTTCCGGACTGTCGGGGCTTGCGCCTGTCCCACACGCGCATCGCGGCTTATCCAACACCGCAGCCTAGCCACAAACTGCCGGGTGCCCGGGGACGGGAGCCCCTTTTCGTATCCCCGAAAGCCCCCGGAAAATTGCCATCTCGTAAGCCACTGCCAAAGCCGCAGAACCCGCGTGGACAGGGCGGTTTCCGTATGACATAAGCCGCCCCTTCAGACACAGATCATACGGTGCCTTCAGGGCATGACCGGCCGTGATCGCCAGAACGGATGAACAGACCGATGGAAGTGACCCAGACGAAGGCAGAAGGGCTGAGCCGCACCTTCGCCGTGAAGGTTTCCGCAAAGGAACTCCAGGCCAAGCTTGACGCCCGCATCGAGGAAATCCGCCCCTCCATGCGCCTCAAGGGCTTCCGCCCCGGCAAAGTGCCGGCGGCGCATGTGCGCAAGATGTTCGGCCGCGACCTGATGGGGGAAGTCATCGACAAGGTGGTCAACGAGACCAACCAGAAGGCCCTTGAGGACAACGAACTGCGCCCTGCCGGCAACCCGAATGTCCATCTCGAAGGCGACATGGAACAGATCGTCACCGGCCAGGCCGATCTCGCTTACCACATGCATGTTGATGTGATGCCGGAGTTCACTCCTGTTGACGCTGCAACGATTTCCATCACCCGCCCGGTGGCTGAAGTTTCCGACGAGCAGCTGGACGAGGCGCTGAAGAACCTCGCCGAGAACAACAAGAAGTATGAGCCGCGCGGCAAGACCGCCAAGGCGAAAGATGGCGACGTGGTCGTCATCGACTTCCTGGGCAAGATCGACGGCGAACCCTTCGACGGCGGCAAGGCGGAACAGCAGAGCATCCAGCTCGGCGCCAATCGCTTCATCCCCGGCTTCGAAGAGCAGCTGGTCGGCGTGAAGACGGGCGAAGAGACAGAGCTCAACGTCACCTTCCCGGAAGACTATCCGTCCGAGACCCTCGCCGGGAAGCCGGCCGTGTTCGAGGTGAAAGTGCACGAAGTGCGCGCCCCCGAAGTGCCGGAAATCGACGAGGATTTCGCCAAGGGCCTCGGCCTGGAATCGCTCGACCAGCTGAAGGGCCTTGTGCGCGACCAGCTGCAGGCCGAGCATGACGGCGCCTCCCGCTCCAAGGCCAAGCGCGCCCTGCTGGACAAGCTGGACGAGGCCCATGATTTCGACCTGCCGCCGAACATGGTGGACGCCGAGTTCAACCAGATCTGGCAACAGCTGCAGTCGGAAATGGACGCCGGCCGCACCGCCGAGGAAGACAAAGGCAAGTCGGAAGACGAGCTGAAGGAAGAGTACCGCAAGATCGCCGAGCGCC
>JAGQRO010000149.1 GCA_020425315.1 Hyphomonas sp. | reverse complement strand
CGCAGGTTCAAATCCTGCTCCCGCACCCAACAAAGCCCCCGGCGCTTCGGCGTTCGGGGGCTTTTCCCTTTTTGGATTACAAAGCCCCCGGCGCTTCGGCGTTCGGGGGCTTTTGCTTTTGGAGCTTGATTGCAGCCTTTTGGAATACCGTCGTCCAATCTATTTCTGGCTTGGATTGATGCGAATAATCTTCGTTGAGCCAGAAGTTTCGACAGAGTAAGCGCTGTCAACGCTAGGTATCGACGGAGCGATAGGCGTTGAAGTTGGTGTGGATTCCACACATTGGAACGATATGTTTGAGGTTTGCATGGGCGCTGGCAACTCGTTGCTCGAAGCAGCGATGGCTTCTATGATCTCTTGTTGAGATCTCTTGGACTGAGAGAATTCGGCCCAATCTCCCAACGCCAGTATCGCGAAGGCTGCCGCCATCAAAATCGCGCCGAGCGGAACCGCCTTAAGATATTTCACGATCTGGTTTTGATGCGGCTTTGGAAAATGTTCATCATGAAGAGCAGTGACGTTGTCTTCGTCCGTGTGCTGAGCGAAGAATTTGACAGTGGTGACAATTCCTGTGTTTTGCGGATGCACGGCATTCCCGGACCGCTTCGATACATTTTGGAAATAGCCTTGGTTGGCTACTAGGCCAGATACGATCGCAAAGTTTGATATGGTTTTCGCCGCAAAAATAAAAAGAGCCTCGTACTCAATGCACCCTTCGCTCGCCGATCCTTCAACTTCGAGTCGAAGGTTGCTGTCGCGTTCTGAGCCTACGTCCACCCCTTGTTCGGATAATTCGGAAACAATCTGGTGGTACAAGTGATCAAGAAACGTCAGAGATCGACCCGACACTCGTTGAGGCAAGTCTTCTGTTTCAATCTTTGTGTCTACTTGCGCATACAATCTGTACATTTCGTAGTCCTAACAGAGCCAACAATTCGCGGTTAGTGCGCTCTAGTCGAGAAAATTCTATCATTGGGGGAATCGGCCCGGCGCCTGAACGGTTACACTCTACAGCTTCCAATGCTCGGTTCGTTGCTGCTTTCAGCGGCGGCCGAGTTCGAAATTGCGTGGATCGGAATTCTTGCCTGCGGCGATATGGCTGCGACGGAAGGGGCGCGCTTCGCCGTTCAGGCAAGTTAGGGTTGGCTCAGGCACAGGAACACACCATGCGGCGCATCATTTTCTGGATCCATTTTGTCTGCGGGCTGGCGACGGGCATTGCGATCCTGATCATGTCGGTGACCGGCGTGCTGCTGACCTATGAGCGCCAGATGCTGGAAAGCGCGCGGGCAGGGTCCGTGCAGCCGGCAGACGGAGCGGTCGCCCTCACCGCTGACGAGGTCGTCGCCGCTGCGATCTCGGCAGGGGCGGGTCCTGGCGCGACGATTACCCTGACACGCGAGGCGCGCCTGCCGGTCGTCGTCTCGAAGGGGCGGCGCGACTCGCTGCTGCTCGATTCCTATACGGGCGCCCCGGTCGAAGACGCCGCCGCCGGCGCGAACACTTTTTTCTCCCGCATCACGGCCATTCACCGCTGGCTCGCCTTCACCGGCACGCGCACGGAGGCCGGCGCCGCGGTGATGGGCGTATCCAATCTCGTCTTTGGGCTGCTTCTTCTGACGGGCGCAGTGCTGTGGTGGCCGAAAATGTGGAAATGGGCCTTCGTGAAGACGCAGCTGTTCTTCCGTCGCGGCCTGCCGAATGCCAAGGCGCGGCACTACAACTGGCACCATGTGCTGGCCGCATGGGCCGCGGTGCCGCTGGCGGCGATCATCCTGTCCGGTGCGGTGTTTTCCTATGCTTGGGCGAACCGGCTGGTCTATGCGGCGTTCGGCGAGGTGCCGCCACAGCGCGGTGCAGCCGCTTCACCGGGCGACGGGCCGGCGGAAAGCCTGGCCCCGCCTTCGGAGATCACGACTTATGCGGAGGCTGTCGCACGCGCGGTCGACACTGAGCCGCACTGGCGCCGTGTGATCCTGACCCTGCCGGCGCCGGCTGCGCCGCACATTGCCGTGACGGTGGATCGCGGAAACGGTGCGCAGGCATCGGCCCGCACGGCGCTGCTGGTCTCGCGCGATGCGGCCCGGCCGGGCGTCACGGTTGCGGTTGATGCATCGACGCCGGCCGGCCGCGCGCGGCGATTCGTGCGCTTCCTGCACACGGGCGAGGTCTATGGCTGGATCGGCCAGACGATTGCCGGGCTGGCGTCGCTGGCGGCCGTCGTGCTGGTCTATACCGGCCTGTCGCTGGGCATTCGCAGACTGGTGCGGATGCGCCGGACTTCGCGGTAAAGCCTTGAATTCATGAAACAATCAGGGCGCCGCGAAGAGGTCGCCAGTGGCGGCGTCGCGGGTGCTGGCGATGTCGTCGCCGACATAGAAACAGGGGTGTTTCAGGCGGGCGAGGCCGATGCCGCGCTCATAATGCACCCAGCCGCCATTCGGCATGCGCAGGCTGAGAATCGGCGCGTCGCAGACCGGGCAGGCGGAGTGGAAGGACCCGCCGCCCTGGGCATCGCTGCCATCTACGGCCTTGCTTTCGCGGGGAATCCAGCTCGGCGCGACGTGCACGCAGTCGCCAGAGGGCAGGCGGCGCACATGGGCGCGGCGGCGAACCCATTTGAGACCCATTGGATCCTCCTTCGGCAGCTTCCGGGTGAGGATAGGCATGGACCTGTTAAACAAGTCTGGAGACGCCCGCGGCCCCGAAAATGGGGCTGCGGTGTTGCCCTGAGGGGCGACAGCGTTGACCTGGCGGGCAGTTTCGGGCGCTTCACGGTGCCTGTGCAGGCCGCCAGCGATGACCGGCCGGGCCACCATCCATGCCGGTGTCACAGAAGTTTAACGCGACCGACACCTTAGCGTGTGGAAACGGTCATATCCAAGTCCCGCAGAAGCAGGGCGGATGGATGACCGGGGATCCTCAACTCATATACTCTCTCGAGATCAAGGTTCTGGATCTCGAGAAGAAGGTCGAGGCGCTGGAGAAGGCGCTGGAGAAGCTCGTCGCCGGCGCGGCCATGGCGGGCGAGGCGTCCTTGCCGAACAGCGTGCTGGACGAAATCGAGCGCGGGGAAAACCCGGTGCGGGTGATCCGCCAGTTCCGCCTGATGACCCAGAAGGAACTGGGCGAGCGCTGTGGCATCCGGCCGAACCATATTTCGGCCATGGAACGCGGCATGCCGTTCGGCCTGAAGACGGCCAAGCGCCTGGCTGAAGCGCTCGACGTGCCGATTCGCCTCCTGACCTGACCATACGGCAAGCCTTGCCAGCGGGCCCTGCCTTGCCCTTAAACGGGGGCAGGGAAATACCGCAGGAGGAACTGCCCATGCCGGGAACCAATGTGCTGTCGGATATCCGCATCGCGGACATGACCACGGTGATTTTCGGCCCCTATTGCACGCAGACGCTGGCCGATATGGGCGCCGATGTCGTGAAGGTGGAACCCGAAGGCGGCGACGATTTCCGCAATGTGGGCAAGCCGGCGAACAATCGCGCCATGGGCCCCTGCCATATGACCATCAATCGCGGCAAGCGCTCGGTCGTGTGGGACCTGAAATCGGATGACGGCCAGAAAGCCATCCGTAAGCTGATCGAACGCAGTGATGTGTTCATCCACAATATCCGCGCCGATGCGGTGGCGCGCCTCGGCCTCACTTTCGAGGAAGTGAAGGCGATCAAGCCGGATATCGTCTATGTCCATTGCGTCGGCTTCGGCGCGGAAGGGCCCTATGCCGGGCGCCCGGCCTATGACGATTTGATCCAGGGCCTCTCGGGCGCGACCAGCCTGTTGCCGCGCGTCGATGGCAATCCGCAGCCGCGCTTCATCCCGACGGCGTTTGCCGACAAGGTCTCCGGCCTGCATGCGGTGTATGCGACGCTGGCGGCGCTGCGCCAGCGCGACCGCACGGGCGAGGCGGTGCATGTGGAAGTGCCGATGTTCGAATGCATCACCGGCTTCCTGCTGGAGGAGCATTTCTATGAGGCCGAGTTCGACCCGCCGGTCGGCCCGTTCTGCTACCAGCGCCAGGTGGACCCCTGCCGCCAGCCGCTGAAGACGGCGAATGGCTGGATCGTGATCGCGCCCTATGTGGATCATCGCTGGGTGAAACTGTTCGAGGTGATCGGCGCGCCGGAGGAGCTGAAGGACGAACGCATTGCCGATCGCCGTGGCCGCTTCTTCAACATGGATTACATGATGGAACGCGTGCAGCACTATTTCGTGAACCACACGACGGATCACTGGCTGAAACTTCTGGGCGATGCGGACATTCCGGCCGCGCGCGCCAATGATTTCTCAGACCTGCAGGACGACCCGCACCTGAAAGCGGTAAACTTCTTCCGGCGGCGCGAACATCCCTCCGAAGGCGGATATTGGGAAACCCAGCCGCCGGTGCGCTTCGTCGGCCAGCCGGAACGCGAGATCATGCCCGCGCCGCGCGTGGGCGAGCATACCGAAACGGTTCTGGCGGAACTGGGATTGGGAACGGACTAGGCCCCTTCAGTTTTTGTCATCCCGGAATTTGCGCAGCAAATATCCGGGACCCAGAGTGCTTGATCCTGGGTCCCGGCTCTCCGCGCTTCGCGCTGCGGCCGGGATGACAAATATGCAGGTCGTGGATCAGGCCGCGCCGATCCCTCTTGCCAACCCATCCCACGCATCGCGGGCGTATTGCTTGGTCACGCGGGCATCTTCCACCCACATGAAGCCGTGCGGGGCGCCGGGATACACGTGCAATTCCACCGGCACACCGGCAGCCATCAGCCGGCGGGCATAGTCGAGATTTTCCTCGGTGAAGAGGTCCATCGCGCCGGTGGAGAGGAAGGTGGGCGGCAGGCCGGCGAGATCCTCGGCGCGCGCGGCTGCGGCATAGGGCGAGACATTCGTGCCGCCGGGCGGTGCGCCCAGCAGGCTGGCCCAGCCGAAATGGTTCTTTTCATTCGTCCAGACGAATTCGCCGAACATGGGCGAGACGTCTTTCCGCACGGCGGTACGGTCATCCAGCATCGGGAAGATCAGCTGCTGGTGACAGAAGGCAAATTCCTTCCGGTCACGCACGAGCAGGGCGAGCGCCGCGGCAAGCCCGCCGCCCGCGCTTTCGCCCGCCACGGCGATGCGCGATGTATCGACGCCCAGCTGAGCGGCATGCTTGTAGACCCAGGCCAGCGCCGCATAGGCATCCTCGACATTGCCGGGGAAGGCCGTCTCCGGCCCGAGCCGGTAGGCGGGCGCAATCACGACCGCGTCCATGCCCTTCGCCCAGGCACAGCATTGCGGCGCCATGCTTTCCGGGCTGCCGAGCACATATCCGCCGCCATGCAGGTGCAGCACGGCGGGCCGGTCTTTCCGGTCTGACGGCGTGCGATAGATCTTCATGCGGACATTCGGATGGCCATCCCGGCCGGGCGCGAATTCCTGCACGATGGTCACTTCCGGCGGCAGGGGCGGCAGCTGGGCCAGCGCCATGGCCTCCCGCGCGGCGCGCACCTCGACGATGGTGTCTGCAGACAGCTCGATCGGCGGCATCGCCTCGAAGAAATCCTTCAGCTGCGGGTCGAGCAGGTGGGCGGAGGACATGGGGCGTTGCTCCTGATTACTGCATGCCGCCATCGACGCGCAGGATGGCGCCGGTGGTGAAGCTGGAGGCGGGCGAGGCGAGATAGAGCGCGGAGGAGACGATCTCTTCCGGCCGGCCGGGGCGGCGGGCGGCATTGTCGGATGACTCGCGCGCTTCTTCCGTCCACGCCTTTGAAATATCGGTCAGGAACGGGCCGGCGGCGATGCAGTTGACGCGCACTTCCGGCCCGTATTCGTGCGCCATGGACACGGTCAGCGCGTTCAGCGCCGCCTTGGCGCCGGCATAGGGCACAACGCCTGGCATCGGGGCGAGCGAAGCGATGGAGGAGATGTTGATGATACATCCGCCGCCGGCCTGTTTCATCCGATGACCGACAATCGCGGCCAGCCGGAACGGGCCCTTGAAGTTGAGGTTCATCACGCTGTCGAACAGGTTTTCCGGCACTTCATGGCTCTTGATATAGGGCCCCATGCCTGCATTGTTGACGAGGATGTCGACCCGGCCGAATTCGGCATAGGCGGCCTCGATCAGGGCATCGATATCGTCCCAGCGCCCGCAATGGGCGGCAACGGCGAGGGCGCGGCGGCCCATGGCGCGCACTTCGGCGGCGGCCTCCTCGCAGGCCTCGATCTTGCGGCTGGCGATGACCACATCGGCGCCGCGCTCGGCGAAGGCGCGCACCATCTGCAGGCCAAGGCCGCGGCTGCCGCCGGTGACGAGCGCCACCTTTCCGGTAAGGTCGAACAGCGGATCGGTCATGTCTGGTTTTCCCCTAATGGTTTTGTCCGTTCTCAGAGGAACGCGTTCAGATCGTCGACGAACTCGTCGAGTTTGTCATGGTGCAGCCAGTGGCCGGCATCCTTGTAGAGCTTGACGTCGGCATTGCGGAAATGCGCGATGCGGCCATCTTCAGCCGGGTTGGAGGCCCAGCTTTTTTCTCCATAGAGCAGCAGGGTCGGGCAGGTGATGGCGTTCCAGAGTTCCTCCACCTGTTCCTGTGGCAGGTCATACGGTGTCATCACGCGGAAGTAATTGTCGAACTTCCAGGAATAGGTGCCGTCCTCGTTCTGGCTGATGCCGTGAATGGTGAGGTGGCGGGCCTGCTCGCTGGAGAGATAGGAATTCTCGTCCTTCATGCGCTGGTAGGCGTCTTCCAGGCTCGCATACTTGCGCGGCGTACGGCCGGCGGCGGCGCGCTTCTGCTCGATCCAGTCGCGGATGCGCTTGGCCGGCGGCACTTTCGCCCGCTCGGCCATCATGTTGGGAGAGGGGCCGAGGCCCTCGATGGCGACGAGCTTCTTGACCATCTCCGGATAGATGCCGGCATAGCGCAGGGAAATGTTGCCGCCATAGGAATGGCCGACCAGAGTGACCGGCCCGGCATTCAGCTGGTGGATCAGCTGGGCAAGGTCATAGACATTCGCGCGGATGGAATATTCCCCGTCCGACGACCAGGCGCTGTCGCCATGGCCGCGCAGGTCCGGCGCGATAATGTGCCAGCGGTCGCGCAGGCGCTCGGCCACCCAGTCCCAGTTGCGGCAATGGTCCCGACCGCCATGCACCAGCACGAGGACCGGCGCGCCCTCATTCCCCCAATCGACGTAATGCAGGCGCAGGCGCTGGGAGATGAAGGAATGCGATGTCGGGCCGGTGATCATGGGCACATGTTGGCTGGCCCCGGGGCGGCTTGTCCAGTGTGAACCTCGCGGAAGGCCTCACGTACAGTTGAGACGGGCCCGGGGGCGACAAGTCCCGCCGGGCGCGCTAGGTCTTGCGGAAACAGTCAGGAGGGCCGGTCATGGCCGATACGATGCAATCCGACCAGAGCGGCGGCTGGCGCGGCAAGGTGGCGCTGGCGGCGCTCGTGCTGTCGCTGTTCGGCGTCCTGTGGTTCTTCATCGGCGCGGGCGGCACCAAGCTCGGCCTGTGGGACTGGAAAGTCGGCTTCGGCAAGCTGACCATGGGCTGGGGCCCGAAAATCGTGATGGCCGGCCTCGGTTTCGCCGTGCTGGCGATGGTGATTTCCCTGATCCAGGCGCCGCGCAAGCGGCCCTTCATCCTGGCGCTGGCGGCCCTGCTGGTGTCCGGCCTGTCGATGGGGCGGCTGGTGGCGGCCAAGGGCAATGCCGAGCGCCTGCCGCCGCTGCACGACATCCAGACCGATTGGACGAACCCGATCCAGCCGAGCCCGGCCCTGCTGGCGGCCCGGCAGGCGAGCGGCGGCTATAACAAGATCGAGGATGCCCCGGTGATCGAGGACAATGCCAAGGGCAATTGGCCCGGCATGGAAGGGCGCCTTGTGTCCGAGGTTCAGGAAGAGGCCGAGTTCGACCCGGAGAAGACCAAGAAAGAGGTCAACGCGCCCTATCCGAAGATCGAGACGCTGGTCTATCCGTCCGTGACGGTGGACATGGCCTACAACGCGGCGCTGGCGGCGGTGAACGCGCAGGGCTGGGACGTCGTCACGGCCGAGCCCGAGAACGGCAAGATCGAAGCGACGGCGACGACATTCTGGTTCGAGTTCAAAGATGACGTTCTGGTGCGCGTCCTGCCGGAAGGCGAACATGGCGCGCGCGTGGACGTGCGCTCGGTCAGCCGGGTCGGCCTGTCGGATCTCGGCGCCAATGCCAAGCGCGTGAACGAGCTGCTGGACGATATTGACCGCGAAGTAGTCGCCGGGGGCTGATCAGCGCCCTTCATCCAGGAAGGCGATAATGGCCTCCGGCAGGGCCGGGTCGCCGACGGCGCTGATATGCGTGCCGGTGAGCTGGCGATGGCGCGCGTTCGGGATGATCTCCGCAAGCGCCGGGCCGGAGCCATTGTCCGTATCCTGATCTCCGGTGAGGACCAGGACGGGCACCGCGAAGGTCTCCAACAGGTCCCGGCCGGTATAGAGGCGCGAGGAGAGCGCGCCGAGATAGCCTTCCAGCGTGCCGCCGGTCGCCTTCGCACGGGCGAGGATGCCCTTGGCGGCGGGCGTGTCCTCGCCGCGCAGGGCCGCTTCGATGGCGGCGCGGAAGGCGGTGTTGCGGTCGGTATTGGATTCGTCCGCCGCGCTGTCGCCGATGCCGCCGAGCACGAGGCGCGTGCCGCCGCGCGAGAGCAGGTGGTAGCGCAGCGCCGTCAGCGCGCCCATGGAATAGCCGACCACGGCATAGGGCTCGGTGCCCAGATGCTTCATCAGCGCGATCTGGTCGCGGGCGATGGCATCGCGCGGCCAGCTTTCCGGCGTATCCGGCACAGGCGAGGCGCCATGGCCGCGCATGTCCGGCGCGATCACGCGATAGCCGGCGGCGGCGATCTTCTGCGCGATCCCCGGCTGGACCCAGTTGATGTCCGCATTGCCGGTGAAGCCGTGCAGCAGGAGGACAACTGGGCCGGACCCGAGTTCGGTATAGGCGATTGATGTGCCGTCGAAGGATTCGAACGTCCGGGCGGCGGGCGCGGCCACGGCGCCTAGCGGTCCTTCGGGTCGAGGGCGTCGCGCAGGCCGTCGCCGATGAAGTTGAGGCAGAGCAGCGTGACCGCCATCGTGGCGGCCGGGGCGATCAGCATCCAGGGCTTTTCCTCCATACGGTCGGCGCCGTCCGCGATCAGCACGCCGAGCGAGGTCAGCGGTTCGTTCACGCCGAGGCCGAGGAAGGAGAGGAAGCTTTCCGCCAGGATGACGACCGGAATGGTCAGCGTCACATAGACGGCCACCGGGCCGATCACGTTCGGCAGGATGTGGCGCAGGATAATGTCCTTGCGGGAGACGCCGGCGGCGCGGGCGGCCTCGATGAATTCCTTGCCCTTGATGGCGAGGGTCTGGCCGCGCACGATGCGCGCCATGGTCAGCCATTCGATG
Organism: Hyphomonas sp.; assembly: GCA_020425315.1. GTDB lineage: Bacteria > Pseudomonadota > Alphaproteobacteria > Caulobacterales > Hyphomonadaceae > Hyphomonas. Next base: position 7,235 of record JAGQRO010000149.1, on the reverse strand, counting down.
GCGCCGATGGCGGCGAAGATCAGGATGATGTTCCGCTCGAACACGGTCAGCAGCAGGATGACAAAGAAGATGAAGGGCAGGGCGTAGAGCACGTCCACGATGCGCATCATCAGATTGTCGGCGCGCCCGCCGAGATAACCGGCCGTGGCGCCCCAGGTGACGCCGATGACGAGGCTGACCGCGGTGGCGACGATGCCGACCGTCAGCGAGATGCGCAGGCCGATCATCAGGCGGGCCAGCAGGTCGCGGCCCTGAAGGTCTGTGCCCAGCGGGTGCATGCCGTCCCAGGTGGGCGCGATGGTGCGCAGGTCGGTAATGGTGCGGTAATCGTGCACCCAGACGAGCGGGCCGATGGCGGCGATCAGGACCAGGACGCCCAGCACCCACATGGAGATGACGGCGGCGCGGTTGCGGAAGAGGCGGGCGCGGGCATCGTCCCAAAGGGAGCGTCCGCCGGTGATGGCCTGGCTGACCGCTTCGGCGCGGCCGGTGGGGTCGAGGATGGGGCTCGTCTCGCTCATCAGTCGTATTTCACTTTCGGGTCGAGCACGGCGTAGAGGATGTCCGCCACCAGGTTCAGGAGGACGATCAGCGCGGCGTAGACGATGATGGCGCCCATCACGAGCGTATAGTCCCGGTTGAGCGCGCCATCGACGAAATAGGAGCCGAGCCCCGGCAGGCCGAAGACTTTCTCGATCACGACCGAACCGGTCATCACGCGCGCCATGGCCGGGCCGGCATAGGAGACCAGCGGCAGCATCGCCGCCGGCAGGGCGTGGCGGGCGATCACCTGGCGCTCGGACAGGCCCTTGGAGCGGGCGGTGCGGATATGGTTGGAGCGCATCGTCTCGATGATCGAGGCGCGCATCAGGCGCGAGATGATGGCGATCTGCGGCAGCGCCAGCGTGACCACGGGCAGGGTCATGTTGTGTGGCGTCATGCCGATATTGGGATAGGTGCCGAGCCCGCCGACGGCAAAGATGCCGAGGCCGAGCGAGAAGATCAGGATCAGCACCGGCCCGGTCACGAAAGTGGGGATGGATATGCCGAACATGGCGACCCCCATCACGCCATAATCCGCCGAGGAATTCTGTTTCAGGCCCGCATAGACGCCGAGCAACGTGCCCAGCGTGATGCCGAGCAGCATGGCGAGCGAGCCGATGGTGAGCGAGATTGGCAGTCCGTCGCCGATCAGCTGGTTCACGCTCTTGCCGAGCGTCTTGTAGGACGGGCCGAAATCGCCCTGCACCACGCCGCCCAGATAGTTGAAATACTGCTCGTGCAGGGGCTTGTCGAAGCCGAACTTGGCCGCGATCGCCGCTTCGGTGGCCGCCGGCAGCTTGCGTTCGCCGTCGAACGGGCCGCCGGGCGCGGCGCGCATCATCAGGAAGGCCATGGTGATGATGGCCAGCATGGTGGGGATCGCGATCAGCAGGCGGCGGGCGGTGTAGGCCCAGGGAATGCGGCTGAAGGCTCTCTGCAGGGTGGACAAGGGCAGGTTTTCCGTCGTTATGGCCGGGCCGGCGTGAAACTGTGCCGCCCAATCTTGGCAGAAGGCGCATCCTTCCTTAGCTAGTACACCGAACCGTTCAAGACCGTCTCAACAGACAGGACCCTCCCGCCATGGCCGATATCCGCCGCGTGACAGACGCATTTGCCGTTGCACCCCAGATTTCCGAAAAGGATGTGGACGAAATCGCCGCAGCCGGATTCAAGACCATTGTCGCAAACCGCCCGGATGGTGAAGGCGGTGTCATGCAGCCGCGCATGGGGCCGATCCGGGCGAAGGCCGAATCGCTGGGCCTGACCTTCGTGGCGCTGCCGTTTTCGGGGGCGCCGACGCCGGAGATCGTTGAAAGAATGGCAAATATTCTGAATGAGGCGCCCCAGCCCGTGCTCGCCTATTGCCGCACGGGAACGCGCTGTATCACTGTCTGGGCGCTGACTCATGCCGGACAGGGCGCCGGAGAGGATATCATCGACGCGGCCGCCGGCGCCGGGTACGATCTCACCAGCCTCGAATCCCTTCTGTAAGGGCAGTTGCGTATGGCCCCGATCACATTCGCGCCGCATTAAGTGTGTTGTCAGTGAGCGGTCGGCGTGCGAGGCAGGGAACCGTCATGCGGGACCGTTCAAGAGCGGTTTCGCCGATCAGGAGAGTATCGGAATGACCGATCGTTTGTGGCTGACCGATTTCAAGTATGACGACGGCGCCATTCTTGCGAAAAAAACAGGCGCGCGCATTCCGCTGACCCTGTCGCTGGCCAATGATGTTTTCACCTGGCTGACTTTCTATGTCGCCGCCCAGTCCTGGCGCATCTGGCGCCGTGTCGAGGGCCACAAGCTGCCCACCATCGCCTTCTATCCCGACAAGCCGCGGCCCTGGTATTTCATCTGGCCGGTGATGCATGTCTCCGGCACCAAGCTGATCGACGACATCTCCAAGGCCGACATCGTGATGCAGTTCGACGACTGCACCGAAACCAACAATGAAGTGCCCGCCGTCAAGGAAGGCGCACGCCTCGTGAACTTCGACTGCCATGACGTGTCGAAGTCGAAAGTGGCCGCCGCGTTCGAGACCGCCGCAGGCTATAATTTGTCTGTCGACCCGACGACCTTCACCGGCCGCATGGTCGAGAAATCCGAACTCAACGCCGCCCATGACGGCCGCGTGCTGGAAGGCCCGCTGTCAGAGCCGGTGCCGGGCAAGACCTATCAGGTCCTGGTCGACAACGAGATCGAGGGCGGCCTGGTCGAGGACCTGCGCTGCTGCCTCGTCAATGGCTCGCCGGTTGTCGTGTTCCGCAAGCGCCGCCCGCTGGACCGGCGCTTCCTGAATGAGAATGTCGAAGTCCTGCTGGACGAACCGCGCAACTGTTACTCGGAGGAAGAAATCTCCGTGATCGAACGGTTCGCGAAAGAGATGCGCCTCGACTGGGGCGGCGTCGATTGCCTGCGTGACCGCAATTCCGGGCGCCTCTATATCGTCGACGCCAACAAGACGGACATGGGCCCGCCCGTGGCCCTGAAACTGAGTTCCAAGCTGAGGGCGACGCGCCGCATGGCGCAGGCATTCGGTACGCGGTTCGCGCCGAAGAAACGCTGACCCGTCCGCAGGCTGATTTCCGAGAGACCAAGATGGCAATTCCGTACGTCAAGGACATCGAGTTCGAATACGGCGTGGTACAACAGCTGACCCCGCTGATCCGCCGCGTGATCGCTGAGAATCCCGGCCCCTTCACCTATGTCGGCACCGGCGTGTTCATTGTCGGGCGCGGCGAAGTCGCGGTGCTGGATCCCGGCCCGATGGACGAGGCGCATTTCGAGGCGCTGAAAAAAGCGCTGGACGGCGAGACCATCACCCATGTCCTGGTCAGCCATGGCCATTCGGACCATTCGCCGCTGGCCCAGCCGATGGCCGAATGGGCCGGCTGCAAGACCTATGCGAAGAATTGCGGCGTGCCGACGGCCAAGGGCGAGCTTGGCAGCGCCGACGATCTCGGCTTCATGCCGGACGTGAAAGTCGGCGATGGCGACGTGATCTCCGGCCCCGGCTGGACGCTGGACGTGATCGAGACACCAGGACACACCTGCAACCATCTCTGCTTCGGCCTGCGCGAGGAGAATATCTGCTTCTCCGGCGACCATATCATGGGCTGGTCGACGACCGTGGTGGCCCCGCCGGATGGCGACATGGGCGACTATATGCGCAGCCTCGAAAAGATCCGTGTGATGAATTTCGACGCGCTTTACCCGACGCATGGCGACCCGGTGAAGGGGCGCGATTTCGTCAATCACTTCATCACCGAATACGCCGAACACCGCCGCGAGCGCGAACGCTCGATCCTCTACCATCTGTCGAAGGGCGAAACCTCGATCCCGAACATGGTGAAGGACATGTACAAGGACGTCGACAAGCGGCTGCATCCGGCCGCTGCCATGTCGGTCCTCGGCCACATGCTGGAACTGGTGAAGACCGGCCGCGTCACCACGCCGGACGAAAAGCCGACCGTGCGTTCCGAATTCCAGCTGGTCCGCTCGGCCGCCTGAGTTCAGGCGAGGCCTGCCTCCGCCAGCACGCGCTGCTGCATCCGGCGTTCATTGAACAGGTACATCGCGCCCGCGCCGACGAGCGAGGTGGCGATGATGGCAACCAGCATGGCTTGATAGCCGCCGATTGCGTCCAGCAGGCCCAGCGTCGCCGAGGAGACGGTGATGCCGAGATTGGAGAGGGCCATGAACAGCGTGAACTGCGTCGCCGCGGCCTTCAGGGAACAGATCTTCATGGCCGAGGCGGCCGAGCCGACTTGCGACCACACGGTCAGGGCGAGATAGACGATGACAGCGGCCTGGACCGAGATGCCAAGGTGCCAGTAGGGCCGCGCGAACAGATAGGCGCCGGCAAAGACGGCCGTGGCCAGGAATGACAGGATCGTCGATGTGCGCGTGCCGAGCACGTCCGACAGTACGCCGAACACGACAATGCCCAGAATGCCGGCAATGAAGTTCCCCGCCCCGGAGAGGCCCGAAAAGTCCGCATCGCTCCAGCCGGCAACATTGGTGGCGATCAGGGGCATGGCGCCGGCATAGAGGCCGTACAGCGCGCCGACGCAGAACTGTGCGACCACGTGCAACAGGCTGTCGCGCGTGAACATGGCCTTCCAGACGGATGTGAGCAGGGGCCACCAGGCGGCGACCTGCAGCCTTTCGGAGGTCTCGGAGGCCTCGCCCGGCGTCCACGGCAGGAGGCGTTCGCCCGGGCGCTCGCGGAAGATGATCAGCATCAGGAGGATGACGGCGACGAAGGCGGCATTGCCCAGCATCGCGGCGCCAAAGCCGGCGGACGCGATGGCGAAGCCGGTAAAGGCCGTGCCGGCGGCGATGCCGATCGACTGGCCACCGAACATCAGGCCATTGGCGCGGGCGCGTTCCTCATCCGGGACAAGATCCACGGCCATGCCGTCGACCGCCACGTCCTGATAGGTCGTCGCGGCCATGATGATGAAGGCGAAGGCCGAGAGCGCCGCGATATCCTTTGGACCAGGGGCGACGAAGGCAAATGCGATCAGGGACACCACCATGACGGCCTGCGCACCGATCAGCCAGGCGCGCCGGCGCCCCATGGGCAGGAAGGTGAACCTGTCCATGATGAAGCCGTTGATGAATTTGAGCGTCCACGGAAGGCCTGTCGCACTGAGGAAGCCACCGACTTCCAGCGCGCTGGCCCCGTTTGCGGCCAGCCAGGCCGGAAGCGCAAAAAAGAAGATGCCGACCGGGGCGCCCTGCGCGACATAAAGCAGGAACACGAACAGGAAGCGGAGCGTGCGATACTCCGATATTGCGGGCATGCTTTTTAGCTGCTGGCTCTGATCCATGGTCCGACCCCCTTGCCGGACGGTAGGCGGATTGATCGCGCCTGGCAATTTTCATTCGTGTCCGGCGGGTCGGAATTTGTCTGCTTTCATGCCGGCGGAGGCCGCAATGACCATATTCTGCGCAAGTCTGGCGTCAGCGCTTAAGTCTGCCGTTCGATATTTTGAAATCCGCAGCGGCTCGCTTCAGTGCGTGAGCTCGCGTTCCAGGAAGTCCAGGGTGCGGGCTTCGACCGACTCTATTGTCAGGTCCGCCCCAAGGCTGGGGGCCTCCATCGGATAGAAATGTCCGAAGCCGGGCACCCAGGCCACCTCCGGCGGCGCGCCGGCATCGCTGAGCACGCTGCGCAGGTACTGGCTGCCGAGCAGGATGTCGGGCAGGTCGTTCTGCCCGGTAAACATCAGCAGCGGCGGCGGATCAGCCGGCAGGCCGGCGCCCGGATTGTAGCCGGCCACCGCGCCGGAAAGCGCGAACACCGCCTGCACTGGCGCGTCCAGTCCGTAGGCGGAATTGATCGCGGTGATCGCGCCGGAGGAAAACCCGCCAAGCGCGATGCGCGCCGGGTCCACATCATATTCCAGCGCATGGGAACGGACATGTTCCACGGCCATTGTCATGTCTTCGGCGGCGGCCAGGATGGCGTCGCGGTATTGCGGCTTCGTCTCCGCGTCGAGCGGGGCGAGGCCCATCTGCGTGCGCGCGAAATCGATCCGGGCCGTTGCGCCGGGCGCGTCCAGCATGGCGTCCGGAAAGAGGCGCGCGGCATCATGGTCGCGGCCAAGGGCCGGGTTTTCCGGCGTCAGCCGGTAGTCGATGGAGAAGCAGGCATAGCCGGTCTTTGCGAAGGCCCGGCACCAGGCGGCCATGGAGGAATCGCTGGCGCCGTCTTCATAGAAGGTTTCCTCGCCCTTACTGCCGCGATGAAAGGCGCCGCCATGGGCGAGGATGATTGCGGCGTGAGGGCCGTCTCCCGCCGGGAGGTAGGCGTCCATCGTCAGCGTGCGGGCTTCCGGCGCGGTGGTGGCATGGATGATGGCCGAGCCATAGGCGATGTCGGGGCGGACCAGGGGGCTCGTCGCGGCTTCTTCCGCTGTGGCAGGTGCCGTCTGGCAGGCGCCAAGGCAGAGCGCGGCCAGCGCGCCGGCCAGTCTGAATTGCAATGCCATGCCCTTAACCCTCCTGCGCGGTCTTATCGCACACTCAGCCCGATGCGGCGACCGGCGGAGAGATAGTTTGCCGCCGCGACAATGGCATCCGCATCGATCATGAAGTGGCGGTAGAGATCGGAGATCGTGCCGGTCTGGCCGAAATGCTCGACGCCGAGTGGCGCGGTCTGGTGGCCCATGACGGAACCGATCCAGGCAAGCGTGGCCGGGTGGCCGTCGGTGACGGTGATCAGCGTCGCTTCGCGCGGCACACCCCCCATCAGCCGCTCGATCTGGCTTGTGGCATCGCGGTGCCCGCGCGCGCGGGCGCGGCGGGCGGCGGTCCAGCCGGAATTCAGTCTGTCAGCGGACGTAATCGCCAGCACGCCGATATCGCGCCGGTCATTGCCGATACGGCCGGCGGCTTCGATGGCTTCGGGTGCGACGCAGCCCTGATAGGCGATCACGACTTCACAGTTCGGCCCCGGCTCGCGCAACCAGTAGGCGCCATCGACCACGCCCTGGCGGAAGGCCTGATCGTCGCGGGCCTTCAGGCCCAGCTGTTCCAGCGGGCGCGTGGTGAGGCGCAGATAGACAGAGCCGCCGGTCTCGTCGCGCAGCCAGGTGCGTTCGTCCGGATCGTTCTCGCCGCTGCGCTGGAGATAGTCGAAGCTCCAGTCCATGATGATGGAAAGCTCGTCCAGATAGGCCGGCTCG
>JAGQRO010000148.1 GCA_020425315.1 Hyphomonas sp. | reverse complement strand
CGACCCCGGTCTGGAGCCCGCGCGGTGACCTTGTCGCCTTCACCAAGCAGCTGGGCGGCAAATTCTATATCGGTGTGATCGGTATCGACGGCACCGGCGAGCGCCTGCTGACCGAATCCTATCTCGATGAGGGTCCGGACTGGTCGCCCAATGGCCGCGTGATCGTGTACTTCCGCGAGAGCCGGCCGGGCGCCGGACCGCAGCTCTGGTCGGTCGACCTGTCCGGCCGCAACGAGCAACGACTGCAGACCCAGACCGAAGCATCCGACCCCGCCTGGTCACCGCTTCTTCAGTAAACTGCTTGTAATACTACAGTTTTCGCCCCCGATTTTTGCATCGGGGGCGTTGCTTTTTGGAGACAGGGCAAATTTCTTTGTGTAAAAGGCGGTTCGCTACAGCGCGCGCCTGATTGTCGCCGGAATTCGGTCCGATTAGGGAAGCATCCGCATCCGTGCGCCGTGCAGGAATCACCAGGCCGCAAGGCGTCACAAAGCTCAGGACATCCAGGGGAGTCTGAACTGTTATGAAATCCTACCTCAAGATCACCGCTGTCGCGGCCGTGCTTGCATCCGTGGGCGCGTGCGCCTCGCAGCCGGCTCCGGTTGAAGAAGTCGAAACGGCGCCGGTTGAAGTCGTCGACACGACGCCGGCTCCGGTTGAAGAAGTTGACACCACCCCGGTCGCCCCGGTTGCCACCGGCCCGCGCGCCGGCTCGCTGGAAGACTTCCGCGTGAACGTCGGCGAGCGTGTCTATTTCGACCTCAACGGCTACCGCCTCGACGGCGAAGACCAGTCCGTGCTGCAGCGCCAGGCTGCTTGGCTGTCGTCCTATCCGTCGGTCCGCATCCTCGTTGCCGGTAACTGCGACGAGCGCGGCACGCGCGAATACAACCTCGCCCTCGGCGAGCGCCGCGCCTCGATCGTGAAGGACTACCTCGTTTCGCTCGGCGTCGACGCCTCGCGCATCGACACGATCTCCTATGGCAAGGAACGCCCGATTGCGGCCGGTTCCGACGAGCAGGCATGGGCCCTGAACCGCAACGGGTTCACCCAGCTGATCTCCGGTACCACCAGCTAAAATCGCTGTAACCAATACTGCTTTGCAGCCGGGTGCCACAATTTGGCCCCGGCTGTTTTGTTTAGAGGCTGGAGTTTCCTGAGAGTTCCCATCCTCTGCTCACTCTTGAAAGGCATGTCCATGAACACCCGCCACGCCCTCGCGCTTGCGAGCGCCTCGCTTCTCCTCCTCGGCGCCTGTGCTTCCAAGCCGGCCCCGGTTGCTGAAGAACCTGCTGCCCCGGTTGTCGCCGACACCGGCGAAACTGCCCCGGTCACCGAAGTCGATACCGGCGCCACGACCGAAGTCGCCGCCGCTCCGGCCCTTGGCGACCGCGTCTATTTCGACCTCGATGGCAACGACCTCGACAGCGCCGACCAGGACCTGCTGAAACAGCACGCCCTGAAATACGCGGCTGACCCGGCCGTCCGCATCCTCGTTGCCGGCAATTGCGACGAGCGCGGCACGCGCGAATACAACCTCGCCCTCGGCGAGCGCCGCGCCGCCACCGTGAAAGGCTATCTCGAAACCCTCGGCATCGACGGTGCCCGGATCGATACGGTCTCCTATGGCAAGGAACGCCCGATTGCGGCCGGTTCCGACGAACAGTCCTGGGCGATGAACCGTAACGGCTTCATCCAGGTCGTTTCGTCCAACTGATCCGGAGAGGGCAAAGCCCCTTGCGGGCTGCGCCTTCACCCATCATTTGCAGCCGGGTGCCATATTTTGGCCCCGGCTGCCTTTGTATGGTCCGGGAAAATTCTGGAGGCTTCCGCCTATGTTCAAGATGCCCGCCCTGGCACTCGCCGGTTTCCTTATGCTTGCCTCGCCGGCACTGGCCCAACGCGCTGCCCCGATTACGCAAGGCACGACCAGCCTGGACCTCGCCCAGCAGGTGACCCAGGTGCGCCAGCAGAATGCCGACCTGAAGGTCCAGCTGAACGGCATGGCGGGCGATGTGATGACGCTGAGCGGCCGGGTCGAAACCCTCGAATTCCAGCTCCAGCAGGCGCGCAACGACAATGACGCGCTGGTCAGGGACAATGAGGCCCTCTCCGACGAGCTGGGCGCCATCCGTGCCGAGATGAAGGCGCAGGCCCGCGCCCTGCAGGATCTTCAGGCCCGTATGCTCGGCCTCGATTCCCCGGATGAGCTGGAACCGGAAGACAGCGCCATGTCGGCCTATCCGGGCGCGCTGAGCTCCAATCCCTATCCCTCCACCGCCGGCGCAGGCGCCGCGCGGCCGACCAACACGCTGACCCGCCCGGTCACCTCCGTGCAGGCCGGGTCCGGCCCGCGCCGCATCGTCTCGACCGAACCGGCCGGTGACCTCGCCAGCCGCAGCGCCGAAAGCGTGCGCGACGAGGCCCCGGTGACCACGACGGTTGCGGCAAGCAGCAGCCGGCTGCCGGAAGGCTCCCTCGGCTCGATCCCGGCCAGCGCGCTTCCGGGCGATGCCGGGCCGCTGTTCGCCGCCGCCAAGGGCCGCCTCATCCAGTTCGACTATGCTGGCGCCGAAGAGGCCTTCCGCGCCTTTATCGACCAGTTCGGTGAAGACCCGCAGGCCGGTGAAGCCCATTACTGGCTGGCCGAGGCGCTTTACCAACAGAAAGCCTATGCCGAAAGCGGCGCGGCCTACACGACCATGATCCGCTCCTACCCGGACGACCCCCGCGCACCGGACGCGCTGGTGAAGCTGGCGCGCGCCATGCGCCTGATCGGTGACCAGGAAAAGGCCTGCCTCGCCCTCGACACGCTGCCCAAGCGCTACCCGAAGGCTTCCGGCGTGACCAAGGATCTGGCGGCTGTCGAACGGACCAAGTCCGGGTGCGACAGCTAGAGGCGCCCGCGCTTCCCGGCCATCTGACAGAGACCCTCGACCGGCTCTGCAGCCTTGCTGCGGGGCCGGTTGGCGTTGCGGTGTCGGGGGGAGGGGACTCTCTTGCCCTGATGGCGCTGGCGGCCGACTGGGGCCGGGCGCGGGGCCGCGAAATGCTGGCCCTGACCGTGGACCACCGCCTGCGCCCGGAATCTGCGGGCGAGGCTGAGTTCGTCGCCGCCACGGCCCGGCGGCTGGATATTCCCCACCGGACGCTCGAATGGGACACGCCCGTGGCCCGCCAATCTGCAGCACGCACAGCACGTCACGCCCTCTTGGCCGCGGCGGCGGAGGAGGCGGGCAGCCGGCTGGTCCTGACCGCCCATACCGAAGACGACCAGGCCGAGACCTTCCTGATGCGGGCCCGCGCCGGGTCCGGCTGGTATGGCCTCGCCGGCATCCAGCCGGTCGCGGTGACGCCGACGACGGGGCCCGGCAGCGACACGCTGCTCCTGAGGCCGCTGTTACAGGTTTCGCGATCTGCCCTGCGCCTCGACCTGGCCGGCCGCGAGTTGCACTGGATCGAGGACCCCTCGAACGACAATCCGGCCTTCGAACGGGTGCGGATGCGGCGCCTGTTGCGGGACAATCCGGAGCTTATGCCCCGGATCCTCGGGTGCCAGAGGTGTCTGCAGGGGGTGAGAGCGTTGACCGACGGGGCTCTCTGGCGCTGGCTTGGGACCGTTTCCTGCGGCCCTGAGGGCGCTCTGGAGACCGATACGGCGCTGCCAGGCGGCGAGACCGGCCCGCGAGCGCTCAGCCTGCTGATCCAGACCGCTGCCCTGCGCGCGCGCCCGCCCCGGCAGGATGCACTCGCGCGCCTTGCCCGGCGCCTCGCGGCCCCGCGGCCTTTTCGCCCTGCGACCTTGGGCGGGGCTGTCATTTCGCGTGAAGCTGGCAGATTGCGCCTTGTGGCCGAGCATCCGCTGGCGCCGGATATGGTTAAGGCAGTGCCGGCACGTCTGGCGGCGGTGAGAACCGCCTGTTCAGGCGGGCGTGATTAAATCGTCGCGGGCGCAGCAAAGGAGTCGTTTTTGCGAGGGGCCGTGCCTATGTTACAAACCGAGAAGTCTTCCAAACTGCGAGAGTCAAGATGAACGTGCGGAACCTGGCCATTTGGGGCGCGATTGCCTTGCTTGTCATTGCCATGGCGGTGGCGATGGGGGGCAATCCTGATGTGGCGAGAGCCGACCGGGCGAAACTCTCCGAAATCCTTGCCCAGGTCGAAGCCGGCAACGTCACCGACGCGACGCTCGGCAACGAGCAGATCGTGGTGACGACCACGGACAACCGCAAACTGGTGTCCGAGCTGCGCGTCTTCGATACCGGCACCCAGGAATTCCTTGAACAGCACAATGTGCCGTTCACCGTGGACGCCGACAGCGGCAAGAACACATTTGCCTCCATCCTGTTCTCGATCCTGCCGATCGTGCTGATCGTCGGCTTCGTCTTCTTCATGATGCGCCAGATGCAGGGCGGCGGCGGACGCGGGGCGATGAGCTTCGGCAAGTCCCGTGCGCGCCTCCTCACCGAAAAGCATGGCCGCGTCACCTTTGACGATGTCGCCGGTGTCGACGAGGCCAAGGAAGAGCTGCAGGAGATCGTCGAGTTCCTCCAGGATCCGTCGAAGTTCCAGCGCCTCGGCGGCAAG